>PGYH01000019.1 GCA_002839575.1 Methanomicrobiales archaeon HGW-Methanomicrobiales-6
AACGGGCAGGTCAGGGGGTCCATGCCGCGTACCCCCGGACGTCGATTAAGTAGGCGCACTTCTCGGCGAGGTGCGTAAACGCCCGGTCCTGCCAGCCGCTCCCCGGTGTTTCGAGGCCGAGGAGGGAGACCGCGATCTCCCGCTCGAAGGGGCGGGGGGCGTGGTTGTGGAGGAGGTCCCAGTAGCCGATGATGCAGTCCCGCCGGGATTCGAGGAGCGAAGGGTCGGGGATGCGGTCGCGTTTTCTAGTGTTGATGAAGTCAAGAGCGGGGAGGAGGTTCCAGAGGTCGTTGTTCTTCCAGACCGAGAACGGGAGGACGTGGTCGATGTGCATCGCTTCCGGCGAGGAGATGGCCTTCCCCGACCAGACGCAGGTGAGCGTCCCCTCCTCCGCAAAGACTGAGCGGTAGATGGTCCTTGCATCCGCGATCGCCCGCTCGGTCGTCGGGGTCTTCGTGAGCAGCGAGAGCATGCTCTCCTCGGTGACGGTCCCGGTCTTGTCCGCGGCCGCGGTGAACTCGGCCCATTTCTTCAAGAGGCTCTCCTCTCCGGAGATGAACCCCCCGAAGTGCTCGAAGACCGTGCAGAGGTCGCGGGAGAGGGAGAACCGGCCGGAGTTCTCGATCAGGGAGGCCCGGTCGACCGGGCTGTCGCCGGAGATCCGGTAGAGCGGCCGGTCGTAGTCGAAGACCGAGTAGTGCTCCTTTGACTGCGAGTACCCGAGGTGCTTCATCGGCATCTCGGTGATGGTCTTCCGGATCGCTTTCACGAGCGTCCGGAACGCGGGCTGGATCCCGGCCGGCATGGTGCCGCGGGCATAGTCGTTGTAGAAGACCGAGATCCCGCCCCGGTCCCGGTAGTAGTCGATGACCGGCACGAAGTGCTTCCGGAACGAGACGGCCTTGCCGGTCTCCGGGTCCGGCGTCTCCCCGTTCTTCTGCGG
Organism: Methanomicrobiales archaeon HGW-Methanomicrobiales-6; assembly: GCA_002839575.1. Lineage (GTDB taxonomy): Archaea > Halobacteriota > Methanomicrobia > Methanomicrobiales > Methanoculleaceae > Methanoculleus > Methanoculleus nereidis. The sequence continues at coordinate 944 of PGYH01000019.1, forward strand.
GATGAACGCCGGGGCTGCAAAGATGGGATAGTAGTAGAGCAGCCACTTCTCGATGAGCAGACCGAGGGGGAACGAGACCTGATCGCCGTCGTCCTCCCGCAGGTGCGAGGACTGCTGGCAGATCTCGATGACGCCCCGGAGGAGGGCGTACTTGTAGGTCGCGTCGGCGCTGTCCCGCTCGATGATGGTGTTGATCCGGCGGTACTGGGCGAGATCCATGATGATATAGAGAAAATAGGAGAGTGGGGTGATATGAGTGCCGGTTTCATTATAGGGTCGTGGGGGATCGTCTTGTAGTTGATCTGATGTGTCTTACGTGCATCGGTGCGTTCATACGGTTCGGCTCCTGCCAGTTAGAGGACTTCTAGGAGCATTGCTTGGTTGAGGTACCTGACGATGAGGATCTTCATGCCATTCTCCTGGCCGGACGGATAATCTGCAATAAACGCTAAGAGATCCATGGTCGTGTGTCTCCTTTTGCCAAATCAGGGTTAGATCCCGGGCCAATTCAATTTCACCGAACTTTCGTTACTGGTATTATTTCGAAAAGTTAAACGTCCCAGATGGTCTATTCAGCATAATTATGGTTTGTTTTGGCAGCAAGGGCATTTCATATGTAAAACCATCACTGGCCCTTTGATAGCACCCGATAGAACCGAGATGATCCGAGGAACGCATTCAAATGGACTTAAACAAAGAACTCGAAGAGTTTAATAGCACTTTACGTGAGATCGAGGTGCAAAAGGCTCGACTTAAAATCAGCATATTGTTGATGCCCTTTATTATCGGAATATTTTTGTTTTTTATTACTCGAAATCGAATCAAGACGCTATCTGTTCTTCGTGACGAGACGCTGCATGACCTTGAGTGCCGGGTTACCGAGAGCGTGCGAGAAGCAGAGTCACTGCTTGCCCAGATTGAAGACAGTGATACCAATTTACCTCATTTCAAGCGGTCGGATTACGAAAAATGTCTCTCCGGGTACCTATGTGCCTACGAACCTATCAGAGAAAGGAGTGATCTCTTTCCGGACACATTTAACCATCATGTGAACGAGTGCCTCTCTCGGATCGAAGAAATTGAACGACAGGTCAGGGCATTCAATGCTCAGTTTGTTGAAAGATTATTACAGGATTCCGAACATCGCGTTGACAGGATTATTCAGGAGGCGGGGTCACTACTGGCCCAAATCAAAGCCAGAGATACTTACCTGACTTATGTCATGCTCTCTGAGTACGAGGAGACTGTTTCTGAGCAACTTCAGATCTGCGACCAAATTCTGACCTGGAGCGATATTTTTCCAGATGCTTTTGTCCGTAAAGCGGAAGCGGCACGCTTGCGAGTTATGGAGATTCAAAGGTACATACGGGAGTTTAACGATCATTTCGTCGAACGGCGATTGCGAGAGTATGACTACCTCTTCAGAAAAGCTCCTTTTCCATTGGATCATAATCAGAGGTGTGCGGTTATCATCGACGACAAACACAATCTCATTGTCGCGGGTGCAGGTTCGGGGAAAACAGAGGTTCTGATCACGCGCATTGCATATCTTCTAGACCGCAAACCGGACACAATTCATCCCGACAGAATTCTCGCACTTGCCTATCAGAACAAAGCTGCCAGTGAAATGCGATATCGACTCTATGAACGCTTTGGTGCGGAAGTGAAGATCAAGACGTTTCACGCACTCGGCAAAGAGATTGTTGAGAAGGCATACCTGGATGCCAACCGTGCTGTTCCACGGTTACAATTTTCCGGGGACAACCCCGAGCACGGGTATAGGTGGTTCATTGCAACCCTCTATGTCAAAGGGCTGGAATCGGAAGACTTCCAGCGACTGGTAACCCGCTACATGGAATATTATGATGATGCTGAAGTCCTGCAGAATGAAGTGGATTTTGAAGAGAGGAAGGACTTCTATGAGTATATGCGTGGATTAACGTATACTGCCCTCAATGGAGTCGTTGTAAAGAGCGAAGCGGAGAGAAGTATCTTGAATTTTCTACTTACTCACGCCATTAATGGAGAGGAGATCTCCGTTGAGTATGAAACACCTGCTGAATGGATGCAGTATGTCAACGAAAACGGCGGAATTTCAATTCCCAAACCTGACTTCTATCTCCCTCAATACCAGCTATACATTGAACATTGGGCTGTGGATGAGAACGGTAGGGTTCCCGATTGGTTTGAGGGAGAGGATCCGTCTGCGGCCTACCAAAAAGGCATGACATTGAAAAAGGAGCGGTTTGCCTCACAAGATGAATATGGGTTGGTTGAGACCTGTCACTGGGAGCTTCGCAACACCCCCGTTGAGGAAGTACTCTCAAAAAAACTACTGCAGGCACTTCACGACCGAAACCCGGGTACTTCCTTTGAGATTACTCCACTTCCCTATCCTAACATCTACGACAAAGTCTGGAAAGAGTGTCGGGATTCTATCGACTCACTTCGGGGACAAATAGCGGATTTTATCACCATCGCTAAAACATACAATCTAACACCGGATGAGATCGAGCAGAGGCTGCAGGATGAGCCGTGGAGCTCGAGGCAACTGGCATTTGCCAGGGTCGCTCTGAAGATCTACAAGGACTATGAGCAATACCTTCGCTCGAACGATTTCATCGACTTTTCGGACATGATCAATCTCGCTGTAAGAGCGTTACACGATAATGATGGCCTCTATAGGGATACGTTCGATCACATTCTGGTGGATGAGTACCAGGACATCAGCGCTCAGCGATATAAACTGATCAAAGTTCTTATGGACAAGAATCCTGCTTGCAAATTATTCTGTGTCGGCGATGACTGGCAGAGCATCATGGGGTTCGCCGGGTCAAATGTGGATTACTTTGTGCGATTCTCGGATTATTTCGCTCATCCCCAGAGGACTGATCTAACAGTCAATTATCGCAGTTGCGCATCCATCGTCAAAACAGGTGCGGCGATCATATGCCATAATGGTGATGTTCAGTTGAAAAAGGAGACCGTTGCCTTCGATCAATCGGAAACCGTAGCAGTCTGGGTTATAGCAGTGCGAGAGCAAAATGCATATCGATATTATCGCCAGGTGGCACATCACTGCGTTGATTATATCGAATCTTTGTTGAATGATGGCTATTTGCCCGGTGAGATCATGGTCTTATCACGAATCCTCAATCGTCCTCTCCTTCGTGATGAGATCCTTCGCTACGCACGCTCAAAAGGTGTACCGATATCTACTGAGACACAGAAGTTCAATTCCGTGCCTTTTATGTCGGTACACAGGAGCAAGGGGCTGCAGGCTCGCGTAGTGATTATTCTAAGCGTTGATGAGGGCCTTTATGGCTTCCCCTGCGAGTTGCAGAACCCTGATATCTATGATCCTGCAGTAAATGGACGTAGAAAGGATCGCGAGGAGGAAGAACGAAGGCTCTTTTACGTTGCCGTAACCCGGGGCAAAGAGACGGTTGTGTTGTATACCCAGGAGTCTTCTATGAGTAAGTTCATTAAAGAGATCTCTGAGCACGTTCAGATGGTCAAACTCCGGCCTTAATTGAGATCAGCCCGGATCTTCCAGGAGAAACTGAGGACTAATTTGTCGTAATGTCCTCAGTGTCTTTGCCATTACAGGCGAGAGCAACGAGCCCCGCTCACCGGCTCACCAGCGCGGGCAGCTCCCCGGCGTGCGCCTTTCGGTACTGCCCTTTCAAAGCCTCCTCGGCAGTTCCAGGGTTCTCGTCGACGACCATCCACCCATACTGCAGCTCCCACCCAGAAGAGAGAAGCGCCCATATCGGATATTTGGCGGTATGACGGGTCGCAAGTTCCAGGTACCGGCCTTTGAGGGTGTTCTTGCTTCCGGCGTATGTCCCCGCTGACCCGATGTAGATCGTCGGGCAGTCGCCGATCTTTGAGAGCCGGTCGAACCGGCTGCAAAGAAACCGGCCTGCCACATCCCAGCCGATTGACTCGGCCAGAGCGATGGCCTTATCGTGGACTTCTTCTGCCGGAGTTCCACGCCGGTGAATCCGAATGACGTAGACTCCTTTTCGCTTCGGCGGTTCTGCATCTTGAAACCGCGTAAACTCAAACGCATCGAAGAGGCCGTTGCAGCAGTCACCTGCCGGCGGAGAGTTCTCCCTCATCGTCTACCCTCACCGATAGTAGGTCTTGTAGCAGTCATTGCAGACCGGGCGGGTCTTTGTCGTCGTATGCTTGGTCCCGCACTTGTGGCATACCTTCTCTTTATAGCCCGGGTTGTTGAAGCGGGCCCAGGGCAGCGCATGGTCGTGCACCTCTGCTCCTTGTGATCAGTTCGCCTCGTAACTCTGCAGGATCAGGGGCTTTGCTTTCTCCAGGTCTGCATCCGATCGGATCAGTATTTCCAGGTCTCCGGTGCCGTAATGACCAATCTCTCTTACGTCCCGGGTGAATCCCGGCTCAATTTCAACTGTATCTGGATCGATCTTTACCCAGATGACAATCTCTCTTTTCTGGACGCCTATGGTCATACAGGCAAAGTTCTTGATCCGCTTGAAGGCCACATAGAACTTGAGCACCTTTGTCTGGACGTCGTCCCCGAGCGCCTCGATGTAAGCCTTCAACGCCTCGACGCGGTCCTGAAGGGCTACATCCGAACGTTCAAGGTTTTCAGAGAATGACGGTGCAGTGCGGGCCGGTTTCAGCCCGGTGCCCTCACTGGATTTTGTGGTGGTGCTCAGGGCAGTAGCGGCGTTCTGTGCAGCGGTCGCGTTCACGAGTTCTAACAGCAGGAGGTTGTCTTCGAATTGCCGGTAACGGATGAGTTCGACGTTGCGGTTGATCTGCTGGACTGCATGGACATCGTACTTCGTAAAGTCACCGGCGATGCAGAGGAGCCGCGGGTTGCTCCAGTCTAACTTCTCGTCGTAGGCTTTGCCCAGCTTTTTGAGAACCATCAACTCGAACTCGCCTTTATGATCGAGGAGCCAGTCCAGGTAGTAGAGACCCTGGTTGATGACGTTTTCATTGATGGCCCGCTTGTATTCGATGATGACCGGAAAGCCGTTCTCATCGATCCCCAGGGTATCGATGCGGCCGCCGTGCGTCTTTCCGGTGGAGTATTCGCTCTCGAGGAACGTGATCCCGAGCAGCTGCTCCAGGTTCTTCTCGATGTAGACCTGGAGGGATTTTTCGAGTGCGACCGAAGACCCCTTAAGTTCGCAGGCTTCCGGCCCGTCTATGCGAAAGATGCGGATGTCGCCCATGGGTTCACTCTCGCAGGTACTTCCCCCCGACCGGCACAAACCGCTCCGGCTTCTTCACCGTATCGTACTTCCGGATCCCCTCAAGTTCCAGTGCCATCCAGGGCCGCTTTCGGGGCGCCTCCTTCCTGACCCTGACCCCCTGCCACCGCTCCTGGTTTTCGACGTAGGCGCGTGCCTCCTCTTTCGTCAGGAAGACCGCGTCCCCGAACGTCTCGAAGAACGCGAGGGGGTCTTCGTTGATGACGATCCGCCTGATCGTCGCCTCCCCGACGTAGCCGGTGTCCTCGCGGGACTGGTAGAAGACGAGTTTCATGCCGCTCCGAAGGTCTTTGAAGACGGTGGCGGGTTTGATGAAGACGGTCTTTCCCTCCGCAAAGAAGCGTTTCATATACTGTTTCGGGACCGGGAAGGTGACGCCGGTGATCTCGGACATCGGTTACGCCTCCACTCCGGCCCGCCTGAGGATGAGCCGGTAGTCCTCCTCCGGGATCTCGCGCATGGCGACGCGAAGGTGGCCGCTCCACATCGTCTTGTTCGTGATGAATCTGAGATCCCCGATCAGCGGCTTGAACTCCAGCGGCTCGGCAAAGACCTTGATTGGCCGGACCTTCATGCGGTAGGGGAAGACCTCGTCGCCCATCTGCGGCGGGGTAACGAAGAGGCGGGTGTGGTCTTCGTAGGGCTCGGAGATGACCTCGTAGGCCCCGGTTATCGCCGAGGGAAGGATCGTGTCGCCCTCTTTCTCCTGCCGGACATACACGAGTATCGTATCGCCGGACTTCACCCGTTGCATGAGGGTTTTGTTCCGCTTGGGTACTCCCCAGATGTGCTTCTTTTCGAGGATTTTCCAGTTGTCCCGGTTGGAGGAGGCGATCCAGTGGGTCATAAGAGGGGATTGGTGGGGTAGTATAATCAAACTTGTTCTGGGAGCGGCAACCTGCCCGGCAATCTCACTCATCAAGAACCTTGAACGGAGCGTCCCTTGGATCCTTATAGTAGATGATCATCAACCGGGACGCCAGGTCATCTGACATCTCGTTGAGTTGCCTCCGGCTGGATACTGGAAGCAGGATTGCTGGCGCCCCGTTTTCCGCGGCTAACTCCGCCATATCCAGTGCATTGTAGACCGGTTCGACCATCTCCCCCACACACTTATACCCCCGCTACGACCACACCGGCTTTGAGGCTTCTGCCCAGCGCCGCGGAGCAGAGTGCAAGAAGGAGCGGCATTCCCAGCGATGACGCCCCTTTTACCGCGGTGAGTGCACGGACCTGAACAGAAAATTCGCTTCCCATTGGATCCCGGTCGCCTATAAGCGACCTGGCCTGTGTGTAAAGAACCTGTTCTGCAGCGCGGAGCCCCTCACGAAGTCCAGAGGGTGCCTTTACATTGATCAGGCGGATGGATGAACCTGGAGTAACCGTGACTTCAATCTTGTAGAGGCCGCTTCCTTCGTTCTGGTCACCCTGACCGACCGCCCAGGCCTGGCCCGGGGGCGGCGGATCCTGTCCGATCTCGTTTTCGCTGTGCAATTCAGGGGTTGAAACATACTGTTCAATACCGTCCATCGATCTTGTAACTGAACATGGTGTTCTGGAACTCAGCAGACCCTATCCGTTTCTGTTGCTCTTTGAGCCTGCGGCGGCACGAAAAAAACGCCCCCGCATCAGGAGAGCGTGAGTACCAGACAGGATAAAGGGGAGCCGCGGCGGGTGAACGAAAAAAAGTACGAAAGGTATCGTCTGTGATCACAGACCTGCGAAAGACGCGAACCGCAGCTTCGAATCCAGTTCTCCGAGTACCTCGCGCAAAGCGATCCATTGGTCCAGGACGAAGCCGTATACCGCAATATATGCCCTTTGGTGCACAGTGACTTGAAAAGCGGCTTGCCCATTCCTAACCTTTCCTACTCTCGGGATATGGTAACTCTGGCAAACCGAGTTCCTTTAGAAATTCATTATGTTTCCAGGTGGATTTGGAGATCTGACCTGCCAGCCTGGTGAGTTCTGTATGCACCTGCGCTAAATCCACAGACTCCTCAGGTTCGGCGGTGCTGACATAGCGCGAGATATTGAGATTGAAGTCGTTTTCCTTGATCTCCTCCATGGATACCCGGCGGGAGTAGCGCTCTTCTTCCTTGCGGTACTGATAGGTATTTATGATCTTGTCAATATGTTCGGGAAGCAGCATGTTCTGCCGTTTACCCTTTTCGAAATGTTCGCTGGCATTGATAATTAAGACATCATCATACTTTTTGCATTTCTTCAGTACCAGGATGCATACCGGGATACCGGTGGAATAGAACAACTTGGCCGGAAGACCGATGACAGTATCAATATTGCCATCAATTAGAAGTTTTTTACGGATTTTGGCCTCGACGCCGCCGCGAAACAGCACCCCATGGGGCAGGATTATGGCCATGGTGCCCTCGCGGTGCAAAAAGTGAAAACCGTGCAGCAGAAAGGCGAAATCAGCGGCGGACCTTGGCGCAAGCCCATAGCCTTTGAAACGGAAGTCCTCGGCCAGTGCCTCGTTTGGTTCCCAGCGGTAGCTGAAGGGCGGATTGGCCACCACCGCGTCAAACTCGATCTTTTTGGCTGGATTCTCTTCATTGAGGATGTCCCAGTCGTTGAGCAGGGAATCGCCGTGATGAATCTCGAATTCCGTATCTCTAACCCCGTGCAGCAGCATGTTCATGCGCGCCAGGTTGTAGGTGGTGATGTTCTTTTCCTGCCCGTAGAGTTTGCCCACGCCGTGCTTTCCCATGCGCCGGCACACATTGAGTAGCAGCGAACCGGAGCCGCATGCAAAATCCAAAATTCTATTGAGTTTCTGTTTTTTCCCCGTGGATGGTTCCTGGCTATCCAGTGAGACGATACCCGAGAGAATACTGGAGATCTGCTGTGGGGTGTAGAACTCCCCGGCCTTTTTGCCTGAGCCTGCGGCAAACTGTCCGATCAGGTATTCATAGGCATCGCCAAGCAGGTCACGGTCTGAAGGGAATTCCCCAAGCCCTTTGGCAATTTCCTGAATAATGGTGCAGAGCCGGGCATTACGTGCTTTGTAATCTCTGCCCAACTTTTCAGAATCGAGATTGATCTCCGAGAACAGACCCTGAAAATTGCTGGAAAAAGATTCATTCTCGATGAACTTGAAACCTTTTTGCAGAGTATGCAGCAGATCATCATCCTGCGTGCGTGCCAGCTCTGCGATGCTGCTCCACAGGTATTGCGGTTTGACGACATAATGCACCTTGCGGCGCATAACCGCTTCAAATTCCTTGATATCGTCCGGATTCTGTGCGTACCACACGGTCAGGGGCGAGCGGCGGTCGTCCTCGCTTAGCTTTGGCCACTCCGCGCCCAGTTCTTTTTGGGCAGCATCCTCGTAGGTGTCCGAGAGGTAGCGCAAGAACAAAAAGGAAAGCATATAGTCGCGGAAGTCATCGGCATTCATCGATCCGCGCAAACGGTCAGCAATTGCCCACAAGGTTTTGCCAAGTCGTGTTTTGTCGTTTCCGTTCATGTAATAACCTCCAGTGTATCACTTCCCGGAAAAAGCTCCGGGTTGAAGCGGTAATTGTTCATAAAGTCATACAAAATTTTGCGGAAGATCTGTTTGTTTTCTTCCATCATCTCCACTGGCTCGAACAGGGAATAGTTCCCGTGGCTCAGAAGTTGGACATAACGGTAGTGAAGCGTCCCGTCCTGGTCGTCCGACTTGCTTTTGATGATCTCGCCTATATTGTTGAAGCCGTGGAAAGTTGCAGTCTTTTCCATGATGCTGCGCAGAATAGTAAAGTGGTAGGTATACAGATTTCCGGACTTCGCCACCTCGTACAGCTCCTTGAGCATGGCCACATGATAGAAGCGGGGCGTGTCGTTGGTATTGCGCAGGTGGTAACCATCTGAGTCGTGGCTCAGAAAATAGCGCTGCGCCGTCTTCTTCATCTCGTTGCAAACCACGTTGAAGAACAGGGTATGATGGGATGAGATCACCACCTTGATCCGATCCTGGCCTTTTATCAGTTGCGCCAGATGGGCAGCCACCGCGATGGCGTTGTTTTCATCGAGGGATGAGATGGGATCGTCGATATAGATAAACCGCACCCAGTCATAGGCCTCCTGGCCGTCGAGGGCCAGCTGGGCGACGGCAAGAAAGAAACACCAGATAAAGATGTTTTCCTCGCCGCGGGAGATCTTGATCAAAACGGGTTCTTCCTCTCCATCTGCGTTCTCCTGCATCTCGCGCCAGAAGCGGATACGGGCTGCCTCATAGTCGATATCAAAGTTAAAATCCGCATAGCGATTAAGGAAACTGCGGATGCGGCTTTCCATTTCCAGCTCGGCCAGGCCAGAAAAGAAATGCGAGGCGGTGTTCATGCGCAGCATCCGCTCGCTGTCGTTCTCCAGATCGTTGTCCCAGGAGAATAAATCCTCGGTGAAGGCGTTGAAATAGAGGGTGTCGCGCGACTCGTCTTTCTTGCCCAGATCCTTGAAGGCCATGGAAAGGCGTGTCTTACCGGTGCCGTTGTAGGCGAAGATGAGAATAGCCTTTTTCTCCTGCTCACGCACCTTTTTCTCCTGCTCACGTACCTTTTTCTCCTGCTCACGCAGATGCCGCGCCAGCGCATCGAGGTCGGGAGAGGTGTGGATGCTGCCCGCCATGGCCTAACCCGCCTCCTGGGGGAAGAGCTGCTGCATCAGGCCCTTTTTGTGGGCCTTGAGGGCGTCGAGTTTCTGCGTCTGAAGGTCGATCACCTCGTCCAGCGAGGAGAGGCAGTCGGCGATTTTTTGTTGTTCAGGGAGGGAGGGCAAAAGAACTTTCGTCTTTTGCAATTCATCCATATTAATTTTGCAAGGAATCGCACTCAATAATGACTTGCTAAGTATTTCTTTTTGATAATATTCTGACTGAAAATAGCAATGCAAATATTGAGAGTTGAATAACTCTGATTTCTTAACTACTGCAAGAGTAACATAAATGCTAAATTCATAATCCCAATCTACCACTTTTGAAAATCCGATATTTCCTATTCGGGTTATTAAGATATCCCCTTTTTCCGGTTTATTTTTAACTGTCGCGATTATATAATCTTCCCTTGAGATATATTTATTTTCGTTCCCACTAACAATATTTTCAACACTAAAGAAAGGAACTCCTTTTTCAGTATAGTTTGGAGTTTGATGGGTTCCGTCAAATATAGCGGGAGAAATATGTTTTAGTTGCTTCACCTCCCACTCCCCCGCATCGCGGAATTCGGGGAATCGCAGGCGGGGAGTGGTTTCGCCCTCGCGGGGGAAGAGCTGCTGCACCAGGCCTTTTTTATGGGCCTTGAGGGCGTCGAGTTTCTGCGCCTCAAGGTCGATCGCCTCGTCCAGCGAGGAGAGACAGTCGGCGATTTTTTGTTGTTCAACTTTCATTTTAGGAATCTTTACTCTAACTCTTTTTAGAGTTTTTTGGTTTATACCTTTAGCAGTAGAGCCTGTTGATAACATTTTAAGTTTATTTTGAAATTGACTGCTCCAAATAAGCTGAACAATAAAAGCATTATTTACTCCTTTTTTTATTTTAAATGCAACAACACGTTGACTTAAAATGTATTTTTGTGAATCAGGGACTAATAAAGCGTTGCCTAGTGGAGCTTCCGTCGTAAATACAATATCGCCCTTTTCTAGACTAACTTTTCCCATCCATTTTTCATATAAATCTTCGCTACCTAATTTACATTCAGCACCATAATCAATATATCCATTTTTCACATTATTAGCTGAAAGGCTAACAATATTCCCGCCGCCCCAATCCATTCCAAGTTTTTTCGGTGTTCTACCCCTGAAATCAAGAACATCTTCTAATAGATCATAGAAATTCTTCACCTCCCACTCCCCCGCATCCCGGAACTCGGGGAAGCGCAGGCGCGGCACCACGCTCTTCTTTTTCTCAGGCATCGTACACCTCCAGCCCGGAGATCTCGTGGCCGCCGGCCAGACGCCGCAAGAGCGGGGTCAGGTCTTCCATCAGCACCAGTTCCTTTTTGGCCCGCGCCTTCCAGCCCAAGCCCAGGGGGGCAAAAAGCTCTGTCAGGGCGTCGGGGTCAAAGATGTAGCGGTTCATGATATGGTCGATAAAGCCTTGCAGGGCCTCTGCAGAAAGATCGTGTTTTTGGGCAATGCTTTCCACTGCTTCGGCGTGCTTGCGCGCTTTAAAGACCTCGTAGCCTTCCCGTATCTCTTTCTCGCTCAGGCCCTGGCCCTCTTGAAGCGTGTCGATGTATTCTTTCATGTCGCCGCGTTCATCCAAAAGCCGGGCGCTGGATGAGAGCAGGCCGATGAGCTGCTCGCGGGTCATCTTCTGCTTTGTCGGCCCCTTTTCGCTGAAGCGGGCGATGAGCTTCATGATGTAGTCGTAGTCGATGAGCGCCGAGTCAAACAGCACAAACTCAAAGTCAAGCTGCTCTACCGTGCCGGGAAGGTCTGCGCCCCCCTTGTCACGCCTTTCCTGGAGACGTTTTGCTGTTTCCAGGTACTGCGCTCGGAAGGAACGCAGATCGTCCTCGGGGAGCAGAGCCGCTATTTTTTGCCGCTCCTCTTCCCCCAGGTCGGTATATTGATCCAGCTGGGTTTTCAGGCGCTGCACTTCTTTAAAAATATTGATAAATCCGGCCCTGGCCTCGTCACCCCTGAGGTTGGGCACCTCTTCGGGTTTGCAGTCAAGCCCCTGGCTTTGCATGAATTCTTTTAGCGCCTCCGTGGCTTTCTCCAGCTTTTCGATGACCTTTGGGGCCGGGTCCACCAGCCAGATTTCTTTGGCGCGATCCGGATGCTCGCCGGAAAAGAGGGCGACGGCCTCGTCTACGGCATTCTTTTGGGCACGGAAGTCGAGGATGTTGCCATAGGGCTTGGAGTCGTTGAGTACCCGGTTAGTGCGGGAATAGGCCTGAATCAGTCCGTGGTATTTCAGGTTTTTGTCCACATACAGGGTGTTGAGATACTGGGAATCAAAACCGGTGAGCAACATGTCCACGACAATGGTGATGTCGATCTTCTGCTCGCGGGGCAGATCGCTATTGGGGTATTTCTGGTCTTTGATGCGTTTTTGCACGTCCTGATAATACAGATCGAAGGTGCCCACCTCGTTGTTTGTGCCATAGCGGGCGTTATAGTCGGCAATGATGGCCTTGAGGGCCTCTTTTTTTCGATCGGGGTCCTGCTTGTTGTCGGCCTTTTCCTGGGGCAAATCCTCCTGGAGCTGGGCCACATCCTTGTTTCCTTCGGCCGGGGGTGAGAAGACGCAGGCGATGTTCAGCGGCAGGAAATCTTCGTTTTCCTGCAGCCTGGCATCCTGCACTTCCTTAAATATCTTGTAGTATTCGATGGCGTCGTCGATGGAGGCTGTGGCCAGAAGTGCGTTGAACTTGCGGCCATTGGTGGCGGCATCATGCTTTTCCAAAATCGCCTCGACTACGGCCTGTTTGGCAAGGGTTTCTCCGGGCTTTATGGGAGCATTCCCCTCACCCTTAAAATAATCCACATGGAAGCGCAACACATTGCGGTCATCAATGGCCTGGGTGATGGTATAGGCGTGGAGCTGCTTTTCAAAGATGTCGGCGGTGGTGACAAGGCTTGCCTGTTGCCCTTCGATCTGCTGATAACTGGCGTTTTGCTCGAAAATGGGCGTGCCAGTAAAGCCAAAGAGTTGGGCATTGGGAAAGAACTCCCGGATGGCCTTGTGATTCTCGCCAAACTGGGAGCGGTGGCATTCGTCGAAGATAAAGACCATGCGCTTGTTCTGCAACGGTTGGAGGCGTTTACGGTATTCCTTTTTGTGGTTACTGTCCAGCGCCAGGCCAAGTTTCTGAATGGTGGTGACGATGACCTTGTCGGCATAATCATCGGAGAGCAGCCGCTTGACCAGGGTTTCAGTGTTGGTGTTCTCTTCCACGCAACCGGGTTGGAAGCGGTTGAACTCCTCCCGGGTCTGACGATCGAGATCTTTACGGTCCACGACGAAAACGCATTTTTCGATATCCGGGTTATCCTTGAGCAGGGTGGAAGCCTTAAAGGATGTCAGGGTTTTGCCGCTGCCGGTGGTGTGCCAGATATAGCCGTTGCCGCGGTTCTGGTGGATGCAGTCCACGATGGCCTTGACGGCGTAGACCTGATAGGGTCGCATCATCATCAGCTTGCGCTCGTTTTGGATGAGCACCATGTACCGGCTGATCATCTCCGCCAGGGTGCATTTGGCGAGAAATCTCTCAGCAAAGTCATCAAGATTGGTTATTTTTTTGTTGTCCGGGTCGGCAAACTGATAGATGGGCAAAAACCGTTCGTCGGCATTAAACTTGAAGTGCTCGGCATTGTTGTTGGCAAAATACCAGGTGTTGGAGCGATTGCTGACCACAAAAAGCTGCATAAAGCATAGCAGCGTGTTGGTATAGCCGTTGCCTAGGTCTTTTTTGTAATCGACGATCTGCTGCATGGCGCGACGCGGGCTGATCTGCAGACTTTTAAGCTCAATTTGCACAAGAGGCAACCCGTTAATCAGCAAAATTACGTCATAGCGATGAAAACTGCTATGGGTACTCATGTGCAGTTGATTAACTACCTCAAAGCTGTTTTTGCACCAGTCCTTGAGGTTTACAAGCTGATAGTGCAAGGGTGTACCATCTTCTCTCTCAAAATGGTTGATATTGCGCAGGGTTTCGGCACAAGTAAAAACATCAGAACTTACGATTCTCTCCAGCAGCCGGGCAAACTCTGTATCGGTGAACCGGACACGGTTGAGCGCTTCGAATTTTTCGCGAAAGTTCTGCTCCAGTGCTTCACGATCGCGGATGTCGGGGCGATGCGTGTATTTGAGTTCTTCCAGCCTATTGATCAGACCTTGTTCGATCTCTTGTTCTTTTGTCTTCACCTGATTCATGCGGCTTGCACCTCTTGCAAGGCTCCCGTCTTCCCGTTTCCCGCCGACCCCACCACCAGGATCAGGCGGTTATATAACCCGCAAGCCCCACCGATCTTTCGCAAGACTTGATTCGCCAGGGACTGGGGTTGCGGCGCCTGGGCCTGGACACTCTCCCACCGGGCCTCGGAGGGCACCCAGAAGATGTTGGCCGCCAGATACTCGTCGCGGTCTTCCGGGTCGGTGTACTCCGTTTCTAGTTTTGCTTTGAGTTCCTCGTACCTCGCCTGGAACGAGTCGGAGATGTACTTGAGGAAGATGAGCCCCAGCACCATATGCTTGTACTCGGAGGCATCCATATGGCCGCGCAGCTTGTCAGCCATCTCAAAGAGCTTGTTCTCAAAGCCCGGTTTGGCGCCATTTTGTTAGTCCATTGTCATGCTGCCTCTTTCAGGATCCTGATTTCGTGTTGAGATACGCCAGGTTCGATGAGGTATTCGCGGATCCCGGTCTTCTTGAGCAGATGCTTGACGCCGGAGCGGGTTGTGCCTCAGATCCTCTCTGCGCCCTACCCTCCTTGAAAGAATATTCTCCCTCCTTTGTCAAATATCTTCTGTTGGTCACCCAGAACTCCTTTCGACCGCCAGGAGCTTATAATCGCATATGACGAGTTATTCTTAGGAAAGAGAGTGTTACATAGGTAAGCATGTTGATTAGTATTCTGGGAGTACTAGGGCGACATCACGCAAAAATTATTCAAAATTCATCCTCAAAAACTCATCCGGATACTTCAGTGCATTGAAGAACAGCGGCGTCCCTGAGAACGAAAGCGGCGAAATGGGGCCGATGGTCATGAACGGGTAAGTGCGTTCGCCAAGGGAACTCTGGGGGTCGCGGAACATCTGGTAGAGCTGGATCGCATCCTCAGCACCCCCGATGATGTCTGTCAGGGCATACCGCTCCGTCCCCCACCCCAGGCCAAACCCGAAGACGTAGACCCGTATCTGGCTTATGATCTCACGGTGCAGGCTGGAGAGTGTCTGGCTGATGAACATCCAGCCCAGGCCGTACTTCCGTGTCGTGCGGATGGCGTCGATGAGTGAATTTCTTACGACATTCATATCCTCGGTCTCAGGATCTTCCCGTGGTGCAAGGCGGTGGGCCTCATCGATGACCACAAGGCAGTTGAGCAGTTGCTTCGCTCGATATGACGCCTCCGCCTCGCTTTTGATCGTCCTGAGGAACTCCCCGATCAGGATGAACCGGATTGAATCGTTCCAGTAGGTGTCCGGCGGGATGTTGTTCTCGGAGAAGTCGATGATGATAGTATTTCCCTGCCGCTCACCTATCTTCTTGACCAGATCCTGGATCTTCACCCCGCGAACCTTATGCTCATACGAGAAGAGGTTGGCAACCTTTCTCCAGCGCTCGTAGAACTCGTCGGGATCGGCAGTCTCGTAATTCAGACTGAGCCTCTCCCGGGTATCTTTAGATGTGTAAATGTTATTCTGAACCTGCTCCAGGCCGAGCGCATCCCACACCCGGTCGAACGCTTCGCGGGTGTGCGCCTGATGGAGCGGGGTGCTCCCGGAAGGTGACGACGATTCTGGATCGATACCAAATGAGCTCAGACCGCCTTTCTTTGCTGATCGTTTCTTTGGCTGGAGCGCTTTCAGCACCTCATTCGCTGCACGATACCGGTTTGTATCCATGATTATGCCGAGCTCTTCAAAGAATCCGGAGTTGGCCAGTATCCTCTTGAACAACTCTTTGTCGTCCAGGACAAGGTTGTGAAGGTCGTAGATCTCGACGTTCCTGCCTAACCTCTCAACCAATATTCTTCGCAGAGGAGAAGCCTCTGCCAGATCGCCGGCGAATTCCCCCTGGGGGTCGAGGATGAATATGCTCATTGACGGGTGCTTCGCATACCCCATCACCATCATCTTTGCAAGAACTGATTTTCCGGAGCCCGTCTTTCCGAACACCCCGATATGGTATGCCTCACCGACACCGCCGCTGCCCGCCTGGGACTTCCCGAAATGCTTGAGCCACATGGGCATTGGAATCGATGTACCGTAGGCATTTCCTAAGTAGAACATCTCATCGCGATAGTTCGTGAACAGAGACTCCATGGAGGGCTGATCCAGCAGCCGGATCGATGTCCCCGTCGCAGGGACCGTACCGAGCGAGCTCGGCTCGATCCCCTTGCTCCCATCCGAAAAGACCGAACTTACCATCATATTGGCGGTGTGGACGTCCTGCCGCTCCGTTATCGGATCCACCCTGCCTTTCTGCCGGATAATGCCTCGCATCGTCGGATCCTGGGTCCAGACGTTCTGCATCTGCACTTCGGTGATCTGACCCATAGCGTAGTGATCTTCACCGTCCTGCGTGTAGTGAAACACACTCAGACTACCGACAAGGCGCTTCTTCACCGCAGTACCGAGAATATCGATATTCAGTCCCGCTGTTGAGGACGGCGATCCGACGACTCCGATCTTCTCTGTGCGGTCAAAATTTTCCTTGATCTCTGACATGGTATCAGCTCAGCGTCCAATTTCCGTTCGATAGCCGTGCATCAGCAGATACACCTCAGCCTCTGCCTGGTCCCAGAATTGCAGCATCTCCTGTGTCGTTGCTTTCCTGATGGCAGGAATGACCTTTCCCATCTGTTTCACCATTCTATCCGCCAGATAGAGGGGATAGGGCTCAAAGATCCCGGGAGTGCCACATTGCAACCTGATCGCTTCGAAGACCATACTCAGGCGATTTTTTTCGGTCGCAACCGATCGGGGGAGTTCCAACCTGAAGGTTGGCGAATGGAGATACGGGCGGTAGTACACTACGTAGAGATTGCTCATGCCGTCAATGATGGCCTTCAGATTCCCCGTTTCCTTGAGAAGGGGTTCTGCAAAAGACCACAAGCCATCCGGGACCTTGAATGGAAACGGCCGGATATACTCGCCGGCATGCAGTACAAAGGAGAGGAGCGCCCGGTCCTCATATACGCCCTCTTTCAGGAGAATCTTAGTTATCTGGTTATGGGATGTGTACTTGGGCACGCTGACAAATTGTTGGTCAGATCGCCGGGAATGGACGATTGTTTCGTATGCCTCCATCGTCGTCTTCACTCGTTCGAGCAGGATCTCTGAGAGATGGTTATCGACTCCATCGATGGTGTACAGTGCTTGCTGGATATTGATGAGAGGCGTGGTGAATGACCCGTCGAGAAAAATGACGTCGTGCGGAGCTGAACTGGCTAGTTCCAGTTCCATCATAAGCATGATCGCCTTTGAGACAAGGCCCGTCTTATCGTGGTGTCTGGCGGGCAGCACCTCGCAGAGATGATGGGGGTATTCCCAGTGCCTGGTCTCGCTTGGGGGGGTCAGCCCTTCAACGGCGACTCCTGCTACTGCAACCATATCGGTTGAAAGCAGCCTCTCCAGCGTATACGCACCATCGACGCCACAGGTTGTTGGATATGATTGATTTGTGAGCAGATCCGAGTCATGCCTCAGTAAACCATTCTCAACCAGATCGTTCCGGATGGAGCCCTTATTATCGAATAAACTTCGGAATGAATGTGAAAGTGTCTCTCCCATCGATCCGCACTGGTCGAGCAATTCTTCAACCAGAGCTTCAGGTAATTCGTTGAACGGCTGAACATCGGGAGAGTTTACCTGCATATAATCACGGAACCTGATTATTGAAGACCTTTGCAAGGGCTATAATTAATGTTGCGGTTTCGATCTGACTTTTGAGGTGTCTCTTCTCCTGAATTTTGGATCTAGAACGTCAGAAACATCTGATCGATAACAACGGTCCGAATAAGTAAGGTGCCATCCAATCCCCTCGGAAAAACCTTTTAGAACAAGGTGCAATGAGGGCGGCAGGGACCAGGGACATTATGTCCAGCAGCCTCACCCCCCCCGAGCCCCCCCACAATCACCGCCACCACCCCGCCGCTCACGACCGACTGGCGTACCCACTCTACGGGCTCACCGAGGAGGAGATCGCAATCGTGGAGGGGACGGCCTGACGTTCCGGGTCAGGGGGTATTATCACGTGACGAAAGGGGGATTCCTCCCCCGGGCAGAGCGGGACGCCGCTGCAACCTCAGCCGGAAGCCGTCCCGGCCATATCCCGGAGGTGCTGCATAATCCGGTCTTTGTTCCCCGGCAGGTTTGAGAACTGCTTATCGCAGACATCGCTGAACTTCGCGAGGGCCTTGCGGTTGACCTCCTCCTGATCCTCGAATATGCCGACCGAGACGAAGGGCCGCCCCCACTTCTCGAACTGCAGGATGTTTATCGTCGCGTCACGGACCCGGTCGTCGTTCGCGAGTGCAAAGATGTAGATCGGCCTCTGCATGCCGTTGATCCTGCAGTCAACGGTGTATTTCCCTTCCGGATCATGCTCGGGATCGTGCCAGTCAAACTCCCTGCGCCCCTCAGGGACAGCCTCCTCGATGAGCGCACGGAGATCCTCCTGGAACGTGGAGTAAACGCGCGATCTCGACAGATACGTAAGATCCGATATCCGGATCAGCGCCTGGATGAAACTCCAGAGGGCATCCCCAAACCGGTCGCCCGTGATGCGAATAGCGAGCTCGCCCCGGTTGTTCTCCAGCCCGAACCGGGACAGCACACTCGCGATCACCTTCTGGCGGGTTCCCCGCTCTAACTCCCTTGCATCGATCGAGTAGGTCAGGTGCATGAGGGTATGCCCCTCATCCGTCAGCGTCCAGGCGCCGTCCTCATCCTTCAGGACGATCGCGAGGTTATCCCCATCATCAAAGACAAACGGTGTGAAGACCCGATACCGGTTCATACCCTCCGGGCGGAGATGGATCTGGCTGCAGACCTTCCTCCGAAACTCCTCTTCGATCGCCTCGATTGCCATCGGTTATATCCCCCAGTCGGTAAGATCCTTCGTGGTTACCGCTGAACCCTCAAACCCGCAGTCGTTGAACATGCTCTTCAGCGCGCCGTGGTGATCCGGGTACCGGTCTGTCGGAACCGCATACCCATCCTCGTTCCAGCCCGCGGTCTGGTAGCGCTCTGTTGCAGTATGGATGTGGAAATCATAAAACTTCTCCTGCTCAAGCCTGTTCGTGTGTTCGTGACTTTTCCCGTTATATCGGCGTAGCCGGAACACCTGGTTTGTGTTTGGAATGATATAGCCGAGGATCACGGAGAAGTCCAGCGAGTTGAATAGACTTTGCCGGAATATCAACCTGAACCGGGATTGATTCGCACCCTCTATACCGATCTCGTACTCCTTATGGCCGCCCTTCTCTTTAGGGCGAAATCTCCTGGAGAAATCTCCCGGCAGCGGCTTGGCCTCTCTGAGTAACGCATCGATCTCATCATCAGTGAGCCGCAAATTCATTCAGGTAGCCTCCACCGGAGTACTATTTCATTTCAATGATTCTACGGTCGCCGGGGAGAAAGATAACTATTTCCATAACCACGGGTGTGAGAACCGTCCTCCGCATATGGAGAGTGCCTCGACTCGCTCGGGCTAAATGAGCGGCAGATTGCTTCCCTGCACTACCTGAAGAGCGGGGGCTCCATCTCAAATCAGGAGTATCAGCACCTCTACAATGGTAAGAAGTCGACTGCAACGCGGGATCTTACAGATCTTGTTTAACGAGGCATTTTCCGTAAAGAGGGGACGGCAGGAGCGGGCGTGCGCTACTCGCTGAGGTATGCAACGGTAGAGGGATCGTAGAGGATCAACGTAGGTCAAAAGGGATCATCAATTGGCCCATAATGGGCTCATCCATGGTTGCAGTGAATACTCGAAACCAGAGCAGGTGCTATAGTACATGCCGATTATTCGCAGATCGGTGCGCCTCTGCGGGTTGCTATCTATGACGACCGGGTGGAGATAGAAAATCCGGGCATCCTGCTTCCGGGCATGACCATTGAGGATGTGAAACAGGGCGTATCTAAAATTCGCAACCGCGTCATCGCGCGTGTGTTTCGGGAACTGGGTCTGATCGAGCAATGGGGTAGCGGGTTTTGCCGTATTCTGGATGAGGCAGAGAAGCAGAACCTGCCCGAGCCTGTGCTCGAGGAGATCGGGATGAAAGTTCGGTTTACTGTTTTTCTTGCGGAGAAGATCTCACCCGGAATTAAGCGCGAAGCCGTAGAGGAGACGGAGGAACAAGTAACCGAACAAGTAACCGAACAAGTAACCGAACAAGTAACCGAACAAGTAACCGAACAAGTAACCGAACAAGTACGGCGCCTCCTGATC
>PGYH01000200.1 GCA_002839575.1 Methanomicrobiales archaeon HGW-Methanomicrobiales-6
GACCTCTCCCTGCTATGATGCCCTCGCCCTATCCCCTCGAGCAGGACCTCGGGATGCGCTACTACGCGTCCGACGCTCCCGGCATCGGCGGGCGGCTCCGCGCAAGCCCCGCCGACTTCGTCGTTGAAGAACTCCCGCTCCCGATCAGCGACCAGAACGGCCCATACCTCATCTGCCGGCTCACCAAGACGAACTGGGAGCTCCAGCGTGCGGTCAAGGAGATCGCAAAACGGCTCGGCATCAGCCACCGGCGGATCGCCTGGGCGGGGACCAAGGACAAGAACGCGGTGACTACCCAGTTCATATCGATCTATGATGTCCCGCCCGAAGTGGTCGAGCAGGTGCACCTTGCAGACATCTCACTCGAGGTCGTCGGGCGATCGCAGCATTCGCTCGCCCTCGGGACCCTCGCAGGCAACCGGTTCGATATCGTCATCCGCGACTGCATACCAAAAGATCTCCCGGCGCGGGTGCAGGCGGCGACGGAGGTGGCGTCCGCCGGGATACCGAACTACTACGGGCTGCAGCGGTTCGGCGTCGTCCGGCCGGTCACGCACCTTGTCGGCGAGCGGATCCTCAAGGGCGACTACGAAGGCGGCGTGGCCACCTACATCGGCCGGGGATACCCCCGGGAGTCGGAAGAGGCACAGCGCGCCCGGACTCATTTCGCCGAGACTCACGATGCACGGGCGGCCCTCGCCGACCTCCCCATCTGGATGACCTATGAACGGGCGATGGCGAACCACCTCGTCGCGAACCCCGGCGACTACGCCGGTGCGCTCCGGGCACTCCCCCCGAAACTCCTCTCGCTCCTCGTGAGCGCGTTCCAGTCCTACCTCTTCAACTGCGCGCTTTCCTCCCGGATAGATGCCGGCATGCCGCTCACCGAGCCTGAGGTCGGCGACCGGCTCCTCTTTGTGAACGGCCGTGAGGATATCGTCTCCGCGCGGAACCGGCAGGCGGCTCTGATGCAGATCCGCCGCGGCCGGTGCCGGATCGCCCTCTTCATCCCGGGAGCCGAACCGGTAGTATCGCACGGGCCGATGGACGAGATCCTGCAGGAACTGATGCAGAGAGCGGGCATCGACGCCGGAGACTTCGAGCGCGCCTCCCGGTTCGTAAAGACGGCGTTTGCCGGGACCCTCCGGCCGATCGGCCTCTCCGCCGACGTGGAGGCGGACGTCTCCGGTGCGGACGTCCGGCTCAAATTCACGCTTCCTCCCGGCCACTACGCGACGACGGTCTGCCGGGAGTACATGAAGGCCGACCCCTACGTGATGATCTAGGCGGTCAAAAAAGATTACTCGCGGGAAGCGGAGTTGTAGAGCACGTCCCACTCGGTGACCAGGTTGCTCCCGCACATGTAATGGCGTTTTAAAGCGAGCCGGAACATCTCGTCTTCGGTCTCGATATGCATCCCGCCGACGAGCGACGGGGTATCGGCGCCGCCGACGATGAACGGCAGGTGAATTAGGCGTATCTCATCCACGAGGCGGTGGTTCAGCATCGCCCAGTTCAGCGTCGGCCCCCCCTCGATCATCATCCGGTCGACGCCGTAGTCTCTCTTCAGGATGCCCATCAGTCCCGGCAGGTCGACCTCTTTCTCACCCGCGACGACGACATCGACGCCGCGTTCCCGGAGCCGGGCGATGTTCTCCGCCGGCGCGGCCTTGCTGACGGCGATGACGGTTTTCGCGTCCGTTCCGAGGATGTTTGCATCCGGCGGGATATCCGCCCGGCTGCTCGGAATGATGCGGAGCGGGCTTTTCCCCTCCACCAACCGGACGGTCAGGAAGGAGTTGTCGATCCGGATGGTGTTTGCCCCGACCATGATGGCGTCGCATTTAGCCCGGGTCTGGTGAAGGAGGATCTCGGTCTCTGGGGCCATGTACTTCATGAGAATCTTGCTTGAGGCCCCGCGTTTCAGGGTGAGCTTCCCGTCGACGGTGATCTCTGACATCATGAGCACGTGCGGCCTGTCATGTTCTGGCATTGGAATTCGTTCCCGCTGATCTATCTGCCGGAGGGATTTATGAATCTGGTGATTTTGGCCTGTATACGGTATTCCGGGTGAAGTGTTGCGGCTTCACCCCGCAGAGCAAAGGTTAAACTCTTCACGGGCTGATAAATAATGCGATGAATATAACCTCCCTGCGGCCGAAATTCATCAAATACACGGAGCCAATCGCGTCCTTTTTCATACGCCTGGGTGTTACGCCGAATCAGGTCTCGGTGCTCTCCGTGCTCTTCGGTTTTTCGTGCGCACTTGCCTTCGCCGGGCGCCACTTCCTCGCGGGCAGCCTTCTCCTGTTCGTCTCGGCGATCCTCGACCTGGTGGACGGCAACGTCGCCCGGAAGAATCACACGGA
>PGYH01000020.1 GCA_002839575.1 Methanomicrobiales archaeon HGW-Methanomicrobiales-6
CCTGCATCGAGGCGACGATCAGCGCCGGGATGGTGATGTTGATGAGGAGCCCCGAGAGCCCCCGGGTGGCCCGGGGGTCGACGATCTTCGTCGAGACGGCGACGTAGCCCGCGGCGATCAGGAGGACCAAAATGAAGATCTGGTCTGCAACTATCAGGAAATCCGTGACCGCACCGTTCATAAGGGCACCACTCCGTCCGGTTCATCAAGGTGAGTGCCGGTACCCCTTTACGGTTCTGCTCGGGGTGCCGTGTTGAATAATTCTGGTCAGCCGACCGCAAAAGTGAAGATGACGGTCGCCCCTGGCAGTCATCCATGCCAAAGAACGAACGCTGGGGACGGCCGTACCCCGACAATCGCGACTGGCGTATATATAATGAACGCCTGGTTCGGCGAGGTGAGTTTTACCTCTCCCTTGACTTCCTCGACCAGTGGGACGAGCTCCTCGACCGGATGAACACCTGCAAGCGCGGTCGGCCGTATCAGTATCCCGAACCGTTCATTGCGTGGATGGCCTGTATCCACATCTTCCTGCAGATGCCCTATCGCCAGATGGAAGGGTTTACCCGGAAGCTCGCGACCTTCATTCCCACCCTCACGGCGGCAGACTACACCACCCTCTTTCGCCGGATCAAACTCCTTGATCTCTCGCTCACGGTAACACCCGAGCTCCTTGCCGAGGATGTCATCATCGCCGTCGACAGCACCGGGATCAAGGTCACGAACCGGGGCGAGTGGATGCGAGAGAAGTGGAAGGTCAGGCGCGGATGGATCAAGGTGCATGCGATGATCGACGTCGAAAGCAACCTGATTCTCGGTCTTGAAGTCACCGACGAAGCGGTGCAGGATGACCGGATGTTCGTCCCGCTCCTCGATCAGGTGCAGCAGCACTGCGGCGAGGAGCACCCGGTATTCCAGGTGCTCGCAGACGGTGCCTATGACCGGAACTCGCTCTTCAATGCCCTCGAGAAACGGAATATCCTCGCCGGCATCAAGACCCGGAACGATGCGGCAACTCACTCAACCGGATCACCCTATCGGGCGGAGTGTGTTAGAGAACGCATCAGAGTGGGCGGATATCGAATGTGGTCGTGGATAACTACCTACGGGATGCGGTGGAAGGCAGAAGGGCTCTTTTCCAGCGTGAAACGGATCTTCGGGGAAGGAGTACGGGCAACGTCACGGGAGGGCATGTTCCGTGAGGTGATGATGAAAATGAACTGCTATAACATGCTGGTTGCCATGGTGGCCTGAGCAAATGCCCACAGCAATACGGGTATTGGTACCCTTTGATGGAATTGTGCAACACAGCAGCTCGGGGGGTATGGGGTGCAGTGAGCGAGCGGGAGCCTGCCCGGGTTTTAGAGCGGGGTTTTTCGGGATCGCGGCGTGTTCCTCGCACAGAGGGCGCCTCGCCCGCGTAGAGGGGAGGGGTGTGGCTGTCCGGGACTGTGGGTGTCGGCGGGTCCTGTCTCCAGGGGCGGGGATTATTGTCCTGCCATAAGAAGGTTTATGATGTGTTCGGTTCCAGCCGAACGATGCCTGCTGATTTTATATGTTTTAATGACCTCAAAATGCGTAAGGTGCCGCATGCGGTACCCGTTTGTGTGCGGGGGTCGTCCATCCCCGGTTGACGCCCCGGATGACGCGCCCCGCAAGCCCGGAGGCAAAGGGAACGTAAGCGTTCTGCGTGCTTAAATATGTGCCTTTTCTGCCTCCGGAAAACTACAGGAGGAAAGTAAATGAACGGAAAAACCGGATTGCAGGCATTTCCCATGCTCCTGGCGCTGCTGCTGGTGAGCGTGGTTATGGTGCCCGCAAGCGCATACTATTATTGTTGTGCAGAATGGGTGAACAACTATCCCCCACCATCCGACTTGGAGCACAATGATGAAAACGCACAGGGGTTTTACTACCAGCTCGGTGGTGACTCATCCTGGTGGGGAGACTTTATCTATGGCGATGGTCAGGCCCTGGAAAGACACTGGAAAGATCCCAGTAAGTCCGGAAACGGTATAGACTATATTTACACAGATGATACACATTTTGCGTTCTTTTCGGGCCATGGTGCCCCAGAAGGATTTGCATTTTCCTCCTCCCAAGACGATACCTTCCTGAGTTACAGTGATGCTCTCTGGGGAAACACGCAGATGGACTGGATTACCATTGATGCCTGCACTGTTCTGCGCGAGAATAGCCATACAAATTGGTACAATGCATTTGGCGGCCTACACTCGATGACCGGGTTCCATACTGAATGTCACGATGTCTCGGACAGAGGCTCTAACTTCGTACACCGGATGGTCGGTACGTGGACCACCCAACCGATCATCACGGCATGGTTCATTGCAGCGAAGGATACAGAGCCTTCGACCACGTATGCGGCAGCCCTTGCCCGAGAAGGCTGCTGGTCCGATTATGTCTACGGGCACGGGAGCCAGGGGACACCCGGAACGTCGTTCCTGTACGGTACGTACCAGTGTTGAGGTGATCACATGAACATGAAACTAATTGGAGTTAGTGCCGGTGTCCTGGCGCTTCTTGGAGTCATCTGCGTTGTCAGCATACCCGTGTTTTTCAGCGACAGTCATACACCTGACTGTGGTCAATCCAACCAGATAGGTGGCGTGAAATCGGCGGGTGCTGCAAACTTCACCTACACCGCCTCTGTTCCGTTCCCGCCGACGCCTGCGGAGGTTATCCTGTATCGGGTGCTGGAGCCGGAGATCACGACGGAACTTGTCTCATCGATGGCGGAGAAGATAGGCCTGAAGGGAACGGTGCGCGAATCGTACGACCAGATGCTGCTCTCCGATGAACCCCACTCGTTGGAGGTTCATATGAAGTCGGGGAGAGTCGCTCTGATTGATATCCCCCGTTGGATGAACCCGAACGACAAAGACCTGCCGGAAAGCCTTCCTTCGGACGATGAGGCGATCCAGATCGCAACACAGTACCTGGAGGAGACCGGGCTGATGCCCCCCGATGCAATCCTGTGTGGCGTTGCCCACCCCCAAATCGTTGAGTATAACGAGGATGGTGAGGTGATCGGTATCGCCTTTGAAGACGTCCAGGTCTCTTACTCCCGCACAATCGACGGTCGGCCGGTTGTGGGTTCGAAATTGACGGCTGAGATCGGCGGCGGCGGGGATATCCTGAATGTTTACAAACTCTGGAGAGACTATGCCCCGGAGAAGGAGATAGCAGTCATAACGCCACAGGAAGCTTTTGAAGAATTGAAGGCGACTGGGCTGGCGGTCGACGGAAAAGGCCCGACCGCGGTTATCACCGGGATCGAACTTGGGTATTATGAAGCACCGGCGATGGATGAGCCTACCTACCTCGTCCCGGTCTACATCTTCAGGGGCGAGGTGCGGGATGAGACCGGGGGAACCGCATTCGTCAGATACATCCCCGCGTCCCCCGACCTTGGGGAGGGTATCCCGGCGGTAAAGTGACCGCCCCAGGTTCCTCTTCTTTTTCGGAGCGAAAGTCTATGAAGAAGATTCTGTACCTCGTCATCACCTGTGCCGCCGCGGGCATGCTGGTCCTGGTTGGAATACATATACTCCCGAACCCGGATCTGCAAGGGCCGGGTGAGATACCGACGGAGGTTCCGGAGAACCGAACACCCCGCCCGACAGGCGTTCCCCGGGAGAATACATCATTTATCGAGATTCATCATGCAGGAGACCCGGGCGTTATCCTCTATCCAGGAGATCCCGGGTATCCTGCCATCGAAGCAGAGTGCCGCGAGCAGATCCGGAGCACCTGTGGTCAGTATAAGATGGGGTTCTCGCGGGTTGAGCTGGACGCCATGAAACAAAACGACACCTATGTCGCGATGCATCTCCCTGCTCCCACGAGATTCGAGACGGGTTATATCGTCGATGGGTCGCCGAAGGAGATCCTTGCAGACGAAGCGGTCTTCTTTCTGGATTTCGAGGACTGGCCGGAGAACATAATCATCATGCGACTGGGAGATGTTTGCGGGGTCTGGGACGCTTCGCGCGACCGGGAAAAACTTCGGGTTCTGGCTGATCCGTTTTTGGTCGGTCGGGCCGCGTCCTGACAGGCGTAGACGGTCAGTGGTATATATTTGCATTTCGTCTGTTCAAAACAGACCCGTCCAATCGGCAGAATACGATCAACGCCTCCGCGCCGGCAACCGGGATGTATGAGGGGAATAGTTTTCGGCGGTCTTTGCCGGGAACAACTGCGACGGTGCCCGGTTCCGTGGGGGGAGGTTCGACGAGCGTGGCAGGGCCGTGACCATTATCCCGGCGCCCGACGGCGGGTCCTGTCTCCAGGGGCAGGAATTATTGTCCTGCCATAAGAAGGTTTATGATGTGTTCGGTTCCAGCCGAACGATGACTGCTGATTTTATATGTTCTAACGACCCAGAATCGCATCGAGTGCCGCATGCGGTACCCGCTTGTGTGCGGGGGCACCCATCCCCGGTTGACGCCCCGAATGACACGCCCCGCAAGCCCGGAGGCAATGGAAGTGTATGCACTTCCTGCACTTGAAGGTATGCTCTTCCCGCCTCCGGGGAAAAACCGGAGGAAAAACAGATGAACGGAAAAATTGGACTGCGGGCATTCTCCACACTCCTGGCGATAATGCTGGTGAGTGTGGTGATGGTGCCGGCGATGGCAATGGATGCCGGGGCACTCGATATTGAGAAGCTGGACATCGTGGATCCTGCAACACTTCAGGAACGATCTCCCTCGTTCATCAGCGAACTCCGAAGCAAAGGATGTTCCGAAGAAGAGATTGCCGAGGCAATCCGTAGCCTGCCGCGAGTTTCATACCTTGACGGATGGACAGAGGCTGATGACGAACGGGTATCGCCCCTTTTGCAACAGGCAAGGGATGAGGTGAACTATTCGATGTACGGCGAGATAGATCCTCTGACAGAGGATGGCGTTTCGGCAGTAAAGATGTGTTCTTCAGGCATCTGGCTGTTTGACACAGTTTTTCAGGGTGTTAATGGATGGGTACATCCCGGACTGATGGAATGCTCCTCGGATGGCACCAGACGCCAGTTTCTTACGACCCATCTTGGAAAAAAGATCGGTACGACCGCTAACTGGATCGAGATAGGTATAGAGTCAGTCTGCGATGATCCGAATCCGGCTCGCTACCATGTTTTCACCTATGATAACAACAACATATCACGACCGATGGTTGTGCATAGTAACCTTACCAACGGCGACAGGGATTACAATTTCGAGATCTACGTAAGTGACGTGCAGTACCCGGAGGGCTATCCCTATATGATCTTATGGGAAGGACAGGTCGTCCGGGTCGGTCACGTTCCGTTTGCGGAAGGCGATCTGAACGAGGTACACGAATACGTCAGAAACGATCCCGGATCATTCTCCGATGTATCAACCTCCTATGTGTGTGATTCCTACGTCTATTACGACGGATATGGTGTATGGTGGAACGAGCAGCTGGATGCACAGTTAGCACACCCGACACAGCTCCATGCAGATACGCAGGAAGGTGTTTATGGCGATTTCTACAGACCATGGTGGTCGAATGCATACAGAATCGACACGTGGATCGCGTGAACAAAGAAGAATAGGGTTGATGGTAATCCTCTCAGTCCTCCTTTTTTGCTGTACGGGTTGCGTTGAAGAGCAACCGGTGAATCAATCGAAATATATCAATATTTCACTTACAGAACCCATCTCTCAAGCAGATGCGGTCATCGTTGCCCTTTCCTATCCGGAAATTGCTAAAACAATTGAGAATGATTCGTTCCGGATCACCGTCGAAAAGCTCACCATCTCTGACGTGCGTGAGGGAAGGCTTAAAGAGTACCATATGGTCTACATCGATCGCTTCAATAGCACTACGCACGAACCGCTCGAAGGTTTACAGGTTATTGTGACCTACGACGGGGACGTTTACAAAATCTGGCGGTCGTTCCCTCCGGTTAATTCTTCAATTGCTGCAGAGTGAACAGCCTCTGCAGGACCTGGTATAGATGCCAGCCCCGGAGCCCACCCCGGCAAAAGAGCCCGGGCGGGCCGGGAACCTGACTGTCATCCGGGCAACCGGGGATTCGAAACCCCCGCAGGCCGTCCCGATCCTCTCGTCGTGGAGGGATATCGGACCGGAGATATGTGAGCCGACCGAAGAAGATTGGGCTTTCGTCAGAGATGCCGCAACGGATCTGTCGGAAGAAGAGAAGACCCGGTTTGTTACAGAGGTCAGAAAGATACCTGCGGGGAATCGACACTGCCCCCGGAGGAGCAGGTCGATCTGGAGAGGGGTCTTGGGTACTACCTGATTAAGGCAACCGAGGGAGTAGAGACAGCCCTTTAACTGCTGAACGATCCAGCCGTATCTGTAGTATTACTATGCCGGCGATCAGGTCCTGGCGTACCGATCGGCAGATCCCGGTAACGTCTCAGATCTTCTGTAATTTGCCTGAGCCCTGTCTCCTTGCTTGATCATTCCTTCTCCATCGTCAAATACCTTCTGCCGGTAACCCACTCCTCGTTGATGTCCATCAGGATGGATCCGACCAGCCGGAGAAGGGATTCCTCGTTCGGGAACACGCCTACAACCTTGGTTCTCCGTTTCAGTTCTCTATTGACCCGCTCCACCATGTTCGTCGTTCTGAGCCGTTTCCCGTGCGGTTTTGGGAATGCCGTGTAACTCATAAGCCCGGGGAGGAATCGTTCGATGGTATTGGCTGCTTTCCGGTACCCCCCGGCATTCAGGTCATCAGCGAGATCCTGGAGTCTCTGCTCATTCCCATACGCCTCCTTCAGCCCCTCTACAACCTCTTTCTGGTGTTTCCGGGGAATATTCCTCAAGACGGCCCGGGTACAATGAACCTGACACATCTGCCAGGATGCACCGAGGAAGGCGGCTTCAGCCGCCTTCTGGATGCCGGTATGCCCGTCCGAGACGACCAGTTGAACCCCGGTGAGTCCCCGTTCTTTGAGCTCCTCGAACAGTCCCGACCAGAATTCTTCGTTCTCACAATCCGTGATTCTTGCGCCCAAGATCTCCCGGTAGCCGTCGTCCCGGACGCCGGCGACCACCAGGACCGCTTTGGTGACGTACCGTGCTCCGTCCCGGATTTTGTAGTAGGAAGCATCCACGAAGAGGTACGGGATAGCCTGTTCGATCGGCCGCAAGAGGAATGCCTGCACCTGGTCGTCGAGGTCCTTGGCCATCCGGGAGACCGAAGCCGGGGAGAGCTGGTCAATGCCTAGATGGGCAACGATCTCCTGAATTCTCCTTGTCGAAACACCCTGAAGGTAGGATTCGACAATTGCGTTCACCAGAGCTTTCTCCACCCGGGCATAGCGCCCGAAGACCTGTGTCTCGAACGGGAGCTCCCGGAACTGCGGTTTCCGGAGGATTGTCTCCCCGTATCGGGTCTTGAGGGATCGGTCCTTGTAGCCGTTCCGATGCGCTTTCCGCGCATCGGTGCGTTCGTACTGGGCAGCTCCTGCCTGCTGGAGGGCCTCTGCGAGCATCACCTGGTTGAGGAACCCGGTGATGAGGGTCTTCATGCCATTCTCCTGATCGGAAAGATAATCTTCGATTAACGCTAAGGGATCCATGGCCCTGTTTCTCCTTTGTCCAAATCTAGGTTGGATCCAGGGCCAATTCAATTTTACAGAAGATTCGTTACGCTACCCAGATCCCCCTTCCTGTGTGTTCCCGGGGTTATCGAGTTCTTCGTAGTTAAACCAGGGATGGTCGGTGATCGGGTTGCGTCCCCTCCTGCCCTACAGTAGCACCGTCGTCATCAGCGGAACCGTAACAGACGACCCGTTCGTCGAGACAAAGACGATCTGAGAGGTATGCCGGGCGTCGGCAAAGACCCGGGTGAGGAGGGGGGCGACACTTGCCGCGCAGATCCGCCAGTTGTCGACCATCTCCCACGCCAGGAATGTTACGTGCATCGTCCCGACGATGTTCATCGCAAATGGTGTGGTTACCCGGCTGAGGGGGTCGACCGCATCGATGGATGGGGCTCGTGCTCTCCACCGAGCCGACGGAGGCGCGATCCCGATCGAAAAACGGGGAGGTTGAAGGTGGCGACGTAGAAGGGGAAGTCGTCGCCGAAGAGCGGCTGTGCGGACAGGAAAGAAACTACGCCGGTATAGGGGCGGTTCTCCGCCGGCACCGCAACGCGATGTACCAGAGCACAAATGTCACGCCGAGGAGCGCCTCGCCCGCGTAGAGGAGGAGGGGTTCCCTGACGACGCTCCCCCCCTGGACGACAAAACCGCGGAGATACGAGGTCACGCAGAGCACCCCGGCAGTCATGGCAACCAGGGATGTGCCGAGGAGGAAGATGATCCGGTGGTCTCTCCCGGGATGAAGGATCCGCCGCCCCTTCTCCGTCAGGGTGTAGTCCCGCCATTTCCGGGCGCTCTTGTGGGCCACGAGATCCGCGCTGGCGAGAACGGCAAGGTGTTCGTGGACAGTCGACTTTGCAAGACCGAGCCCGTCGGCGAGCTCGCTCATCGCCATGGGCCGGATATCGAGCGCTTTGAGGATAGCGACCCGGACGTCGGAGGATAGCGCAGCGATATCGCCCCGGTCGAGCGTGACTTCTTCCATGATTTGAAATCTCTCCGATATGGGTCTGGTCCGAAACAATCAGGTACTCCCCTGCCGGGAGAGAAAAGCGTTCCGGAACTGTCCCGGTACTGCCGAAAAAGAGGATGCGCCGATCTCCGTCATTCCGCCCGGAGGGTCGGGGGTGGGACCGGTTCCGGTGCACCTATCCCTACTACGACGAACGTTGCCGATCCCCCCGGGAGGCGGTCCCTGTTGAGGTTGGGGTCCGGGGTAGAGCCGGGGTCGATCTCTTCTTTCCAGGGGGTGTTGGAACCCGGTATGGTGACGGTCGCCCGCCGGAAGTCGAAGTCGATCGGTGTGCCGTTCGGGGTCGTGAGGGTGTACGGGGCGGCAAGACCGATCGTCAGGGAGAGGACCTCCTCCGGGCCGGGCTGCGGGAGGTCCGCCATCACCCGCACCTCGCGCCACTCCCCGGCGGCGAGGTCGTCGACGGGCAGCGCAGTCGCGGCGCCGGGGAGGACATCCCCCTCCGGCGACCCGGTGGTGGCGTTCAGGCTCGCGGTCCCCGTCGTCACGGTAAGGTCGGCATGGGCGCAGTTTTCGCCCGCGAGGTTCCGGATGAAGAAGTCGAGGCTGATCTTGTCGCCCTCGATCGCGATATTGGGGGTATACCGGATATCCTCCGGGCGGGCCGGGTCGAGGCTGTAGCGATCCCCGAGGGAGATTGTCCGGTTCCAGGCGGTGGCGTTCTCGAGATGCCAGGTCTCGTTATCGGCGTCGTAGGTGATGATCGGGCTCTCACAGGGATCGGGATACTCGAACCCCGGCCCGAACGGCAGTATCCAGTTCACCCGCTTGAGCGGTTCCTGCACATGCTGCTGTCCCGGGGGAAAGGCGGTGAGTATGGCGAGGTTTACCGCAGCAAGGATGAGAACGGCGCCGATACCGAGCCATATCCATGTCTTCGAGTGCATTGTATCACATTAGGAAAAGAGGTGATTTAGAGGTATGGACTCACCATCAGCACTTCTCCGGTCTGTGCGTCGATAACGACAAGCCCTCCCTGGAGAACGTGGTCCTCCGGCTCGCCACTCATCGTGATCACCCATGTCAGCGTCTGTACGTCCGGTCGGGTGTACTCGACGGAGAGGTCGGCCGTTGCACCGGTCACCCGGATTCCCGGGAACTGCCCGGCTACGATCTTCAGCGCCTCGTCCCGGGAAAGTTTTGGCTCAAGCGAACATTTGATCTCCCGCTGGATCCCGATGTACGAGACGATCTCGCCGGTGCTCGGGTTAAGGTTCACGACGACCGTGTTCGGCGTGAGGACACCGCTGATCTCTTCTCGCCAGATGTACGAGTACTCGCTGCCCGCATCACCGTGAGAAACCAGGTCCGATCTGGTAAGCTGCATACTCTTCTTCGCAAAGCCGCTGTACTTCTCTTCGGCGTAGGCCCTTGCCGTTACTTCGGCTGCGGCCCGATCCAGCCGGACATCGCGGCAATCCTTCCGTGCGGAGTCGAACGTGGCACGTTCGATCACCCCGGTCCGGGCGTTGGCGTAAACCTGTCCGTCTCCGGTACCAAAGACATAGTACTCTCCCAGATTCAGGCGTTCAGTCTTCTGGTACTGGACGGTTGCGTCGGGTGCGTTAAGAAAGTCCTGTGCTTTTTCTTTTGCGGTATCCACCCCGATCGGGGCGTTGGCATCAGTTGCCGACACGATCGAGACCGCGACGACGAGGCATAGCATTGCAACAATGTATATCCGTTTCATGATTGAATCACCTCATTAATAGACTCCGTAGCGAGCGGGAGTGAGATAACTGTTGTAACTGCCGGAGATCTCGTAGGTGTCCACTCCATGGTAACCGAACGGCCAGTGCAAGTAGCAGTCGTCCTTTGCATTGCTTGCGGCGCTTGCAACGGTCTCCCCGTTTCGCAACCGGTCCCAGAAGCTCCCGGACCAGCACTTTCCGTTTTCGACCTCGACCTCGCCGTCGAACCCCAGGCAGATGTCTGCACCTTTGTTCGTGACTGTCTCTAAGACCAGATCACCGTTGTAAGGGTTGTAGTGCGACGAATAGCAGGCGAGGTAGACTGCGAGCAGGACATCCCTGATATCGGTTCCGTAGTCAGTTATGTAGTACCGGTCGTTTCCCGGGTAGTGTCCGTCGGTCCTGGCAAGTATCCAGGATTCCGAGGCGAACTTTATTCCACCGCCTTTATGCGAGTCGTCGTAGTAGAGGCCATGGCCGTTGAAGAAGAATATCGCGTCCGACCTGAACTGATTGTACGCTGTCGATGCTACTGCGTTCGTGGATGACGAGTTGTCGTAGCCCATTGCACCCTGATCGACCCGCGCGTCGTAGGCCGTCGGCGTCGTATCCGAACAGTCATAGTTGTGCGCGGGTGGTGCGGCGCTGGCGACAGCAGGCAGAGCCGCGAGCAGGAAGAGTGCTGCCAGCATGAATAACCATTGTTTCATAAGTATCCCTCAAGGAGCGCCCGGGCATTCCTGCACCCGGAACTAAACCCGAATTTGAGGGGGAATCTTATAAAACCCGCCGTTGTAGTTCGGTTAGAACCGAACAAATCTTAAACTTTGCGATCCGTTGCGTGACGGCATGGATGAAGGTGAGGCACCCAGGCGGCGTGGTCCTACGGATCGGAAGATCGCCCTACCATAAGAAGCTTTATGTTGAATTCGGTCAAAACCGAACGATGACTGCCGATTTTATATGTTCTAACGACCCAGAATCGCATTGGGTGCCACGTGTAGTGCCCACTTGTGTGCGGGGGTCGCCCATCCCCGGTTGACGCCCCGGATGACGCGCCCCGCAAGCCCGGAGGCAACAGGATGTACACATTCTGCGCACTTAAACGTGTGCTTCTCCTGCCTCCGTGGACAGAAACTGGAGGAAAACGAAATGAACGGAAAAACTGGAATGCGGGTATTCTCCTTGCTCACGGCGCTGCTGCTGGTGGGCGTGGGGGTTGTGTCTGCGGTGAGCGCCCAGGATGTCACAGGGACCCTTCCCGCAGATAGCAGCGAGCCGGTCCTGGTCATCGGGGATTCTATGGATGTACTCATCACGGGTACTACATCGGTATCCGATATGCGAGCATCCGGAATCAACGCTCCAGAAGAGCTGAACATCCCGAAGGGCATTACCCGGTACGATCTCGTGACGTTCGATCATGCTGCACTGAACAAGCAGATACGGGGCGTACTCCCCCTCCAGATCCATGGCAAGGAGTACCAGGCCGAACTGCACAGGATGGATTTTGAGCAGATCGACGACGGCATCGACTCGTACGAGGGGGTGATCGTCGGCGTTGGCGGGAGCGATGTTCTCCTGACGACCGGGGAAAACGCCCTTGTCGGGAGTGTAACCTTCGGTAACGAAACATTCTGGATCACCCCGGTCGAGTCGCGAGCGCGCGCAAAGGGAGAAGCATCGCCTCTGCATGTCATCTACAGCTCTCAGGATATTGAAAATCCTGAAAAATGGAGTCTTATCGACTACGGGACGCTCACGCCCCCGGAAGGATACACTCCGATCGAAGTTCCCGAGAATCTGGAATCTTCCATGAGAGAACTCCAGGACCAGTATGCCACGGTCAATCTGCTGGTGGTTACCGATAACCAGTTCTACCAGGATCAGGACAACTGGAAAACAGTCGCTCAGGATATCGTAGCCGAAGCGAACCGGCAGTTTGACCGGGACGATATTAGGGTGACGCTCTGTGTAATGGCGTATACCGATTCAAAGCGGGTTCAACTCTCAAACCATTCTAACATCACGAGCAACCCCGTTGTTGCGGTCCAAGCGATCTATCCGAACACCGACCTTGATCTCTGGGCCGCAGATATTGCACTGTATGTTGGTGGTTACGATGCAGACGGTTCTGCACAGGGGGCTACTTACGGCTACTACCCATATCATCATCGGCATGCCTGGGCTCAGATGGTCCCTGACGACATCTTGTACCTGGGTACCACACACGGCCGCAGGTGCGTGAGCATCCATGAACTGGGGCACCTCTTTGATGCTGGTCACCAGGAGCTGGATGAAAACCGGACGATCCCGTCTTACCGTAGGGCCTACCAGTGGTATCAACCGTTTTCTCCTCCCCTCAACCTCAAGAATACCGTGACATACAGTTACTTCAATGAGTTGATGAGTACCACTGAATTTTCATCGGACGACTACCACGGGGATGCCGATCACGACAACGCAAGGAGAATCCGGGAGACGAAATGGACAGTTGCGAACTATCACTCCTGATGGGAGCCGATGCGAGTCTCACCCCTACCACCTTTTTAAATTGTTACCGGGTGGTTTGGTGGTACAGAAACCCCGGGCAGCATGTGTCAGAAAAGAAGAATGGGGGCCGCCGGAAGGATCCGGGGCGTTCTCTTTCTGGCAGGATCGGGCGAAAGAGATAAAAGAGGTCACATGAAATCGAAACATGACAGACGTTTGGTTATCGAGGGGGTTCTGGCGTTCATCGGCGTCATCCTCCTCGTTGCGATGGTTGTGCTCATGTGCACCGCCCTCTTCAACTGGCTCGAAGCAAGCGGTGGATCCCCGAGATTGGACGTCTGGGAGATCAGGGGCGAACTGCCGCCGGAAAATGCATCGATCATCCACCTGACCGAGAAAGACTTCGAGCAGCACCCGGCGCTCGACTCCGCAATCCGGGGCGACAACCGGGGTCCCGGACCCTGGTATTCGGGAGACACACCGTACGGTGTCCTCGACGAGCGAACGATTGGGAGCGCTCCGGTGACATACCTAGAACGGGAAGTACTTATCGAGTCGTTTGGTCCCGATGTCGAGGCGAGAAACCAGCCGTACATCGAATACGAGGGTGCGTATTACTACTTTCTCATCCTGATCCCCTAAAATCGGGTCAAAACAGGTGCTATTGGAATGGAAGAAGATAAAAATCCGAAATCAAGAAACCGGCTCAAAACGGCGGCCCTCGTCGTCGCCTGTGGTCTTGCCGGCGTCATCGCCATCGCGCTCGGCCTCATGCTCGCCGACGCCCTCATCATTTACGCTCACGAGAGTTCTGGGGAACAGCCGATGTTCTACGTTATGGAGAGAGCGGAGCCGGGGGGGAGCGTGATCGTTCCCCTGACTGAGCAGGACTTCGAACAGCACCCCGAACTCGCCGCAGTCATCCGGGGTGAGGAGCGGAACCCCTCGGCGTGGGAGTGGGGCTACCGGGATCAACGTGTCATCGGGGGAACTAAGGTCTCGTACACGGAGAGCAAGGCGCTCCATGATGCCTACGGTCCCCGAGAGGGGAGGGGGCTGTACCCGCTCATGGAGTACGAGGGTGCGTATTACGTGGTCCTGACGACATGGCCCTGAAGGGGAGTCCCCGTCGCCCGTGCTCGATATGCATCGCCTCTTTCCACGGGGGAGGCAAGTCGGAGGAAGTGAACTGAACCACAACATCAGTCTGGGCGTCACCGCCTGGCCTCGGGCCACCCTATCCCGCTATTATCCGGCCTTAGAGGCCGACTGGGGGAAAATCTCGGGAGGTACCATTCTCCCCCCTCAGCGAAGAAAAGGTTTGGGTTTTTCTGTTCCGAACCGGTTCTCCAGAGATCGGGTGAGTGCATCCTTTCGGGCACACCCCCTGGCGGGGACGGGGGCACACTGCCGTGCGATCGCCCCACAATGAGAGGGTTTAAGATGAATTCGGAAAAAAAACGGACGATGGCTGCCGGTTTTATATGGTCTCATGACACAGAATCGGATTGGGTGCCGCGTGCGGTACCCATTTGTGTGCGGGGGTCGCCCATCCCCAGGTCTGACGCCCCGGATGACGCACCCCCCATGCCCGGAGGCAATGGGCACGTAGGCGTTCTGTGCACTTAAATGTGTGATTCTTCAATGGATTCAAGCGACGATGCCTGGATGACGTTTGATGAGGTAAAGAGCGAGGTGGGTGCACAGAGGCCTTTTGTTCAGCCTGTGGGGCGGCGGCATGCCTATAGGAGGAGATAGGCCTTATGGTGATCACAGCGTTGCCTGCGTAGGTTATCACGACTATACGGAGGGCTGGGTGTCCATACATGACACATGGGATACTCAGATCCATAACGTAGTCTATGGTAACTGGTGGGGTGCCATGGCGACCTGGGTGAGGCCCTGACCCCTCTTTATGGTGGTAGATCCAGATGAAATCCCTGAAAACCGACAGAACCAGCAAATTCGCATTCATTCTCCTCCTGATCGCTATCGGTGCTTTCGGTATCCTCCTGCTCATTGACCTCCTCGCCATCGGTCCTGGGTATCCTCCCCCTGAGGCCCTGCAGAAATGGTATATCCCGCAGCCCCGGTACGAGTATGCGGAGAACGGCTCTGTCGCCGTAAATAGAACGATCGATGGGAATGTTGTCCTGCTCGGCGATATCGAAGACGGGTGTCCATCCTTATTCCCGGTCCTCTCACGGCACTGCAGCTATGCAATGTATGTCGACACCGTGTCGGGTGATCGGTATCTGGTCGTCAACTGGTACTTCGATGACAAGGCAGACCTCTTACAGGCTGAGATGGTCCTCTGCAGCCACCTCCGAGCATCTGGGAATGTCTCTTCCGCTGAGCTGTTCCTCTCCAAAGAACCTGATTTATCACAGGGGGAACCGATCTTTAGTCCCGTTGCCGTAACAAAATTCGATAATGAAACGTCTTTTGGTTATTTCACCGTTGTTGAGAAGCCGCTGTCCCCGGAACACGACGATTACTTCGTTGTTTACTATGGGGTGGTCGGGCCGGCCATTCTCCCTGATCACACTGCTACCTTGGAGAATCTTATGCTCCGGAGTTATTCGCTTCATGGTGCAAGGCCGCTCGCACCCTGCTCGGCACAGGAAGCGGCAACAGGGTCTACGCATTCCGTGTGCGAAGGCACGCCCCTCCCGCCCCGGGCAGCGGAATCTCCCGGGATAGTACATAGAAGGTCTTAAAATGCCACGAAAGATCGGTGCACTCGTCTGTCTCGCTCTCGCGATCATAGTCGGGTGCGTATGGGTTCTTGGTCCGGGCCAGGTCCCGGAAAGCCCTCTTCCCGCCAGGGCGGGCGCAGGTGAAGACAGATACTCCCTCAACGCTGAGTTCCCGGAGGTGCGGGACTCGTACACGCTCTACCGGGCAGTCCCTGTCACCGTCACGGAAGAGCAGGTCCGGGAGGTTGCGGAGCGGTTCGGGCTTGCGGGGGAACCGGGGACGATGAACAAAAAGACCGGGGAGTTCCTCCTCATCGATGCCTCGAAGGACCCGGAGGAGCAGGTATCGGTGTATGCACATTCCGGCGCCGTGGCCTACCACATCCCTGATCTGGAACTGCCGACCGAAGTGACCCGGCAGCCGGACCTTCCCTCGGATGCGGAGGCAGAGAAGATTGCGCTTGCGTTCCTGGAGAAGACCGGCATGCAGTCGCCGGATGCCCGGGTCGTGAAGACCGAGGTGAACCAGAAGCAGGAGGCCTGGGAAGCAGGTGCCACCGAGCCGAAGGTGTCGTACGACATCACCAAGGCAGTCAGGTTCGGCCGGTCACTCGACGGACTGCCGGTCTATGGCGACGAATTCGCGGCGATCCTGGGTGACGGCGGCAAGGTCGTCGGGCTCGTGAAAATCTGGCGTGAGGTGACGCCGGACGGGAATGTCAGCCTCCGATCCCCCGGGGAGGCGTATGAGGATCTTCGTGCAGCACGGACTGTCCGCCCTCACACGGGACAAGAGTACGATCAGATCACGATCGAGCATATCGCGATTGGTTACTGGATGGAGCCAAGGGGCTTTGTGCAGGACCTCGTTCGGCCGGTTTATGCGTTTTCCGGAACCGCGCTCCGGGACGGCGTTGAGGAACCGTATGTCGAATATGTCTTTGCCGATGAGGGGAAGCAGTGAGATCTACCCTTCTTCCCCGGTTTTTGGATATCCGTAGGAGAAATCTGCCCGCGGATACGCCCTCCGGAGTACCGGCATGACTGAATTCGGCTTTACTCAGGTGGTTCTTGTGACTCTGGAGACCGTAGTTTCCCTGGGTCGGGTCTATCTCTTCCTCCTCGGCACATTTGCCGTTGTTCTCTTTCTCTGGTACGCCTGGCCCCGCCTCACCGGCCGGGACCGGGGGCGGATCACGACAAAGGAGTATATCCTGATCGCCTTCAGTACCGTTCTCCTCTCCATGGCGATCCTGCTCCGCTGGCTCAGCCTCTCCCTGTGGGTGATCTCTACCCTTGCGGCCCTCTTCACCGCTGCTCTCTTCGTCTGGTTCTTTCGACCGTCCTTCACCGGGGGAAACATCCCGGTGCGGGAGTCTGCCTGGCTCGCTGTGGTCGTCTTCTGCCTGCCGCTACTGATCCTTTCCTGGTTCGGCATCGTCTCTTTTGTTCTGCTCCAGGTGCACGGTTCGTTCTTCCCGGCTATCGAGGTCTGGGTGTATCTGCTCGGGCTCGACGTCCTACTCCCGGTCCTCGGGATTCTCGTTCCACTCCGGCAGATTGGAAGCGCCCGAAAGCGGCGGCAGGGTGCTTGACGATCTCTCGGCCTGGAACGGCACCTGTGTCGCGATGCATTTCCCGGTTCCAACGACATTCGAGACGAGTTATATCATCGATGGGTCCCACGGGAGATCCCTATAGACGAAGCGATCTCCTTTCTGCATCTCGAGGACCAGCCGGAGAACATGATCATCACGCGGCTGGGGGATGGTTGCGGGGCCTGGGGCGCTTCACGTGGCCGCGACGAACTCCGGGACCTGGTCGACCCGTATCTGCCCGATCCGGCGGCTTCCTGACAACGTGGGCAATCCAACGGCATATAACGCATTTCCTTCTGCTCAAAATAGACATGTCCGACCTGTACACTATGGATCACCCATCCCCCATAGACGGGAAGTACGTGGGAGTCTGCGATGAGTATGGGACTCTGTACACCGCTTCCACCCGGGCGCTGGGCATCCCGACGCGGTTCCTGTCGTTCACCATGCAAGAAGTGTCTACTGGTAATGTATCAGGGCATGCCATCGCAGAATCGTGGAATGGAAATGCCTGGATACACTCGGATCCGACGTGGAACTCGTTTGATAACCCGCAAGTTTATAAGACAGCAGGAAACACTCACATCAACATCACTGTCTACGGTGACGCCGATGACTCCTATTACACCCTGGATCCGAACGACCCGACCGGCGACGGCATTCTTAGGTATGAAGACTTCAGAACACAGATTCTCCTCGGAGAGGTTCCGAGGTACAATTAACCCTTTTTTATGAAGAAAGATATTGTCCTTCTGGCACTCGGGCTCGTCATTGCGGTACTCGCTTGCAGCGCCTCTGCAGGTGCAGTAGTGACGCCCCTTCCCGGACAGGGAAACCAGACCCAGATCCTGTACGGGGTCCACCCGAACGCGAAGACCAACGAGACGATTACCGCGTTCATAGCCGAACACGGAGAGATCTGGTGGCATGAGGGTGTGTACAATCACACCCACAAGTACGTGTACGTCGTGCCGGCGAACGCCTGCGAAGAACAGCTCGTCTA
The DNA here is from genome assembly GCA_002839575.1 of Methanomicrobiales archaeon HGW-Methanomicrobiales-6. Taxonomy (GTDB): domain Archaea; phylum Halobacteriota; class Methanomicrobia; order Methanomicrobiales; family Methanoculleaceae; genus Methanoculleus; species Methanoculleus nereidis. The sequence continues at coordinate 18,137 of PGYH01000020.1, forward strand.
CTTTAACCGGATAGCCGATGAACACGGCGGCGAACAGTCTATTGAACGCATCTGGATTATCGGCTGCGACGAGGCGATGCCCCTGGCCGCAGAGCTCCGGTTCCCGGAGATCTTTGCGAAGTACCCGGCGCTCAGCAACGATGCAGAGCTGCGGTCGTACATTGAGAGTCAATCCCCAAACCGCTATGAGGAGGTTACGGCCAGGCCTTCGCGTGCGCAGGTCTATTTCATCAACGATACCGGCGTGTTCACGGAGTACATCGTCCTCCTCTCAGGAGGAGAAATTGTCTCTACAACATACGTCTCGGAGGAGAACCTCACGGTCGGGAGAGCCGAAGCGGAGGCGCAGGCCCTCTCCGGACAGCCCCCGGGCGCCAGCGTCGAGAACATCGTGCTGAAAGTCTACGGCGGCGACCGGATTGTCTGGGAGATTACCGTTCGAGCCGATCAGAAGACCGATGTTGTGCAGGTCCCTTCGGATCTGGCGTCCGGGCAGTCGATCCAGACAACGACGCCGGGGTTTGGGGCGGTCTTCGCGGTTCTTGGTGCCGGGGTGGGTTTTGTCCTGTACCGGAGGCGGAGATAGGGCCAGAATTACGGATGCCCTTTTTTGTTGTTCAACAACCCGGTTACCTGCTCTCGCCGCCGTGTAAGCCTTTCCGTCGTCCGGAGCGGCACTCTTTTCTGGCCCCCTTGCGGTCGCATTTGGGTTCGAAGGCAATCTGGTGAACCCAATGTGTAGATGCGCGGCACAGAAAGGGTTTATAGAAGAGCGTTGACTTTTCCGTCATGAATACCGGGTTCGGTGTCCCGGGACGCGACGGAAGGTGAAATCGATGGAAGAAAGGCGATTCATAAGCGGTATCGGTCGGAGGGGGTTGATCTCTGTCGCCCTGCTGCTCTTCATCCTGGCCGGCAGCGGCATAGCGTGCGCATCTCCGGGTGGAGAACCTCCGGCCGATGCGGGGGAGGGCCGGGAGGCCGTGCTGGCGGAGCCCGGAGATACGACGACGTATCACGGTTCCGAAAGTGCGTCCACCACCTTCTACAACCCCGTGCTCCTCGGGTGCGCTCTCGGGGCCGTGATCGTGCTCGCGGTGGGCTACTTCCTCATCCGGAGGTCCCGCGGGAAGGATGCACCGTGAGTCTGCTCTTCTTTCCGGCCGTCGCCTTCGTCTTTGCGTGGCCGTTCGCTCTCATAACCCTGGTCGGGAGGCTGGGACAGGAAAAGCGGCGCCCGGCGGTTTCGCTCGGGATAGGAGTCGTGGCGGTGGCGTCCGGCACGATCGCCACGGTTTACGCAGGCGCTCCCGCCGCCCCGCTGGTATCCGGTATAATCCTGCTCTTGATGGTTACGGTCTCGGCATCCGCCGTGGCGACGGCGTGTTTCCTGTTCGGGAACGTTGCTCCGAACGGCAGAAGACTATGTGCTGCAGCCGGGTCGCTGCTTCAGCTGCCGTTCCTGGTTGCCCTGTTCGTGGGCCCCGATAGATTACCCGGCGCCGCCCCGCCGGTCTTCGCGGAAAAACTGCCCCTCCTGGGCATACTCTTCGATGCTTTTGCAGAAGCAATCGGAACGGCCGGGGAGATCGGGTACCGGGGTTTCTTCTCTCTCGGTCTGCTGGCCGGGCTGTACCTGGAGGTATTCCTCGGTGCAGCGGCTGTCTGCCTGGTTGTGGGAATCGTGATGCGCAGCCCGGGTGAAGGTGCAACTGGAGGATGAAGCGATGACACCGACCAAAAGAAACCTCCGGATCTTTGCGTCGGTTGCCGCGTTCATCCTGCTGACCGTCGTTGCCGGATGCCTCGACCAGCCGCTGACCCCGGGCCATCGCACGCTGGAAGGGGACGTCTGGGTGCTGAAACTGGGCGATGCCGGGGACCGGGAGTGGTTCACCGTCATCGACAGCGGGAGGTTCGACGAAGCATTCTCCATCGTCGAGGTTCCCGGCGGCTACGCGATTGCCGGTTCGGTCTCGGATGCAGGCGAGTTTCATCCGACGCCGCGGGTTATCCTCCTCGATCGAGAAGGGGCGGTGACGTGGAATACGACCTACCCGACACCGGACGACCGCCGCGGGACGGGGATCGCGCCTGCCGGTGCTGGAGGGTTCGCCGTCGCGGCCTCCCGGGGCCTCCTCATCCTGACGGACGCAGATGGGAGCGAGCGGCACCGCACGGACCTTGCCGCGGAGGGGGATTACTGGGCGATCGCACCCTCGGGTGCCGGAGGCTGGATCGCGGCTGGTGACGACCAGGTTGCGAGGATCGACGCTAACGGCAGCGTCGCCTGGCAGGAGCCGGCCGGAGGCGTGAGTCCGGGTTCGATCCCGATTATCGTCCCGGACCCGGCGGGAGGATGCCTCGTCGCCGGGGAAGCAGCAGGGGCGCCCGGAACCGTCATAGCGGCGAAGTTCGACGACCGGGGTGCACCGGTCTGGAACACGACGCTCCGGTGCGATCCTGGAGAGCGCTACCTCCTCTCGGCGGCCCGGCAGGACCCGGCCGGCGGCTACAGCCTGCTTGCCGGGTTCACGGGTGCGGAACCGGCGGGAGTTCTGGAGGTCTCGCTCGGCGAGGACGGGAGCATCCTCCGGCAGAACGCGATAAACGCCTCGGCTCCCGTAACCTGGACTCCTGACGGCGGGTACCTCTCGGCGGCCCTCGCCGAGAACAACTACGGCGGTGCTCAACTCCGGGTGGAGAGGTTCGATGAGGACGGAGCCGCGTCATGGACGTCGACGCAGCGGCTGGACGAGTACAGCAGGGTCG
>PGYH01000021.1 GCA_002839575.1 Methanomicrobiales archaeon HGW-Methanomicrobiales-6
GTGACGCCCGGCGAGCGGTTCGGGATGATCATGGAGATGGTTCCGCTGCGCTGGCCGGACCCAAAACTGGTGATGAAGAAGGCATGGTCGCGCCTCTCGGAGTTCCTCTTCATCGCGATGCCGCTCCTCCTTGCAGGAAGTGTCGTCCTCGGGCTGCTCGAGTTCTTCGGCGTCATGACGTTCTTCGAAGCGCTTGTGGAGCCGTATACCATGGCCCTCCTTGGCCTTCCCGGCTACTCGGCGACGGCGCTCGCCTTTGGGATCCTTCGAAAAGAGATGGCGTTCGAGACTCTTGCCATCCTCGCGGGCACCGCCGACCTCGGGGCGGTGCTCTCGTCGCTGCAGCTCTACATATTCGCGGTCGTGACCGTTCTCTTTGTCCCCTGCCTCGCGACGATCACGGTCCTCCTGCGTGAGGTCGGCTCACGGATCACGCTCGCGATCACGGTCTATACGGTCGCGCTCGGGCTCCTGATCGGAGGCTTAATTCACTATCTCCTGTCATAAGTAATGTTACAAGATGTACACCTACGAAACCGGCATCCCGATGATCGACAGGGAGTATGGGGGCCTGCGGGCCGCCACAAACATCCTTATCCTGGCGCCGCCTCTGACCTATGCGGAACACCTTGCATACTGGTTGGCCTGTCCCCGGGCTGGAGAATGGACGGTTGCGATCTCGACCGACGAACGTACCGCCGATGTCGTCGATGCGTTCCGCAGGTACGGGGCGGGCAGGCGCCAGATCGGGATCATCGATGCAGTCACGAAGAGTTCGGTGCCCACCCTGCAGGACACGACAAAGGCAAAGTTCGTCACGAGCCCTCTTGACCTGACCAGCATGGGGATCAAATTCTCCCGGATGGTGGAAGATATGTGGAAAGAGGGGGTGATGGCCAATCCTCCGGGCCCGATGCCCCCGCCCATCCGGCTTTCCCTCAACTCGATCTCGACGCTTCTTATGTATGCACGACTGGAGGTGACGTTCAGGTTCCTTCACGTCATCACCAACAGGGTGAAGAAACTGGAGGGTATTGGCATTTACGTCCTCAATAGCGAGTCGTTTGATAAGCAGACTATATCCACGATCAAACAGCTGATGAGCATGGTCATCGAGGTGAGGACGGATGACGGGAGGCAGTCGGTGGAGCGGGACTTCCGCGTCATCGGCCTTCATGGCAGGACGACCCCCTGGATCCGTTACTTCTACGATGATGGAACACTGACCGTTGAGGGATGACGATGAAACCATGCCCGGCTGCTTTCGCTATCACGTTCGGAGCGGACCCGCCATGCTGACGTTCGTGGGTCTCGGGCTCTACGACCTCGGGGATATATCGGTAAAAGGCCTTGAATGCGTCAAATGCGCTGATGCTGTCTTTCTTGAGGCGTATACGTCACGGCTGATGGGGACGAACGTAGCCGAGATGGAGGCGTTCTTTGAGAAGGAGATCCGGGTGCTCGCGCGGGAGGATGTCGAGCAGAACCCCCGCGAGATCCTTGATTGTGCCGCAAATGGCCGGGTGGTGGTCCTGACCGGGGGGGATCCCATGGTCTCGACGACGCATGCCGACCTCCGGTTGCGTGCGGCCGCCGCCGGGATCGAGACGTCCATCATCCATGCCTCGTCGATATCGAGCGCGGTCTCGGGCCTCTCGGGCCTGCAGAACTACCGGTTCGGGAAGTCCTGTTCGGTGCCGTTCCCCGCGAAGGGGTGGTTTCCGACGGCCCCCGTCGAGACGATCACGGCGAACCTCGCGCTCAACCTTCATACGCTCGTCTATCTCGACATCCAGAAAGACCGCTACATGCGCATCCCGGAGGCGATCACCATCCTTGAGGAGATGGCACAGAAGCGCGGCATCGAGCCGCCCGACCTCTACGTCGGCATCGCCCGGGCAGGATCGGATCACCCGGCGGTTGCTGCGGGAACCGGTGCGAAGCTCAAAGAGACCGACTTCGGGCCTCCGCTCCATATCCTCGCCGTGCCGGCGGAGCTCCACCCGATGGAGCGCGAGTACCTGGAGATGTTCGCCGGCCTATGAACCTTGAGGGGTACGGGGTGCTTTATCTGGAGGCTCTCTCCCGGACCTGGATCGCCGTCCCGGAAGGGACCCTCCTTTACCGGGTAGCCGATGAGGTGGTCGAGATGGCCACGGCGTACCACAGCGACGGGGTCGTGTTTCTCCGGACGGGTGACGTGGTGAACGCGCTCGCTGCCTTTGCCTATGGGCTCGGCTGGCTTGACGCAGGCTCGCGCCTCGGGCTGCTCGAGCCGCTCGCCGCCCACCCCCCGGACCCGGTTGACGCGTGCATCCCCGACTCGCGGAGCGCCCATCTGGACGAGAAGACCCACCGCTACCGGCGGATGCTCGACTCTGCCCTTTCGATGGTCGAGACGGGTCCGGACCAGGCAAGTCCGCTCTATGCGGGGGCGGAGACGCTCCGTTCGACGGCGCAGTCCTGGTACGCGGAAGGCGTAGAACTCCTCGATGCGGGTGACCGTGCCGGCGCCCTCGCCCGGTTCAGCTACGGGTATGCCTGGCTCGATGCTGGTATCCGGGCGGGTCTGTTCAGGATAACCGGCGAACGGGGTCTCTTCACCGTCTAAGGGCTGGCGCGGAAACACGTCGCGGCCCCGTCGCCCCCATTTCCTGCAGATCCAGGGCCCTATCGGTCTACGATAAAATCATGGTTAAATAGTAGCCGCACAATACCTTGTTAGACCAATTTCGGGTATTTTTCTCGTGAAATTGCCCGAAAATCCGCAAAAGATCTGCGGATGCCGATCTGGAGCGGGGGGACCGGGTCTGCGAAGCCCGGTCTCAGGCCCGGGAGCGTAGAGCATGAAGAAATCTCAGTGGAAGTGGCTGCTCGTCTCGATCAGTTTTAGCGCTCTCGTTATGGTGGGCGTCCTGTACTTCACCGTCGATGAGATGACGGTCGAGTACCTCAGCCGGGTAAACCCGCTCTATCTGGCCCTTGCTGTTCTCCTCCACATCGTCTCGCTCGGGTTCTGGGCGTTCCGTATCCAGAAGATGTCGGGGTCGCTCGGGTACCGGGTTCGTTTCAGTCACTGCCTGAACCTGGTGCTGGCGAACATGCTCGTTGCGGCGGTCACCCCGTCGCAGGCCGGCGGCGAGCCGGTCCGGGTCCACGAACTTTACCGGGCGGGTGTCCCGGTCGGGGACGCCACCGCCGTCGTCGTCATGGAACGGATCCTCGACGGGATCGTTCTCGGGGCCTCAGGAGCCTTTGCTATACTCTTCCTTGGCAATTACTGGAACAGTCTCACCTCGGGGATCAGCGGGGTGAGCCTGGTAATGTACGCCGCCTGGATCTCCGTCACCCTCTTTGTGCTGGTCTTCATCTACTCGGTGAAGAACCCGGACCACCTCAAACGAGCCCTTAAATGGATATCCAGGTGGATCGACCGGCGCTGGCACTTAAAGCGGCTCGAAAACCTGCTTGATGCGATCGACCGGGAAGTGGACAACTTCAACACGGGTCTCGTCAAGTTCGTGAACCACGGCAAGAGCGGCCTCGTGTGGGGCTTTCTCTTCACGGCGCTCTTCTGGCTCTCGGAGTTTGCCATTGCATCGCTGCTTCTTGTGGGTCTCGGGCAGCCGCCGTACTTCATCGAGTCGTTCGTCGTCCAGCTCATCATCGCCATCATCATGATGATTCCGCTCACGCCCGGAGGCTCGGGCGTTGCCGAACTCGGGGCCACGTCGCTCTACAGTCTCTTCGTCCCGTCGTCGATCGTAGGCGTCTTCGTCCTCCTCTGGCGGCTGATCCTCTACTATCTCAACATCCTCCTCGGCCTGCTCTCGAGTCTCGTCATCGTCCGGCGCGAGTTTCTTGCCCGCGCCAGAAAACAGCGGTGATTGACCCCAAGGTTTAAACGCCAGAAGACTCATGTCAGGTGATCACATGACGGCTCAAAGTTGCAGGGTGCAGGGCGTATTCATGTCGGTGAGCGAGATGGGAGCGGCGCCGACCGTCGTCCTCGATGCCGGGGGTGACAGCACGATACCGATATACGTCGGGCTCTGGGAAGCGATCTCGATCAGCAATGCGCTCAACAGCGAGATGCTTCCCCGTCCCATCACCCACGACCTCATCGTCGAACTCTTTCGGAATTTTGAGATAGTTCTCGATTCCCTGCACATCGATTCCCTGGAGGAGGGAGTTTTTTACGCCAAACTCCTTCTGCGGCAGGGATCGCGCACCGAGATCATGGACTGCCGCCCGAGCGACGGTATAGCCATCGCTCTGCGCTACCGTGCTCCTATCATGATCGAGGATACGGTCGTTGCGACCGCGGCCGTAAAGAAGGATGATCTCCCGAGGATGGTGGACCTGAAGGAATATCTTTGAGCGGCCGGCTCTGTACCGAAGCCGCCACGGGGAAAAACCGTTGAACGTTACTTCCGGCGTGCAGCGAGTTCGTCGAGCACGTCGGCCACGTCGGTGTCCGATGCCCGGAGCGCCACCAGAAGGTGGAAGAGGAGGTCGGCCGCTTCGGAGACCGTCCTCTCCGGGACCTGGTTCTTGGCGGCCAGGATGAACTCGACCGCCTCTTCACCGACCTTCTCGAGGGATTTGTCGACCCCCTTCCGGTGGGTCAGGACGGAGCTGACGTAGCTCTCGGCAGACGGGTGCTCAGCCCGGTCCTGGATGACCTGCCAGACTTCTTCGAGGACCTGCCAGTCACGCATGGGCATCAACTCCCGCGAGCACCTCGCCGAGTTCGGTGTCGAAGTACCGGGAGAGGAGGAGCCGTGCCTTCTCGATGGTGCATCCGCCTTTCCCTATGGCGATGCCGAGATCATTCGTATCGATGTACACCGTGAGCCTTCCGTCATCGTTTTTCCTGATGCTGAGGACCGTTGCCGGTTTAAACGCGTTTCGCGTGAACGTCTCGATCTCGGGAGAATATTCGACCATCTCGATGCGTTTCCCGAGGACCCGCTGCATCTTCCGGATATTGTTTCCCTTCCGGCCGATAGCGAGACCCATATCTCCTTCTTTTATGAGGTATACTACGCGGTCGAAGCGCTCGTCGATGATGCAGTCCAGTGCGGTCGCCCGGGTAAGGATTCTCAACTCTTCGATATATCTTCGCTCTTTAAAGCATATGGTTCGTATCATTGAAGCAGTCCCCAATGGGAATGATGCGGTATGATATAGTCACTGGGAGGATATATATCTGAGTACCCAGGACATTCGGGAAGCGCCTGTCTAGCACTTCTGCAGGATCACCTTTATTGCAGCCCCTTCTTCCGGTTTCCCGGGCACCCGATCGGCCGCCCAGACGCGTCCGCCGTACTGGTTGACGAGGGTCTTGACGATGTGAAGCCCGAGCCCCCTGCTTCCGGATGCGGTTTTGCTCCCCTCGCGGCTGAAGCGGTCGAATATGTTGAGCTTTAAGTGATCCGGTATGCCGATGCCGGTGTCGGCGACGGTGAGCGTCACGGTATCCGCAGTCTCCATGACGGATATCTCGATCCGGACTTTCATGCCGCCAAACTTGATGCTGTTGCTGATCAGGTTGGATAAGATATGTTCGAGGAGGGGGTTTGCCCAGACGGTGTAACTCCCCGGCTCATACCGGATTTCGATGCCTGAATACCGCTGTATCTGGCCGCGGATGATGCTGTTGAGGTCGGTCGGCTCCAGGCGGATACGGTGCTTGTTGAGCGCGGTTAACAGTTCGACGTTCTTGATGACGTTGATCCCCTGTTCGACCGTATTTTTGACCCGTTGAGCGAGTTCCGCCTCCTCGCCGGAGAGCCGTTCCCGGAGCATCTCGATGATCGTTGCCGCGACCATGCTGGTGTTGTAGATGTCGGTGCCGAGCAGGTCGAGGTAGAGGCTGGAGAGCTGGCTGGTCCGTTCGCAGACGAGGTCCCTGGTGATATCACGGCCGACCCCGGTTGCGGCGACGGCCTTCCCGGAGGCGTTGTGCAGGGGGTGAATGGTGATCTGGAACGACCGCACCTCATCGCGCCATGAAAACGATCGGGTCTCTGAGACTGCCTCTCCTGTCTCGATGACCCAATGCGCAGCCCCGGCCAGAAAGTCCGCCTCCTCTGCCGGGAACAGGGCATGGGGAGTCTTGCCTGCGATCGTCTCCGGGTCTATTCCCTGATTCCGGGCACCGGTCCAGTAGAACTGGGTGAAGATGCCGTCGCGGTTGAGCGTGAATATCATGTCAGGGAGCGTTTTCGCCAGGATCTGCACCTGCTCTTCCGACGCCCCGCGAGAATCTTCGACCGTTCTCTCTTCCGGAGCATCACGGATGGTCTCGACGGCACCGATCTGCCTGCCGGTGGTGTCGTAGAGAGGAGCGGCCATACAGACAACCTCTCTGCCGGATGCCGGAGGGATGCACGACCTGGCGAGCAACTCTTCACCTTCATGGGACAGCAGACGATAATGGTCGTTCCCGGCATCGCTGTGAGTCAGGATGGAGTTCGCCAGTGTGGGGCATATCTCGCCGAACAATGCCTTCCCATGGATGTAATCGCCTTTTCCTACGATCTCCTCTGCAGAAACACCGGTATACCGTTCCATGCCGTCGTTCCAGACTACCACCCGCCCCTCGCAGTCGAGAACGAGTGCCGGTTGCTGGATGTGATCGAAGATACTCACGGGTATCTGGCTGCGATTCATGGACTCCCTGACTCTTTTCTGTTTCATCTTCACGCACATCACCCGGGAACAACTTCCATCCCCACAGAGCCGCGAGAGGGCCCCCTCACCCGGATCTCGGGGTGAGTCCTCTGTGCCGGCTGATACGGCGCCCCCTGGTTATTACCGTTTGGGACAAACGCGCTGGAAAAGTGTCTGGGACAGTCGCTTAAAAGGGTGTCCATATATCTTCTGCAAAATATACTGTCGAGCGAATTTATTATATATATGTTTTCAGATCGCTTCCCCTCAAATAAGCGCGATTTACCGCTATAGGTACATTTAATTTGAGCACCTGTATAAGTGACCGCTCATATCCGTCCTTCTGGATTGGGTACGGGAACGCGGAGCCGGTGGTTCACTTCTTTCGCGTAGGTTAATATTTGAGTATTTGCAGATCATAGTTGATGTTCGGGCGTTATAGGGGCACTTTTCGCCGTGAATGCGGCGATATTCTGGTGGAGGCGGAGACTGTCGACGGTCTCCTGACCTACCGGCGCAGGTGCGAAGGCCAGACGTTCGAGCGGATCCTGGTCTCGAATACGGGCGAGGTGGTCATCAATCCGGTCGAGCCGGTCAACCTCCCCAGGGAGATCACGGACTTCCTGCTGGTGGAGTTCTCCCCGATGATGATCGAGCCCGGTGCCTCCCGGACGGTTTACCTGAAGTTTCCCGTCGAGATCGGTGTTTTCGTGGAGTCTGCGCGGGATATCGAGGTGCTGGACGTCTTTGCTTTCGGCACCCAGAAGTACACGCTCTACGGTTCGCCGACGAACGGGGTCATCGCGCGCTGGTACCGGAGCGCGGTCTACCCTGAGATCCCTCAGGTCGATCCCTTCCGCGAGGGGGTGATGGAACTCTCCATCCAGAATACATGCCGTGAGTGGGTAGAGGTGTCCCGGGTTGTCTTTGAGAGTACCGATATGAAGATCTACTACGGTGACTTCGTGGCGGCCACCGCCACGATGAAACTTCTCACCAGGACTATGGCGGAGACGGATTTCGTCGACGCGCCGCTCCGGCCCGGGATGGTGAAGTCCGTCGAGCTGTATACGGCCCGCAAGATCCCGGCTATCGACCGCGGATACCTGATGGAGTGGGGTTTCTCATGACGTTCAACGTGACGGAGGTCCTGGAGATACCCATCGGCGTTGGCGATATCACCGTAGAGCGCCTCCTGTACTTCGTCTTTATTCTCGCGCTCGGCGTTGCAGTCGCGAAGGTCGTCTCGATAAACGTTCGACGAGCTCTCGCGGAACGGTTGCCCGTGAACGAGCGCGAACTGCTCGCGAAACTGGTCTACTACGGTATCATCGTCTGGGCGTTCGTCGTCGCTCTCCCGCAGCTCGAATTCGACCTCTCCGGTCTCCTGGTGGCCGGGGGAATCGCCGGTCTCGTCATCGGTTTTGCGAGCCAGAGTGTCGTCTCGAACCTGATCTCCGGGCTCTTCCTGATGTTCGAACACCCGATCCGGATCGGCGACAACATCAACGTCGCCGATGTCAGCGGGAGTGTCGAGGATATCCGTGTCCTCTCGACCGTCATCAAGACCTACGACGGGATCTACATCCGGATCCCGAACGAGAAGGTCTTCACCTCGAATATCACCAACTACGTCCATAACCCGGCCCGGAGGTTCACGTACGAGATCCGCATCCGGTATGCGGACGACGCCAATGCAGCGATCCGGATTGCGAAGGAGGTCATCGAGACCCACCCCTTCGCGCTCAAGAACCCGGCGCCGTCGGTCTTCGTCGATAACCTGGGGGACAACAGCGTCAACCTGACCGCCTACATCTGGGCGCCGGCCCGGAACTGGTGGGATGTCCGGACGGACCTTCTCTGGAAGATCAAAGTTGCGCTCGAAGAGAACGGCATCGAGATTCCCTTCCCGCAGCGCACCGTCCGGTTTGCGGACGGTCTCGAGGTGAAGGGGCGGCCTGGCGAAAAGAACGAATAACTTTTTTCAGCCTATCCTGTGCACCTTCCCGACGCCCCCCGGCCGGAAGGAGCCCGGGTAGCGCTCCTGGAGTTCCCCGATCTTATCGGTGCAGTGCGATGCCGAGATGTACTCCACTCCGGCAAGGGCGTCGATATCCTCGCCGGAGACGGTATGGAACCCGCCGATAACGCCCCAAACCGCGCCTTCCCGGGATACCCTCTCGACGATCCGGCCGATGTGGGGATGTGCGCACCCGGTGACGATCAGGTAGCCGTCCGGCACGGCGACCGCGAGCGACTGCTCCCGGATGCCGGTCCCGAGCGGGCCGGTCACGGCAATCCCGTCCGTGATCTCCGTCCATTCCCCGATAATCCGCGGTTCGGCATAACTCCGGATCAGGCCGAGCGTCTTCTCCGAGAAGGCGTCGTGGACAAATACTTTCATCGACGGACTTGCGGCAAGAACCGCTTCGAGGCCGCCGATATGATCCCAGTGGTCGTGGGAGAGCACCAGGTACCGGATACCTGCAGGGTCGATGCCGAGCACCTGCATGTTCGAGAGCAGCACGTCTCCTTTTGCTCCGGTATCAAAAAGCAGCCCCGCCTCCTCTATCAGGCAGGAGAACCCCCAGTCCGTCGTGAGCCCTTCCCGGCAGGGGATGTTGTTGTAGACTTCGGTTATCGTAAGCATGAGAGACTCCGGTATTCCGGTCTCTCTTTCCCGAAGATTATGCTTCCCGATGAGGCAGACCGGGAGATGATGGTCCGGGGTTCGGAGCGCCCCGGGTGTGCAGACGAAAAAGATGGTAGAGGTGTGGTTACGAGATGATGTACGAGATGGAGACGGTGGCGGTCACGTCGATCTCGCCGACCTCGAGGGGTGTCGGGGCCGCTCCGCCGGCTGCCTTCTCCATGCCCATGAGGCGGCTGTCGTAGACCAGCGGGATGTAGTTGTTCCCTACGTTGACTTCTTTGACGTCGACGATGGTCTTGCCGATGGCTGCGGCGACGGCATCAGCGTCGCCCCGTGCCTGCGCTACCGCGGCGGTCAGCGCCTGCGACCGGAACTCCTGCTGCCTTGCGTCGCTTAAGGTGAACGAGAACCGGTTGACCTTGTTTGCCCCGCTCTCGACCGCGAGGTCGATGATCTCGCCAGCGCGGTTCACGTCGTTTAACGTGACTTCGAGGGTGTTGATCACCCGGTAGTACTTGACCTTCGAAATTGTCAGGCCCCTGTTGTCGTTCTCAGTCACCGGGAAGATGTTGTAGGCGGCGGTCCTGATGTCCTTCTCCGGGATGCCGGCGTTCTTTAAGGCGTTGACCACGGCATCCATCCTCTCTGCGTTCTGCTGCTGTGCTGTCTTGACATCGGCGTTCTCGGTCTCGACGGCGAAGACGATGACGGCCTGGTCGGGCGTTGTCGTCACTTTGCCCGTCCCGGATACGTGGATCAGTTTGTCCCTGGATTCCTCCGGCAACTGTGCGGTGACGTTGCCAATCACCGCGGCGCAGAGGACCATCAGGGCGATCCCCAGAAGTGCTGCTTTTCCTCGCATTGGTATCAATCAACTCTTGATTTGGCAAAATAAATATCTTGCTTTAACAACGAGAATTTTCGTAGTTTTAATCGTGCAAATCATGAAAAGAGTGCTTTTACTCCATTTTCCGGATCCCCTTATTCCCGGCCGGTCCGGGGCATCCATCCTGCCGCCGCCACCAGGCGGGCGATCAGGACGGCGATGTAGAGTGTCCCGCTCACCATCTCGAGGACGGCAAGCGACCGGGCCTGGTCGGTGACCGGCGTGATGTCGCCGTAGCCGAGCGTCGTAAGCGTGACGAAACTGAAGTAGATGAACGTGGGAAAGGTGAAGGCACTCTCCCCCGACCCGGCCGAGAACGACCCGGGGCTGACGCTTTCGATGAGGCCGTAGGCGTTTGCCCATGTCAGGCCCATGAGCAGGTAGACGGATACCGCCCCGTAAATGGTGTCGGTGGTGATCTGGCGCTCCCTGAGCACCTGCAGAAGGCCGATGAGCGCGGTGAAGGCGTAGAAGAGGAGCGTGAATATGCTCTCGGCAGCGCCGAGTGCCGGATTCCCGGTGATGATGTGGAGCCAACCGAGGCCGAAGGCGGGGATCGCAAGGAGGCCGGCGATTGCGACCTGTCTTCGGCGGTTGCTCACGGCGTAGACCCCGGTGATCAGGACAAACGACGAGAACACCTTCAGGGCGGCCGAGCCGTTCGGCCCTGCACTCACGTACGGGTAGACGGCGAGCAGGAGGACAAGCGATGCGAGCAGATAGTGGAACCGCATCGCCCTGGCACGGGCGAGGTACCGGGCGAGAAGGCCTTTCACGTTCTTTCATCCCCTGCGCCGCCCATCACGGCCCTGATCGCATCGAGCACCTCTCCGGCGGACCGGTAGCGGTCTGCAGGGTCTTTTGCAAGGCACCGGAGGATGATCTGGTCGAGTCCTGCGAAGTCCGGGTTGATCTCCGACGGGGGGACGGGCTGCTTCTGAAGGATCGCTTCGGCCAGCCCGGCGAGGTTTTCGCGGGAAAATGGGGCTTTCCCCGTTGCCATTTCGTAGAAGACGGCACCGAGCTGGTAGATGTCGGTCCGTGCATCGGTCCGGCCGAACCGTTCCGGGGCGATCTGCTCCGGGGCCGCATACGCGAGGGTGAACCCGGTGATGCTGGTATCCCGGCTCGCCGCCAGCGTCGTGCTCATGCCCCAGTCGGTGATCTTCGGTGTCAGGTCGTCGGCGAGGAGGATGTTTCTCGGCTTGATGTCCCGGTGGATCACGCCCCGTTCGTGGGCGTAGGCAAGCCCGGCGGCAATGCCGGCAGCGATGCGGGCGGCGGTCTCCACCGGAAGGGGTTTTTCCAGCAGTTCCAGGGTTCGGGGCAGAAACTCCATCTCGACGAACGGCACCGGGAGGATGTTAACCGAGTAAACCGCCACGATGTTTTCGTGGGCAAGGTCTTCCCAGAACCGCATCTCCTTCATGAAGGTCTTTCCCGTTGCCTCGTCGTAGACGACCGGGATCTTCACCGCTACGGTTCGACGGTCATCGCGCCTGACCGCCGAGAAGACCTGCCCGAGCCCCCCTCTCCCGACGAAGGCGACCCGGTCGTAGCGCTCGGCAAGTTCGGGCGGAAATCCTGGCGGGCGGGAGAGCACGGTCCGGTGTGCACCGGAAAGGATGGTTGCGGCGGACCCTGTCTCCTCCTCGGGCGGTCTCTTCAGGTACCGGGCACCGAGCACGGTGGCGGCGACGATCAGGAGGAGGGCCAGGAGAGTGAACCCGACGAACCAGTCGGGGGCGGCCCCCTGCCTGCCCGGGTTGGGGTTGTTGCCGGCGGCGGCATCCGTTGTTGTCGCCTCCGGCGTCGCCACTGTTGGGGTGTCGGCAGGCGTAACGGTCTCTTCGGGCGATGGCAGAGGGGTTGGCGTCTCTTCCGGTGTATCCCTGCCCTTATTCTCGTTCGGTGCCTTGCTGGCGGACTCGATGCCCTGGGGAGAAGCGTTCGCGTGGTCTGGGGGTCCTCCCGCGCCTGAGACGGCGGGGCAGAGGATGGCGAAGAGCAGGGCGGTGATGAGGATCAGGGCGGCCGCACGTCCGGCCCGTTCAGGCGGCATCCGGTACCGGCACCCCCCCGGGGACAACGAAGACGAGGGTTGCCCCCTGCGCGCCTTTCGCGAGTTCGACGAGATCCCCATCGTGGAGTTCCCGCCGCGTGCCCCGGTCAAGCGGCGTGCCGTTCAGGAAGGTGCCCCCCGTGCTGCCGCAGTCTTCGACGACCCAGGCCCCGTCCCGGCGGCGGGTGAGCCGGGCGTGTGGCCTTGAGACACGGGTGACCGCCGCATACTCTTCGCTGAGGATGATCGCCTGCCCGGACCGGCCGGGTGCGTCCGGGTCTGCCCGCCCTATGTCGATGCTGTCGTGTCCGAGCGGGAAGACGTTGCCGTCCTCCGCCCCGCCGAGGAGGATGACGACCGGGAGCTGCCCGGCAAACTCTCCCGAGAATGTCTCCCGGACACCGGCGAGTTTCTTTGCGAGCACGGCGTCCGTGAGTGTCAGTCTCAGGTTCGAGAAGAGCCCGAGGCTCCTCGTGATCGCCTCAAGCCCCCCGGGCACAAGCGAGTATTTCCAGACGGGGTGAATCCCTTTTGCGGTCGGGCGCGAGAGGCCGGCCTCTTTGCGCACGACCCCGATGCTCAGCAGTTTGTCGAGATGCTTCTTTGTGTTCTCGTAACTCGTCTCGATCTCGTACGAGATCTCCCGGACGTCTTTTGGCTTTCGTTCGATGACCTTCAGGATCTTCAAGCGTGTGCTGCTGCTCAGCACGTCCAGGTATTCGGAGAGTTCCTGCAGATCGTCGGTGTCGATATCGAGGATCAGCGTCCTTGAGTCATCGTCGTCAGTCATAGGCTTTCGTGCGGGACTCCGTTGCAGTATGTTTTCACGAGCTCGCTGATGAAGGTTATGCATATCATCAGCCGCCCGCCTTGCCGGCATGGCCCTGCGGCCACGATGCCCGGACTGTTACCCCCGGATGGCACCGTAAAATATGCGGTTACTATCTGGATCCGGCCCCGGATCATGTTTTATACGAGGTGGCCGATCGGGGGTGGCATGCTTGAAGAGATCGAGACCCTGCAGCAGCGGGCTGTGATGGTGGAGATCGAGGAGTTGATCCAGTCGACGCCCGACTATGCCGATATCCGTGACGCGCTCCGGTCGCTAAACTTCATACCGGAGCAGGACGATGCCGATGTCGCGATCTGGGTGCATCCTGCTCTCAGGATCTTCGTCCTCCTGCAGATGAACCTCGGGGGCGGATATGCGGGGTACAGAGTGGCCGCCTACGATGACCTGGAACGCCGCGAGGGAGAGTCCGCCGTATACAACGCCCGGTAGCGCTTTCCTCCGCGCAGTCCACGAAACCCCCTCTTCTCAACCGTCCGTGCCGGGTCAGGTTTATCTGGGCGTATGCGGTATGGTTCTCGCATGCCCAGACGAATAGAGATTAACCGGGAGGAGCAGGAGGCCATGAGGGCCCGGGTCCAGGAATTGATCGCGGGAAATACCACCTACAACGGGATCCGTGCGGGCCTTGAGGGCCTCGGGTTCCGGGCGAAAGAGGATAAACCGGCCCTCGCTCTCTGGGAGAGCGGCGAACACGAACTCTTTGTCATGGTCCACATGGACCCGAAGACCGGCAGTTTGCAGGATTGCGAGGTAAAGACATTCGAGGAGACGGAAGGGTTTGAATAATCCCGCTCAATCCCGGCCCGGCGACGGATCGGCAAAGAGCGCGACGTATCCCCCGATGAGCGCGACAATGAAGACGAGTATGTAGACCGGAAGCGCAAACGCCCTCTCAAAGAGGGCAAAGACTTCGACGCCGGTGATCTCGCCGACGAGCAAGAAGAGCCGGAAGAGGAACATGACCAGGAATACGGCACCGACGGCGCCGAAGACCGGGCCCGGCAGGTTCAGGGGGGACGCAAGGGCGCCGAAGAGGTCGCCGATGAGGAAGATTGCCGATATCAGGATGAGGAGGCCTAGATTGGCGTTGAGGAACGCGACGATCTGGAGGAAGATAGGATACTGGACGTAGGTGCCCGAGAGGATGTTTAAGATAGCGAGCACGATCAGGAAGATAACAATCCCGATGATCCTTGAAATGAGCACTTCGCCTATCGATTCCTTCTTGCGCTCACCCATGCGATCCCTCCAATAGACGGAAGCGCACTCCATCCTTATGGAACTACCGGCGGCGGTCAGGTCCTTATCACAACGGTGGATGAGGATCCTCATCCACCGCCCGCTCGCTCCGTCACCTGCGTCTGCGCCTGCTCGCGGACGAACGAGAGGAGGTAGTATGGGCCTCCTACCCCCCTCCCGGTCGACCCGCTCGCCTTCCAGCCTCCGAAGGGCTGGGCGCCGGGCCAGGCCCCGGTCGTCGCTCCCCCGCGCCGGTTGGCGTAGACGACCCCGAACCGGATCCGGTCGAAGAAGTATCCGATCTCCGCCGGGTCCTCTGTGAATATCCCGGCTGTCAGGCCGTAATCCGTCGCGTTCGCAAGATTGAGCGCCTCATCCAGGCTATTGAACGTGCCGACGGCGAGGATCGGGACGAAGAGTTCCTCCTTAAAGAGGCGGTGGCCGTGCGCAAGATCGGCGATGACCGTGGGCCTGACATAGACACCCCGGCCGTATATCCCGTCATCGAGCACCTCTCCGCCGGCAATGAGCCTGCCACCGTCCCGGATCGCCTCCTCGACCGCCTTCTGGAAGGTCAACCGTGCGTCGTCGTCGATCAGGGGGCCGAACGCGGTCTCACGCCGCCGCGGGTCGCCGACCTCCATCCGGTCCGCCCGGTCGCGGAGCGCCTGCAAGAACCGTTCTGCAACCGAGGAATGGACGTAGACCCGGGAGGTGGCGCTGCACTTCTGTCCCGCAAACCCGAAGGCCGCCCGGGCCACGCCCTCGACCGCCTTCTCGATATCAGCGCTCGCGGTGACAATCGTCGGGTTCTTGCTCCCCAGCTCCGCCACCACCGGCTTACGATAGGGCTGCACCGTGGCGAACTGCTGCTCCAGCCACGTTCCCACCGCCTTTGAACCGGTGAACGCGATCCCGGCGACGCCCGGGTGGGCAACCACGACCTCGCCGAAGGGGCCCCCGTGTCCGGTCACCAGGTTGATCGCACCAGGAGGGACCCCGCCCTCCACGAAGAGCCGATAGAGGTTCACTCCCGAAAGCGGCGTCTTGCTCGTCGGTTTGAAGACAACTGTGTTCCCGGTGAGCAACGCCCCGGTGACCATGCCCGCGGCAAGCGCGACGGGGAAGTTGAACGGGGAGATGACCGCCCAGACACCGTGCGGGCGCATGACGCTCCGGACCTCCTCGCCGGGTGCCGGGGAGCGCATGGGAAATATGTAGCCGTTGTTCTGCTCATAGACCCTGCAGTAATACCGGAGCATATCGACCGCCTCGCTGACCTCCGCCAGCGCTTCGTAGCGGGTCTTTCCCGCCTCATAGGTCAGCAGGGCCGCGAGCAAAAAGAGCCGGTCCTCCATTGCGTCGGCCGTCTTCCTGACGATCTCGACCCGTTCCCGCCAGTCCCGGCAGCTCCAATCGCGGAACGCCTCGTTCGCCGCGGCGATACCCTTCCGGGCATGCTCCTCTCCCCCCTCGGGAAAGGTCCCGAGCAGGATGCCCGGGTCGATGGGAGACCTCGCCTCGAATTCCCGGGGAGTGGTGACCTCACGTCCGCCGATGTACATCGGATAGCGCTCCCCGAACTCCTGCTCGATCGCGAGCAGGGCGCCCTCATACTCGCCGTGAAAACTCTCATCGGTTTCGAGCGAAACATAGGTGACTTTTCCTGACTCCTGCATATCATCAATCTCCTTTTAGAACCTCTCCATGGCCCGGTCCTGTATATCGACATCCTCCATGATCAGGGGCGGGCTCGCCCGGATCACCGATTCTCCCGCGGGGAGGACGACGAAGGCACGCTTGAACGCGTGTCAGAGAATCGTCCCCCACCCGGCCTGTGTGGTACCGGGCGAGTTTCATCGCCGCCTCGACGCTCTCCGCTCCGGAGTTGGAGAAGTAAACCCGGTCGAGCCCTTCCGGGAGGAACCCGGCCAGTTCTTCGCCGCACTGTACGGGGCGTTCGGAGCAGAAGTCCCGGAACGCCCCGTGCGAGAGGTACTCTGCCTGATCTCTGATCGCGGAGACGACCTGCGGGTGGTCCCAGCCAACGTTCATCACGGCGATCCCGGGCGCAAAGTCCAGGTAGCGGTTGGCGTCGACATCCCGGAGGTTCACGCCGCTCGCCTTCTGGAGCACGAGGGGATACTGCCGCATGGTCGATGGGGAGATGATTGCCGCGTCCCGGTGGAGCACCTCGCGGGCTTTCTCGCCCGGAGGTTCGACCCGTATCAGGGGTTCCATGCACCTACCACATCGCCGCCGATGATAAATCCAACCCCGGGGACGCATACCGCAACGTTCAAGTAGCCCCCGGCAGTGAACAAACCGTGTAATCGTGAAATTTGCAACCCTCGCCTCCTGTTTCGAGAGGCTTGAGGCGACATCGTCCCGGAACGAGATGATCGCGCTTCTCGCCCGGCTGCTGGCCGGGGTGCCGCCGGACGAGATCGGGATCGTCTGCTACTTTGTGCTCGGGGAGATCGGGCCCGGGTACAGCGAGGTGAACCTGGGCATCGGGGACCGGACTGCGGCGGCAGCGATCGCCCTTGCGGCCGGCACCGACCCCGCGTCGGTCGAGGCGGCGGCACGGGAACTCGGCGATTACGGCGACGTCGCCACCCGGCTGATCGCGGCTCCGGGCGAAGAACCGCTCTCGGTTGCTGGCGTCCACCGGACCCTCTCCGAGATCGCCGGTGCGTCCGGCCCGGGTTCGGCCGACAGGAAGGTGAACCTCCTTGCCCGGCTGCTCGCCGCCGCCACGCCCCGACAACGGCGCTACATCTCGCGCCTCGCCGCCGGGGAGATGCGGCTCGGCGTCGGGGATATGACCCTACTCGATGCGCTGGCGGAGGCGTTCCTGGGCTCGAAAGCACAGCGCCCGCCCCTCGAGCACGCCTACAACGTATCCTCCGATATCGGCCGCGTGGCCCGGACGCTCCGGGTGGAGGGCCTTTTTGGGGTGCAGGCGATCACCGTTACCCTTCATAAGCCCATCCGGCCGATGCTCACCCAGCGGGTCGCCCGGATATCAGAGATCCTCGAGCGGATCGGCTCTCCCGTCGTCGCCGTCGAGGAGAAGTACGACGGCGAACGGATCCAGGCGCACAAGGACGGCGACGACGTCACTCTCTTCTCGCGGCGGCTGACCGACGTCACCCACCAGTATCCCGACATCGCCCGCCACGTCCGGCAGTCTGTCAGGGCTGATGCGGCGATCCTCGATGGCGAGGCGGTCGCGTTCGACCACGAGACCGGCACCTACCGGCCCTTCCAGACGCTGATGCGGCGGCGCCGGAAGCACCGTGTCAGTGAGGTCGCCGGCGAGATCCCCGCAACCTACCGGGCCTTCGACCTTCTCTACCTGAACGGCGAGTCCTATCTCTACCGGAGTTACCCCGAGCGACGGGCAAGGCTCGAGGAGGTCCTCGCCCGGGATAACTACATCTCTCCTGCCGACCGTATCGTAACGAGCGATACCGACGGGATCACGGCGTTCTATCTCTCCTGCATCGAGCGGGGGCTGGAAGGAGTCGTCTGCAAATCGTGCGCGGACGACTCGTTCTACCGGGCGGGGGCGCGCGAGTGGCAGTGGATCAAGTGGAAGAGCGATTATGCTCCCGGGATCTCCGATACGCTCGATCTGGTCATCGTCGGGGCCAACGCCGGTCGGGGGAAGCGGGCCGGGACCTATGGTTCGGTCCTCTGCGCCGCCTATAACCCCGAGGAGGACCTCTTTCAGACGGTCTGCGGCATGGGGACGGGGTTCTCAGACGTTGACCTCGCAGACCTGCCCCGTCGGCTTGCCGCGGCAAAGGTGGACCGGCAGCCGGTGCGGGTGATGGTGAACCCGCAGGCGGGGCCTGACTTCTGGTTCGCGCCGCGTCGTGTCGTCGAGGTTCTCGGGATCGAGATCACCGAGAGCCCGGTCCATACCTGCAACTGGGACCCGGAGCGGCGGCGGGGGCTGGCTCTGCGGTTCCCGCGGTTCGTACGGTGGCGGGACGAAAAAAGCCCGGAGCAGGCGACGACGGCCGCTGAGGTCGCGGCGATGTTTCGCCGGCAGCGTGAGGTGTGACGATGGAGACGCTTTTACGAGTGACAAACATTGAGGTCGCGGCAGTCCTCTACGAGGTCGCTGATCTCCTCGAGATCAAGGGTGTCCGGTTCAAGCCGCAGGCATACCGGCGGGCGGCGCAGGCGATCGAGACCCTGCCGGAGGATATCGCCGACGTTGCACGGGAAGGAGACCTCAACGCGATCCCGGGGGTGGGTAAGAGCATCGCCAAAAAGATCCGCGAGATCGTCGAGACCGGCAACCTCAGGTACCTTACCTCCCTCCGCGAAGAACTCCCGGAGGGCGTGCAGTACCTGACCCGGCTTGAGGGGATCGGGCCGAAGAAGGCGATCGCCCTCTCCCGGGATCTTGGCATCCGGACCGTCGACGACCTGGAGGCGGCTGCGAAGGCCGGCCGGATCCGCGACCTCCCCGGCTTTGCGGAGAAGACGGAAGCGAACATCCTCGCGAGCATCCAGGTGAGCCGGACGGCAAAAGAGCGCCGTCTCCTCGGCTACATCCTGCCCGTCGCCCGGGACATCGAGCGGCGGCTTGCAGCGTTTCCCACCGTCGGGCAGGTGAGTCTCGCCGGATCGATACGCCGGAGAAAAGAGACGATCGGGGACGTCGATATCCTCGCGACCTCTTCGCACCCGGAGGAGGTGATGGAGGTCTTTGCCACCCTCCCCGGGGTCGAGCGGGTCCTCGTCCGGGGGACGACGAAGACCTCGGTGGTGCTTTCGACCGGCATCCAGGTCGACCTCCGGGTGGTGGAGGACGAGCACTTCGGGGCTGCGCT
This sequence comes from Methanomicrobiales archaeon HGW-Methanomicrobiales-6, assembly GCA_002839575.1. GTDB lineage: Archaea > Halobacteriota > Methanomicrobia > Methanomicrobiales > Methanoculleaceae > Methanoculleus > Methanoculleus nereidis. The sequence goes on from PGYH01000021.1 coordinate 19,225, forward strand.
CCAGTACTTCACGGGTTCAAAGGAGCATAACATTGCTCTGCGGAAGCTTGCGATCGCGAGGAACTGGCGGCTGAGCGAGTACGGTCTCGTGGATCTTGCAACCGGCCGGACGGTCGCGGGAAAAGACGAAGCGGGGATCTACCGAGCCCTCGGTCTTGCCTGGACCGAGCCGGAACTCCGGGAGGACCGGGGCGAGCTTGAGGCCGCCCGGACCGGGACCCTGCCCGACCTCGTCGGCTACGACGCGATCAAAGGCGACCTCCACGTCCACACCCGCTGGAGCGAGGGCGCCCATTCCATCGAGGAGATGGCGGAGGCGGCGCGGGCGCTCGGCTACGAGTACATCGCCATCTGCGACCACGCAGAGACGCTCCATATCGCCCACGGCCTCTCTCCCGGGCGCCTGGCCGACCAGGTGCGCGAGATCGAGCGGATCAACCGGGAGAGCGACGGCGACTTCATCCTTCTAGCCGGCACCGAGTGCAACATCGGCATGGACGGCAGGGTCGACCTCCCGGACAGCGTCCTCGCCGACCTCGACGTGGTGGTGGCGAGCGTCCACTCGGGGTTCAAGCAGTCCGAGGAAGAGATGACCGGACGGGTGCTCACGGCGATGCACAACGATCACGTCGACATCATCGGCCACCCGACGGGAAGGGTTCTCCTCTCCCGTGAGCCCTACCGGATAGATCTCGCCGCGGTCTTCGATGCCGCAGCAGCGCTCGGGGTCATGATGGAGATCAACGCGTTCCCGGGCAGGCTGGACCTCTCTGACGTCAACGCCCGCTGGGCCCGCGAGGTAGGCGTCCGGTTCTCGCTCGGTTCGGATGCGCATCGCCGGGAAAACCTCCGGTACATGGAGTTCGGCATCGCGACCGCCCGGCGGGGGTGGCTCTCGGCGGACGATATCGTCAACACCCGCCCGCTTTCGGAATTAAAAAAGTTACTGAGGTCTTAGGGATTACCCGGTTGCCTGCTCCTGCGCAGCGCCGACGATGTCCACGAGCCGGATCTCGAATGTCAGGGGCTGTCCGGCCAGCGGGTGGTTCGCGTCCAGGGTCACGGTCGATGCCGAGACGTCGCTGACGGTGACGATAGCCGCCCTGCCGTCTGGCTGCTGGACCTGGAGTTGCTGGCCCGGTTCGGGGCTGATATCCTCGGGGAACTGCTCCCGTTCCACCGTGAGCGTCATGTCCTCACGGTGGGGACCATATGCCTCTTCGGGGGGGATCGTGGCGGTTTTTGCCTCTCCCGGTTCCATGCCGATCACGGCCAGTTCGAACCCCGGGATGATCTGCCCGCTGCCGATGGTGAATTCCAACGGGGCTCGTTCTTCTGAACTGTCAAAGACCGTTCCATCTTCCAGTTTACCTGTGTAATGCACCTTGACGGTGTCGCCTTCCTTTGCCTGTACCATGCGATCTCACCACCCGGAGCGTTGTCGTGGGTTCCTATTTATGCATGCCGGTGGGTCGTGATCCGCCTGTTCTCAACGTATCTATGGGTATTTTTATCCAGTGGGGGTGACTCTCCTCTTCCCTGTCCCACGAAGGCTGCCGGAAGTTT
>PGYH01000201.1 GCA_002839575.1 Methanomicrobiales archaeon HGW-Methanomicrobiales-6
TATGTGGTGCAGAAACGAGGACTCTTTGATCCAGGAGGATGAGGAATCACCCCAGGATCAGTTTTTCATGGTAAACCCTCTCAGGAGAGTTATCGATTGCATCCCGGACACGGATTCCAGGGGGACTGCGCATCTAGGGTGCTCGAACGACCGCCGTGCCGCCAGTCGCCAGTCCAAGACCTTCGGTCTTCTCCTGCGATGTCCCGTGAGGACATCGCCTATCGCCATGACTGCCCCCGCCCCTTAGGGGCGTGGAACGACTGCCGGAACGTGCGACGGTTCGCAGAACTGGAGTTTGAGCGCCGTTAGGTGTGAAGGCAGGAGTTTGAGCAGCGGAGGTGCGTTTGAGGAGGCCGGGTGGGGTGCGACGGACGGGACGTCCGGAGCTCGAGAAGACCGGAGGTCTTCGAGTGGGGGTTGTAGGCGTCAGCTTGTGTGATGGAGACAGGGGAGGGGTGATGCCCCCCTCGAAAAACTTCGTTCTTCTCGTGCTCCGTTCCTGCGGAACATCGCACCTCGCACCTATCGGTGCTCAAGCTCGCTTCGCTCGCACTCCCCACCTGACGGTGGTCGAGCTCTGGGCGTTCCGCCCATCGCACTCGCACCTCCGGTGCTCAAGCTCTGCTCCTTCGGAACGTCGCACTCCCCGTCAGCCCCACCCCCAATGGCGATAAACGATGCGTGCCCGAAGGGCAGGCGGAGTTCGAGCACCAAAGGTGCGAGTCTCCCACGCTCCACTGCACCGTGATATTTTCCCATTTTAAGGCAGCACCTTCGGTGCTCGCATTCCTGAGGCTGGTGTCTCTCTCCTGCCGGCCCTTCCTGGGCTCGTCATGTCCGGGGTGGCATTCTGGTTGTACGTGGGGACCTGCGTGACTCACGCCTGAAGGCTGTACCTCCCGGGGCAGCCACGGCGGGGATTGCACGACGTAAAAAAAGTGGGGTTTTAGACGAGTCTGAAGAGCGGGTGAGTGTCCACCTGGGGCTCGACACCGAAGTCGCGTGCCGCTTCCAGCACGACGATGTCGGTGTAGGCCTGTGCGGTGATCATCGCTTCCACGTTCTCGATCGGGCCGTACATGATCAGGTCGGCACCGAGCGTGCTTGCAATCATGTTGCAGCCGATATCGGGTGCAGACCAGGCCGCCTGGCGCATGCCGTCCAGCCCACCGAGATAGTGGTGCAGGAGCTGCTCGACGAGTCCTTCTTTGCCCTCGAGGCCGGCCAGCTGCTGCGAGGGGGTCTTCTTCGTTCCCTTCCAGCGCTTCAGCCAGGTCCAGGAGACGGTCATGTTGTGGTAAGCACCACCGGTCGGCAGACCGTGGATCGCCTTGCAGGCGAGAATCTCACGGTACGAACCGCCGGAACCGAGACCGAGCGGGGTTGCCGCGGTATCGAGGATCGGGCGGGTGATGCCGCACTTCTCCGCGATCTCGAGCATACCCATCTCCTGTCCGGCGACACCGCCCTCGACCAGAACCTTCTCGCGGCCGGAGACCGACGGGTCGGCAGGGTTGAAGGCGAGGACGATGGCTGCGTTCACATCGCTCTTAGCGAGCGCCTCGATGTTCTCCGGTCCGATCGAACCGTTGATCGAGTTGTAGATCGCACGGTCCGCAACGCCGGCCTGGGTGACGTAATCACACGCATGGGCGAGCGCTGCCGGGACGGACGAGTCCATCAGGAACGCGGTCTTGTCATCGATGCTGCAGAACCAGTCGATGTAACTCTCGAAGGCCTCGCCGAACTCCCCGATGATCTGGATGAAGTGCGGAATGCCGGTGAGATCCGAGAGTTCCTGGCAGCGGTTCCAGAGCGCCTCTGCCTTTGGTTTGTCAATCTTTCCGGTGTGGTCATCCAGAACTACTTCGTGCTTGTTGTAGAAGATGGATGCACCGAGCACGGTCGGGTACTCTCCAGGCTGCCCGCCGATCATGGTACCGTTGAAGTCGTGTACCGTCTGCTCTTTTTCGAATTTGAACATATTCGTCAATCCTCCTTACAGGTACCCAATTAATTTGGGCAGTAATACCAACAACATCATGAATACAATCAAACCTGCGACCAGTCCGTATAGGATGCCGATATCGCGCCCGACTTTTCTTCCGACGCGCTGGGCTATCTCTGCATCGACGAACTCTATCCTCCCCTCGATAGCGTTGAGCCGCTCCTCGATCTCAAGGTATTGCGGGTTTGCGCCTGCAGCGGCAACTTCCACGCCGGCGCCGCCTGCTTCCTTTACCTCGACGATCATGGGTTCCGCGCCGAAGGCACCGGGGTCTTTGGCCTTGAGTTCATCGATCTTGGCCTTGATGGTCC
>PGYH01000202.1 GCA_002839575.1 Methanomicrobiales archaeon HGW-Methanomicrobiales-6
AGCCGCAACTACTTCCTGATTGCCGGCGTCGTTGCCGCGCAGGGCATCCACATCCTCGCACTCTACGTCCCCTTCCTCCAGGACGTCCTCCAGTTGCAGCCCGTCTCCCTGGTCGAGTGGCTCTCGCTGCTCGCCCTGGCCTCCTCGGTTGTGGTCGTGATGGAGATCTACAAGGCAGTCCGAAGACACCGCCCCCGGGTCACCGGATCGGGTAGGGGATCTCCTTCCCCGCTTGGGTGACCGTGCCCGGCGGGGCGAACCCGGAGGAGGGATGCATCGAATAGACGCGGGTTCCGCACGGTCCAGGATGATACCGATGATGATTTATGCCTGATTCGCCGGGAGGGATGGGCTGTTGGTCACCGTCTGCAATTATTTATATACGGGTGACAGATCCCTCTCCAGGCATATTCCGGAAGAACGGTATTGGCGGCATCATGGGCCTCGCCGGGAGGAACGGTTTCCGCCGGGAGGAACGGTTTCACCCGCCTACGCCGATTCCTCGAGACCGTGCCTGCGGTCCGGCTGGGTGCCTGTTCTCCCGGATTTTTGCACCCTGCAACGCACACTCCGTGAGATGATCGTATGGACACATCCCTCTCGCCCGAAGAGTCACGGATGACGGCATGGCACGCCCTACCGCCGGACGAAGCAGCCGAGATGCTCGCATCGGCGGCCGGGGGCCTCACGGACGAAGAGGTCGCTCGCCGGAAGGAGGTCTTCGGGGCGAACGCCCTCCCGCAGAAGCGCCCTCCGACGGTGCTCGAGATCTTCCTCCGCCAGTTCACGAGCCCGCTCATCTACGTCCTCCTTGCAGCGGGGATCATCTCCGTCCTCTTCGTCGACCTCACCGACGCGGCCTTCATCTTCATCGTCATCCTGGTGAACGCCGTCGTTGGGACGTTCCAGGAGGTGAAGGCGGAACGGAGCGCAACGGCACTGCAACAGATGCTCAAGATCCATGCACGGGTGCGGCGGGACGGCCGCGAGGCGACCGTACCGGCAGAAGACCTGGTTCCCGGCGACCGTGTCGTCCTGGAGTCGGGCGACCGCGTCCCCGCCGATGTCCGTGTCATAAGGGCACGGTCACTCACCGTCGACGAGTCCCTCCTGACCGGCGAGTCCCACGCGGTCGGGAAGAACACAGATCCCGTGGATGTGTCCCTGCCTCTCGGCGACCGCCAGAGTATGCTTTACGCCGGCAGCACCGTCATGACCGGCCGGAGCATGGGAGTCGTGGTCGCGACCGGCCAGAACACCGAGATCGGGCAGATCGCCGAGACGGTCACGGCGTCGGAGGCGGGCAAACCTCCGCTCGTCATCCGCATGGAAGACTTCTCCAAAAAGATCAGCATCGCCGTCCTTGCCGCCACCGGGGTGCTTGCGGCCATCGTCCTCGGCCAGGGGGTGCCCCCCATCGAGGTCTTCTTCCTCGCCGTCGCCCTCGCGGTCTCGGCGATCCCCGAGGGCTTGCCGATCGCCCTGACCGTCGCGCTCTCGATTGCAGCGTCACGGATGGCCGGACGAAACGTCATCGTCCGGTTCCTCGCGGCCGTGGAGAGCCTCGGGAGCTGCACGCTGATCGCGAGCGACAAGACCGGCACCCTCACCGTGAACCAGCAGACCGCCCGGGTTGTCGCCCTGCCCACGGGCGAAGTGTTCTCGGTCACCGGGGCCGGTTACGCAGGCGAGGGAGAGGTTCTCGACGGGAGTGGCACCGCGCTCGCCGGCTCCGTCCGTGACCGGGTAGAAAGCCTCGCCCGGGCGGCGACGATCAGCAACGAGGCCGGCCTGGAGCGGACCGACGAAGGGGGGTGGGCGCACCGGGGCGACGCGATCGACGTGGCGTTCCTTGCGCTCACCTACAAGCTGGGGCTCGATCCCGCCGGTATCCGCGAGAGCGCGCCCGCCGTCGCCGAGATCCCCTTCGAGTCCGAGCGGCGGTATGCCGCCGTCTGGTACCGGGAGGGGGAGGAGACCCTGGTGGCGGTCAAGGGGGCCGTCGAGACCGTTCTCCCGTTCTGCAGGACGATGACCGCAGCAGGGCAGGAAGGGAGCGTGCCCCTCGACTCGGACCGCGTGCAGGAGGACCTCGACAGCCTCACCTCCCGGGGCTACCGGGTCCTTGCCGTGGCTCACGGTCGAGAGGAGGGAGAGGTCTCCGCGGAGAACCCAGAGCTCCCTCGTCTCGAGCTCCTCGGCCTGGTCGGGTTCATCGACCCGATCCGGCCCGACGTGCCCGACGCCGTGCGGCGGTGCCGCGACGCCGGGGTCGACGTGGTGATGGTGACGGGGGATCACCCCGCAACGGCTCTCG
>PGYH01000022.1 GCA_002839575.1 Methanomicrobiales archaeon HGW-Methanomicrobiales-6
CAAGCAGGGAGAAGAGGAAGGCGTTGCCGATGACGAGGTACTCCCCGCCGACGACCCCGGCGCCGAGGACGATGGCGATGGAAGCGCCGGTGGCTGCCGCCGAGGCGATCCCGAGGGTGAAGGGGCTTGCGAGCGGGTTTCTGAGGATCCCCTGCATGACACAGCCCGCCACCGCGAGCCCGAACCCGGCACAGACCGCAAAGAGCACCCGGTGGAGCCGGAAGTCCCAGACGATGGTCGTCGCGAGGTCGGGGGCGCTGAATACCCCGGGGAGGAGGCCGGCCAGGATCGCGAGGTAGGACTCGCCCACGGTAAGGCCGGCCGACCCGAGCGTGACCGCGACGCCGATGAGGATGACGAGGCCGGCAAGAAGACCGCCGATGAAGAGGGCGCGGGTCTTCTTCAGCCGGGTATACCCCTCCTGAATGATGACGTGCTGTTCCATGGCGGCACCGGTCACGGGTAGACGAACGTCCCCTGGGATGCGAGGTCGAAGTCGATCCCCTGGAACCCGGTGAGGTAACGCTGGTGGATAGCGTGCGGATCGAGGTCGCTGAACCGGTCGGGGTAGAACCACTTCGCGAGGTAAGCCGTCCCGATGAAGTGCTGGGCGCCGCCGAGGATGTCGGAGTGGATGACGTGGACGCGGTCGTCCTTCACCGCGGAGATCCTCGACCACCCGGGCCGGTCGAGCAGTGCCGACCGGATTGCATCGAGCGCTTCGGGATCGTGCCCCGCGTAGCCGCCGACGGCCAGGCCCTGCCCGGCCAGTTTGACGACGACCTCGGGGTCCGCGACGATGATCGCCTCGGGGTCGACGACGGGGTACTCGGTGGTCCCGGTGGCGAAGGGGTTCTTCCCGCCGGCGAGTTCGGTCTTCTCGTTGTAGCCCGCACTGGCGGCGACGGTCGTGTAGTCGAACCAGTACTCGAAGTAGACCCGGGTCTTCTCATCGTCCGGGATGCCCGCCGTGCCGTCCCGGATCCGGTCCATCGTCGAGCCGTAGAAGGAGGCGAACTCCTCCCCCCGTTCGGTCTCGTCGATGATCGAGGCGATCGTGCGGATCTCGCCCGCGTAGGTCGCGGGCTTGAAGCAGTCGAACCGCAGCACCCGGATCCCGGGGCTGCTCGCCTCGAGCCTTCTCTGGATGTCGTCGCAGGCCGCGGTGCTGATCGTCGCGTAGAGGATGATCGTGTCCGGCCTGAGGATGAGAACCTTCTCCATGTCGGGAGACCAGATCGACCCGACGTTCGCCTTCTCCTGGTAGCCGGGGAAGAAGGTCTCCTTCTCGTAACTGTACTTGTCGACGGCGACGACTTTGTCCATGTCGAACCCGAGCGATCGCAGGGTCTCGAGGGACTCGCCGCTGAAGGTCACCACCCGGCGCAGGGGACGGTAGAGCGTCACCGTTCTCCCTGTGGAGTCGGTGACCTCGCGGGGTTTCCCGTCCCAGCGGGCATACACCCAGGCGGCGTCGCGGATGTCGTCCCGGTCGAGGTCGCCGGCGCCGTTCATGTAAGCGGCGTCGAGGTAGGCGAGGGCCGCCGAGGCGTACTCGGCACGGGCGAGCGTCCCGTCGGCGTCGGCGTCCCCCGGGATGCCCTCTGCCGCCGATGCCGGGACGGCGAGGAGCAGGAGGAGGGCGAGGAGATACCACCGGTTCATCTCCGACCACCCCACCCGGCAAGGAGAAGGGCGGCAGCCGCCGCCAGGGCTGCGAACGGCGAAGCAGCCTCCTGTGCGGCAGGCTTCTCCCCGGCGCTCTCCGCCGCCGTCTCGATTCCGTCCACCGCGACGTGCGAGGCGGCTACCTGCCCGTCCGACTCACCGAGGAAGTCTTCCCATGTGCCGGTGATATCCCCGCTCCCGGAGGCGGGGGCGGTGACGGAGTAGGTGATGCGGGTGTCGTTCATCACGGTAAATCCGATCTTTTGCCCCCGGACGAGGACGCGATCGTCCGGGTGGTCGGTCCCCGCGAAGGCGTAGCCGGCCGGCAGCGTCTCGACCACCCCCCCGAGGGCGATGCCGTCGATCGAGAGCGAGACATCGAAGACCTCCCCTGCCCCCGGTTCGGCGGCGGAGAGAGTCCGGGTGACCGGGGCGCCGCAGGCCGCGGCCGGAACGAAGAGAAACAGGAGGACGAGGCAGAAGAGACGGTTTGCCGGGAGACCTATCATGGGTTTGCGTTTGTCGATCAGGTAATATGAATGTTTCTTAATGTGCTAACAAGTTTGAAAATTAGGCGCCCGCGAGTATATTGGGATGCACCTCCCCCGACTCACGAACCCTCCGGTTCCCCGGCAAGAAGACGCCGCACCTCCTCTTCGGTATAGCCGGACGCTTTCCCGGTCAGCGTCTCCACGTCGACGCGGATCACGGTCACCGCTCGGAGCGCCGCCTCGGGGTAAGACCAGTTCCCGCCTCCGGCGTACTTCTCCATGAAGAGGTCGAAGACCCGGCCTTTTTCCGCAAGATCGGTGACGAACGACGCGGTGCCGGTCCCGATGATGGAGATATACCGGGCTCCGAAATCACACGCCCTCTCCGAGCGCACGAGTTCCACGCCGGTCTCCGTCTCGAAGCAGACCCGGCTGTTCCGCTTCAGGATCTCGATCTTCCTTCCTTCTCCCGCGGAGTGGAGGTAGACGTGTCCACCGGAGTACACGAAGTTCATCGGCACCAGGTAGGGCCAATCCCCGTCGGCAAGCCCGATCCTGCAGACGAACGCCTCGCGAAGAATTGCAGAGAGGAGGGCCGGGTCGGTGATCTCCTTATCTTTTCGCCTCATTGTCTACAGCAACCCCTGCTGCCCCAGCGCGACGAGCAGCATCGCCGACGCCGCCGAGAGCGAGAAGATCGTCACCGCCCAGACGGCCACGAACGCGACGATCGCAAGCGCGCTCGTCTCCTGGTAGGGGAGGAGCCCCTCGTTCATCCGCTGGGCCGTGGCCCAGGCATCGTAAACGCCCCAGACCCAGATCGCCACGCCCGGAACGATCATGAGAAAGAGGCCGAGGAGGCTTCCGAGCAGAACCAGGACGCCTCTTATGAATTGTCCGTTGTAGGCCTGCCCGAGGCCGTTGAAGAGGAGCGAGAGCCCTGCCGCAATCGCCGGGTTCTTCTTCTTCTCCCGGCGGGAGACCTCCGCCGCCGCTATAGCGTCCGCAAGCGAGACCCGTTCCGCCGCATCGCCGTCCATGATTGTCAGGTACGCCCGGCAGGACTATCATTCTTTCCCGGGTTCCCGAGAGGGGGCATGCACGGGTTCCGGTCCGTCCCCGGCGATCGGCCTCCCACCTGCTATATACGGAAAGGCGTATACCCGGTGACGCCGGGATCTGCGGGTCCGGTTTCTGGTGACGGTATGCAACAGGCTACAGGAAAGACCCGACAGGAGAGGAAGGCAGATCTCAGGGGTCTCGTCTACCGCATCCTTTCCGACGGCCTGATGATCTTCCTCGGCCTGGTAATGGCCCCAATCGTCATCATACCCCTCCTGCTCCCGGCCCTCCCTCAACCGGTCGTCGAATTCCTCAATATGGCCGATACCACGATCATCGCCATCTTCGTCCTCGAATACGTCCTCAAACTGGCCCTTGCGGAGGACCCGGTGAGTCATTTCCTGGACCGCTGGCATCTCCTCGATCTTGTCATCATCACGCTCCCGGTCCTCGAGGTGGTGCCGGTTGCCGGTTCGACCCTCGCGAGGTCCTCGCCCACGCTCCGGCTCCTCCGGGTGGTCCGGGTGGCGGCGGCCGGCGGAAGATCGGTTGAGCGGCGGATCGAGCCGGAGACTGCCGTCGCGGTGCCTGCGGAACCGGCGTTCTCGACGATGCGGATCCGGGGGAGAGTGGGGGATTCCGGAGACGGCGAGAGGGGGTTCACCCCCGCCGAGGTGAAGAGGTATCTTGACGATCCCCGGGTCGAGGCCTGGTTCGACCTCTCCGGTGTGTCGCGTCCGGACTTCCCGGTGCTCTCCGGGCTCCTCGATCTGCCCGGCGTCTTCTTCGAGAGCCGGCTGATGCGACCATCGCACCCCGGGATTACGTTTGCCGACAAGACCCGGCTCATCTTCGTGCAGGCGCCGGAGCGGACGCTCCGCGTTCAAAACGGGGTGCGGGTCCCGGTCGTGACAAACGTCGGGCTCATCATCGTGAACCGGGGCAAGACGATCGTCACCGTCTCGAAAGCAGAAGACCGCTTCTTCGGACCGATCCGGGCGGGCCTCGACGGGAGCGCACTCGCCGGCGTGCCCCTGGACACCCGGGTCCTCTACGGCTCCCTTGATGGGATCAACGAGAACTACGCCCGGATCCTCGCGGAGCTGGAGGCCGAACTGATGCGGCTTGAGGGAACCCCCAACAACGAGATGCCGAAGGACTTCCTTGATACCGTCTTCCAGCTCAAGCGGGTGAGCAGCGTTCTGGCTTCAAGCCTCTTCCACCAGAGGGAGGTGGCGACGATCATCGCGAGGGACCTCCCCTCTACGAAATCGCGGGCAGGAGAGAAGAGCATCTTCGACGCGCTTGCGAACGAGACGGACTACCTGCACGAGAGCGCCGGGAACATCCGGGAGGGGCTCCTCTCCCTGATCGACGTCCACATCAACACCGTCTCCTACGAGATGAACCGGGCGATGCGGGTGATCGCCGTCCTCTCGGCACTCGTGCTGATCCCGACCCTGATCGGGCAGGTGCTCGGGACGAACATCCTCGGCACCCCCTTCAGCCTCTCCATCTGGCAGGTGACCGCCTGGACGATCATCTCGATGCTCGTGGTCGGCTGGGTCTTCTACAAACTGGGATGGCTCAGGTGAAGGAGGCGGTTATGCAGGTGGAAGAGGTCCGGTCGACGGCACCGTGTGTTCCCCGGCAACGTTACCGCGTAAACTCCTTCTCGATCCGCACGCGCCGCCCGAGTTTCGTCTCGTACCACTCCTGCTGCTTCAAAGCCTGCTTCCAGCTCCTGATACGGTGCCGGACCCGCGTTCCCGTCGCCGTATCGATCAGTACCAGCCTCGGCATCCCGACCTCCCCATCGATGCATGGAGCTCGACTTCAGGGGTTACGAACGTTTCCTTTCGTGCTCCAGGACTGCATAGCCTTTATCGAAGAAACAGATAGAACTCGTGACTCTATTCGTGGACGGCCGAGGCTTTCCTCAGCGTGAACACAAACGCCGCCCCCGCATCCGGGTGCCCGGGCACCCGGTCCTCGACCCAGACCTCTCCCCCGTAGCGTTCGATAAGCACCTGCACGAGATACAGCCCGAGCCCTTCCCCGACGCCCCGCTTCTTCTGCTCGTAGCGGTGGAAGATCTCCTCCTTCTGGTCGTTCGGAACGCCGGGACCGGTATCCTCGACTGAAACCCGGACGAAACCCCCCGCATCTTCCGCCCGGATGGTGATCTCGACATCGGAACCGCCGTGCTTGACGGCGTTGCCGATCAGGTTTGCGAACACTTCCGGGAGGAGGTCGTCAACCAGGACAAGATACGCTGAACCCGCGTACTGGATGAACTCCTCGGGATAGTGGCCGGTCTCCTCTCTGATGATCGCATCGAGATCTACCGGCCTCAGTTCCGGTGTTCCGGAGTGAATCCGACGGATGGTGGAGACAGTCCCGAGGATCTCGATGCTCTTATCGATGCTGCGCTTGAGTTTCTCCACGTATGTCCGTGCATCCCCCGAGAACGTGCTGAGGAGCAGGTCGGCATAGAGATTCGCGACGTTCTCGGTGTTCCCGATATCGTGGGTCAGGATATCGAGATACAGGTTCGCCTCGTTCCGTGCCTCTTTGAGATTCCGGCTCTGCCGGATGAGGTTTTCGGTGAGCGTCTGCAGTTCCCTGTTGGCGGCCACAAGACGGGCATTGGACTCGGCCAGTTCGGCGGTCCGCCCCTTGACCCGGTCCTCGAGTTCATCATACGCATTGCGCATCGCCTCTTCGGCCTGCTTGCGTTCGGTCAGATCCAGGGCAACCAGGGAGAAGACCTGGATCCCGTCCATCGATAGCGGTTTTAAGGAGAGATACACCGGCACCCGGCGGCCATCCTGCGCCTGCAGCATGCTCTCGCCCGCGCTGCCGGACGGATTCGCCTCCATCATCCTCCGAAATCCCGCCGCTTCGGTAGATACGATGAAGGTGTGAATCGACTCTCCCATCACCTTCCCGAGCGGCATAGCGAGCAGCCGGGCGAAGCTCGCGTTGCTGTAGAGGATGGTGCCGTCGGCGGAAACGAGCGCGGCCCAACTGCTGAACACGCCCCTCGAGAGGCTGATGGGGGAGTCGATCCACGCCTTCATCGCCCCAACGTCAGCAGCGAGTTTCCGCAGGATGCTTGAGGCAAACCCGTCCGGCAGTGCGGGCGAGAGCACGCTGCAGGCGCAGGACGGCAGCCGGGTGCCGGTACACCTCTCCTTAAAACCGCTCTCCATGGACGGAGTGCACGTATTCTCCCTGGTTGCCACGGACCTGACCGAACGCAAGCAGGCGGAGGAGACGCTGCAAAGAGCGCACGACGAGCTCGAGGAGCGGGTGGATGAGCGGACGGCTGAACTCGAACACACCAATACCCTGCTCCAGACCGAGATCGTAGAGCGCAAGCGGGCGGAAGAGGAGCTCGAGTCCATCGCCCGGTTCCCTGCCGAAAATCCCAATCCAACCCTGCGGCTTGAGAACGGGCGCACTATCATCTATGCCAACAGCGCAGCCCGGGCAACATTTGCAGAGGCGTTCGCCGGCCCCGGCACGGATGCCCCTGGGGATATTGCCGCGATAGCAGAAACGGCTCTGGCGTCCGGTGTCCGGCAGGAGGTGGAGCACCGCATCGGTGCCGAGACCTACCTTCTCACATTTGTTCCGTTCAGGGATCGTCACTACGTGAACGTATATGGAATAGATATCACCCAGCGCAAGCAAGCAGAAGAAGCCCTCCGGGAGAGCGAGGAGAAGTACCGGAACCTCGTCGAGAACAGCATCGATGCGGTCCTCCTCACCGCTCCGGACGGCTCAGTCTACGCCGCCAATGTCGAGGCATGCCGGATCTTCGGCATGACCGAAGAGGAGGTGATCCGTGCAGGCAGGGACGGTCTCGTGGATCTCTCGGACCCGCGCATCCGGCCCGCTCTCGAGGAGAGAGCCCGAACCGGGCGGTTCAAAGGGGAACTCCGGTTCCGGCGCAAAGACGGGACCGTCTTCCCCGTCGAGATGTCTTCCGCACTCTACACGGACAGAGACGGGCAGGTCAGGACGACGATGTCCATCCGGGATATCAGCGAGCGCAAGCGTGCGGAAGAAGCCCTGCGTCAGAGTGAGGAACGGTTCCACGGCATCTTCGACTGGGCAGGCGTCGGCATATCGATTGTCGATATGACCGGCCGCATCCTGGAAGCCAATCCACGTTTGAGAGAGATCCTGAGATACACCGCCGAAGAACTCTCCAACCTCACGTTTACGGCGATTACACATCTTGACGACGTGCATATTGACCTGGACCTTTTTGAAGACATGATCGCCGGCGCCCGGGATTCCTATGTCATCGAGAAGAGGTACCTGACAAAAGAAGGCCTTACTGTCTGGGGACGCATGACCGCATCTCTGCTCCGGGACGCAGAGGGCAGGCCGCACTATGCCATCGGGATGTTGGAGGATATCACCGACCGCAAGCGAGCGGAAGAAGCGCTTGGCCGCCGCACCGAAGACCTCATCCGGAAGAGCGCGGAGGTGGAAGCAGCACGCGACGAGGCGAACATGTACCTCGACATCATGACGCACGACGTCAGGAACGCGAACAACGTCTCGGGCATGTACGCCGACCTCCTGACCGAGCTCGCCGATGGCGACCTGAAGACCTATGCGGAGAAGCTGCAGGCCAGCATCGAGCGAAGCAACGATATCCTCAGGAACGTCGCCACCGTCCGGCGGATACACGAAGAAGAGACCGGCCTTGTGCCGGTGAACCTCGACGCAGTTATCAAAAACGAGATCGGCAGGTTCCCCGAGGCATCGATCGACTACCTTGACCCGCAGATCGAGGTGCTGGCGGACGGTCTCCTCCCGACCGTCTTCATCAACCTGATCGGCAACGCCGTGAAGTTCGGCGGGCCCGACGTCAAGATCGCCGTCCGGGTCGAAGAGCACGGAGAGGAGATACTGGTCTCGGTCGAGGACACCGGTCCGGGCGTGCCGGACGAGGTGAAGGTGAAACTCTTCCACCGGTTCGAGCGGGGCATGGGACGGGGAAACGGCGAGGGGCTCGGGCTTTTCATCGTCCGGACACTGGTAGAACGCTACGGCGGGAAGGTCCGGGTCGAAGACCGGGTGCCCGGCCGGCCAGGGGAGGGGGCGGCGTTCCGGTTCACGCTGAAGCCGGCCGCGTAGGTTTCCCTGGCACCGCCTGCCGCTGCCGGTAAAAGGAGGCGGCACTGCCACGCATGAGGCCACCCCCCGGACGTCTCTGGTTCATCGAACGGGCCATTCTTGATCGACCTATGGCGTCTTCCGGAACCTAAGGAAAGGTTTATAGCCGGACATGCCTTCTCTATCATTAGGTGAGTTCGGATGCCCAAATTAGCGTATTGCGGATACTGCGGGCGGGAGTTCCCGCTAAAGGAGCGAGCCGCAGGCGGAAGCGGACTGTTCTGCAGCGCGGAGTGCCTGGAAGCGGCGGCAAAGCAGGACGCCGGTCAGGGGGAGCGCCGGTCGGAGAGATTCCTGGTCTCAGGTCAATCGCCCTGGAGCAAGTAACCCTGCCCGACAGGACCCGTCTCGTCATGAGGTTCTGTGCGTAGCGGGGCAGATCGACATTCACCGCCGAAGGGTGGAGATTTCGCTACGGTGGCCTATCTCGACCCGGTCGACATAGCCTTCGCGAAGGGCAACGGGGATTCAGAAAGACGCCGACTGAACCGCATTAACCGTTTCGGGAATTCTTTTTTCGGATAACCAGAAGGGAGACCGATCAGTCCGTCGACCCCGCCCTCCTCCAAAAGACCGGAACACCGTCCAGACGAAAAAAAGGGTTCAGAGATACTCGTATATCAGAACGGCAACGTCGTTTACGTCGTCCGTCACGCCCTGCAGGTCGTCCATCGACGCAAGGCCGGCGATGTTGTTGACGTAGATCGCAAACGTGACCGGCGTTCCCTTCGCCGTCGTCATGTAACCGAGCAGGCCGCGGGTGTAGAGGAAGATCCCGCCCTGCTGGTCGGCGCCCGCCGAGGTTCCGGTCTTGGCACGGATCACACCGTAACCCGGGTCTCCCGGCCGGGCATTGGCTGCAAGCGTCCCGTCCACGCCGAGGACCGGCAGGGCGTCGGAGAGCGGGGCATACAGGTCCGTCCCCGCCATGTAGGCCGCGAGATCGGTCGCCGCGAGGGGGCTGATCCGGTTCATGACGCTCCCCTCGCCGTCGGCAAGCAGCAGGGTGTTGGGGTTCACCCCGATCTCTTCGAGAAACGCCCCTTCGACAAAGAGCCCGGCCTCGACCGTATCGTAGCCCTCGTGGGCGGCGATGATCCCGAGCAGGCAGTTTGCGTAGAGGTTCTGGCTCACCTTCAGGGTCACCTTCGCGTACTCGGAGAACGGCGGAGAGACGAGTTCGGCGACTCTCCCGACCGACCCGTATTCGTCGGGAAGGCGCCCCGACGGGTTCTCCCCGGCCGTGGGTGCCAGGACCGAGACCCCGGCGTTCTCAAGCGCGTCGATGAAGAGGCTTCTCGCAAACGCCGCCGGGATCTCCACGTTCGAGGTCAGGTTGACCGGTCCTGCGTCCGCCGGCACCGTCCCGGTCACCTCGATCACCGCCTGCCCGGTGTAGGCGGGGATCATCACCGCCGGGGCAGAACCCGCCGGCCCGGTCACGACGCGGCTCTCGATCGTGTATGCGGACGATCGCGGCCGCCAGTCGACCGTCGCCGGCTCTCCCTCGCGCCCGGGAACGATCGTCACGTCGATCAGATTGTCGTTGACGACGATCGGCGTCACCAGTCCTTCAGACATCATCTGCGTCTCGCCAAAGAGCCGGTCGTCGACGATCACGTCGTCTGCCGCCGTGACCCCGGCCGCAGCAACCTGTTCGGCCAGGCTCTCGAGCCCGGCGAGCGGGTCGGCCCCGACGAGCAGGCAGTCCCCGAACGCCCAGGCATCACCGTGATCCTCGTTCGTGAACGCAAGGGTGCCGTTCGGCCCGGCCCGGCCGCCCATCGCAAGGTCGCCCGAGGCCACCAGCACCAGGTCGTCGCCGACCCGGTATACCGGCGTCCTGAACCGGTAGTCGGGGCCGAGGACGTCGAGAGCGGTCGAGACGGTGAAGACCTTCGTCGTCGAACCCGGCGTAAAGAGGCGGTCGCCGTTCATCGAGAGCAGCACCTCGCCGGTGGAGGTGTCCCGCGCCATCATGCCCCACGTGGCGTAATCATACCGCTCCTGCGAGATGACGGCGTCGACCTGCTCTTTGAATTCGGTTGCGTTCTCGGCGTCGGGCGGTATAACGGTCTCGGCCGGGGATGTGGCGGTGCAGCCCGCAGCGCAGAGCGCAGCAAGAACGATCAATACCACGCCCACGATGGTGAGCAGCCGGCGACCCGAAGACGGTGTTCCGGGAGTTTGCGCATCCATAGCCGGAGGTTTGAGTTCTACGGATTTAGGCGTTGTGAAAACGATTGGGATGTGCTGTATGGGCCTTCGGGCTCTCAGAGAAGAGATCACGGGAATGAAGAGAAAACGGGGTGCAATGGGGCGCTGTTCGGCTGGAAAGATAGAAGACGGATACGCCGCCAACAGGACTCGAACCTGTGACATGCTGGTTAACAGCCAGCCACTCTACCAACTGAGTTATGGCGGCACTGGAACAAGTGCTCTATAATGTCTCGCCTGAAGCGTATTAAATATTACGGGAATTCTCCTTTCGCATGGTCTGCAACAGATCGATCAGTTCATTGACCTCGCCCTCCAGGCCACCGAGGAGGTCGGCCGCGAGCGGCGTCGCCACCGCACCGGCCGGCGAAGCGCGGATATACCCCTCATGCTCGAGGATCCGCAGCGAGTAGCGGACCCGATGATAGGGGAGATCCAGGATCTCGGAGAGTTTCATGATGCCGATGGGCTGGTGCTCCACGACCGCCCGGATCACCTCAAGGTGCCTTGAGACGAGTTCTATCTCGGACTTGAGTTTTCCCAGCATATCTCCCTTCACATTTAGTAGGTTCACGCGCGTTACGGCTGTTCGTGCAGCCAGGCCTTCGTCAGGGTGTAGTGCTTCCGGAACGAGATGGAGAAGGCCACCCCGACAGCGAGGAGGAGGAGGCCGATCACGAGACCGGGGGTTCCTTCGGGGGCGAACCGGAAGAGGACGAAGGCTGCCATGGCAAAACACAGGATGATGATGTTCAGCATGACCGTCAATATCATGAACCTGCCCTTGAAGGTCCGTGTGGTTGCCTCATCCATTATTCATACTTGAACGCGGTGGTAAAAGTACTTGTGGTTTCAGCGAGAGAGGTGGTAAGATGAACGGACTCGATTCGGCTATCCAGGACGCAGGGACAGCAGCATACGTAGCCTACGGCTCGTCTGCAGATGCCAACGTGCGCTACCTGACCCGGTTCCGCACCACGGACCCCGTGGTCTACGTCCAGAGACAGGACGAACGCGGGATGGTCGTCGTCCCGCAGATGGAGCACGAGCGTGCCGTCCGCGAATCGACGGCGGCGGTCGTCACCCGCGCCGATGCCGGGTACCTCGAGTACATCAAGGCCGGAGAGCCGCGCTGGCGTGCGACCGCCCACATGATCGCCGACCTCGCCGGCGGCCCCGTCCTCGTCCCCGCGAACTTCCCGCTCGCCCTTGCCCGGGAACTCGAATCGTTCCACCCGGTCGTGCTCGACGAGCGGGGGGCGGTCGAGGCGATGCGGGCGATCAAGACGCCGGAGGAGATCGAGCACATCCGCTCGGTCCAGCGGGCTACCGAGGCCGCGATGGAGCATGGGATCGCGCTCATCCGGTCCTCCGTCCCGAAAGGGGGCATCCTCCACCGGGACAGCGCGCCCCTTACTTCTGAAGCCGTCCGCGCTGAGATGCACGCCTACCTTCTCGCCCACGGATACCGCGGGGTCGACACCATCGTCTCCTGCGGTCCCGACACCGCTCTCCCGCACAACGCAGGCACCGGACCGCTCCGGGAAGACGAGCCCATCGTTATCGACGTCTACCCGCAGGACGAACTGACCGGCTACCACGCCGACATGACCCGGACGGTCGTGAAAGGCGAGCCCTCTCCCGCAATCAGGGAGATGTACGAGGCCGTCAGAGACGCAAAAGGCCACGCCGCATCGATGCTCCGTGCCGGGGCCGTCGGTGCCGACCTCTACCGTGCGACGGTCGAGTTCTTGCGCGACTGCGGCTACGAGAGCAACACGCAGGGGTTCACCCACAGCCTCGGCCACGGCGTCGGGCTCGAGGTGCACGAAGAGCCGTCGCTCGGCCCGCAGGGAGGGGTGCTCATCGCCGGCAACGTCGTCACGATCGAACCGGGGCTCTACTACCCCGGTACCGGCGGCGTCCGCCTGGAAGATATAGGCGCGGTGACAGAGACCGGGTTTGACCGGTTCACCCAATACAAAGAGGAGCTCACGCTATGAAGATGGATGACGAAGTTTACGACGCCTACCGGGAAGCAGGGGCGCTGGCAAGTAAGGTGCGCCGCCGGGGTGCGGGGCTCGTGAAGGAGGGGGCCCCCCTCCTCGATATGGTCGAAGAGACGGAAAACATGGTGATCGAGGAGGGGGCGCTTCTTGCCTTCCCCTTAAACGTCTCCTTCAACGAGGCCGCGGCGCACGATACCGCCATGCCCGGCGACGAGAGGACGTTTTCCCGCGGTGACCTCATCAAGGTCGATCTCGGGATACACGTCGACGGCTACATCGCCGACACCGCCGTGACCGTCGACCTCGGCAACCACGGGGCGCTCGTCGAGGCATCCCGGGCGGCCCTCGAGGCGGCAATCGGGGCCGTCCGGCCGGGAGTCGTCACCGGGGAGCTCGGGACTATCATCCAGGCGACGATCGAGGAGCACGGCTACAGACCGGTTGCAAACCTCACCGGACACGGCCTCGACCGCTACGACCTCCACGGTAAGCCCATGATCCCGAACGTCGCGATGAACGGCGGCACCGTCCTCGAGGAGGGGATGGCCTTTGCAATCGAGCCCTTCGCGACAACGGGGTCGGGGAAGGTCACCGAGGCGACGCGCGTGGAGATCTACAAACAGATCGCAGCCCGGCCCGCACGTCTCCCGTCGGCAAAGCGGATCCTCGAGACCGCACGGCCGCGCCGGGGACTCCCGTTCTCCCGCCGCTGGGTTCCGGGAGACAAAGTCGAGATCGGCCTCGCCACTCTGGTGCGGAACGGGATCATTCATCCCTTCCCGATGTTGCACGACGTCCCGGGCTCGTTCGTCTCGCAGACCGAGCACACCATGATCGTCACCGAAGAGGGGTGCGAGGTCACCACCCGGTGAGTTACGCTTATTGATGCCGCGCGCAAATATGTCTGCTCATAGATATGACCGGCGACACAGGTACACGTGACGTCCTCGCCATCATGGAACTCCTGCTCACCGCGGAGATATTCAACCGGAACGAGGAACTCGATATAAATGACCTTCACCCACGCTGCCGGGAGGTCTTCAGCGCAGGGAGCGGTGGGAGCCCCGAGGTCAAGCGTCCCCTGATTGTGAGCGAAGGAGCGATCAAGAAGGTGCTCGGTACCCCAGATGCCGCCTGTCAGGCTGTCCGCCAGAACCCGTTCGTCGGCTACGACGAATTCGGGCAGCGGCTGAGCCTGCCTTCACTCGATGCGGCCGCAACATGGTTCCTCAAGAGAGGGGGGGAGGAAAAGGTCCGGGAGAACCCCGTGCTCGCGTACTTCTTCGAGGGGAAAGACGGCACCGTCGTCCAGTACCAGGACGTCCTGGCGAAGAACCCCCGGTTCGAGGACACGAAGGAGTACATGGAGGCAAAGGTATCCCGGCTCATCGCGGGGAGCGAGGAGATGCGGGAGGCCCGCGACCTCATCATCATCAGCGCGCCGAACGAGGTCGAGTTCTCGCTTGCAAAACTGGTCTGCACCCCGCGCCAGGAAGAGATCATCAAAAAGATCGGTGTCGCCCTCGAGCACCGCGACTTCTTAAAGCAGCATGGCATCTACGAGTTCGGCCGGCTCCTCTTCGTCGGACCGCCAGGGACCGGGAAGACCTCCCTTGCGCTCGCGATGTCGCGGGAGCTGCATATGCCGGTGCTCGAGGTCCGTCTCGCGATGGTCACCTCCCAGTACCTTGGCGAGACCTCAAAGAACATCGACAGGATCTTTGACCTCGCAAAGAAACTCGCCCCCTGCATCCTCTTCATCGACGAGTTCGACTTCGTCGCGAAGACCCGGGTCAGCGACGATCACGGCGCGATGAAGCGGGCAGTGAACATGCTCTTAAAAAACATCGACCAGATCAGTTTCGTCAAGAACGGCGTCCTCCTCATCGGGGCGACGAACCACCCCCGCATCCTCGACGAGGCGGCCTGGCGGCGGTTCGATGAGGTAGTGGAGTTCCCGCTCCCGGACCGCGGGATGCGGCAGGCGATCCTCGAGAAGGTCGCCGCCACGATCGAGTGCAACTGTGACTTCGCGGATCTCGCCGCCCGGACAGAGGGGTTTTCGGGCTCCGATCTGCGGATGATGATGAAAGAGGCGGTAATGTCGGCGCTGATGGAGGACCGGCACCAGATCGACCCGGTGGACATCGAGCAGGGCCTTCTCAGGGTCGAGGAGAGAAACGTTATCCGGACAGGGCGCTGACATGCAGATAACGCTGCTCGGGACCGGGGATGCCATCGGGACGCCGAAGGTGGGGTGCGACTGCGAGAATTGCCGGGCGATGATCGCGGCGGGGAGAGCAAGGCTCCGGACCTCCCTCCTCGTCAAAGTGGGGGAAAATCACATTCTTATTGAGTCTTCCCCGGACCTCCGGCAGCAGCTCCTCCGGGCCTGCTCACCCCACATCGACGCCGTCCTCTGGTCGCACGGCCACTACGACCACTTCATCGGGTTCGGCGAGTTCTACCGGGTGCAGAAGGTGCCCCCGGCATACGCGCCGCCGCCGGTGATGGACTACTGCTCGGGCTACCTCCACTTCCTGCCGTTTGAGAAGCACCCGGTCCCGGTCTACGAGCCCTTCGACCTTTTCGGCGTGACCTTCACGTTCTTCGAGGTGAACCACCCGCCGGTCTATACCTGCGGGCTCCTCTTAGAGCACGATGACGTGACGATCGTCTACACCGCCGACACGCGAGAGGATATCCCGCAGAAGAGCCGGGAACTCCTCGAAAAGACCGATATCGACTTTCTCTTCGTGGACGGCATCGCTCCCGAGGGCTATGCCATCAGCAAGCACATGAACTACGCCGAGGCGGTCCGGTTCGCCCGCGACGTCGGGGCGAAGGATTATAGATGCGTCCACATGAGCCACCTGGTCCCACCGGGGATGCCGCATGCCGGATATGATATGGAGACGTTCTGCTGGGAGTAGGGTGGCGGACTCCTCATCCCGTACAATAACCTATATACCCCTCCCGGAACCAAACATAAGGTGCGTATGGCCATGAAACTCAAACTCCTGGAGCTGACTGACGACAAGGCCCGGATCCTCTTTGAAGGCGGAGGCAACACCTATATCGACGCGCTCACCACCGAACTCATCCGCGATCCGCAGGTGGACGTCGCGCAGCGCAAGCAGGCATTCCGGTTCACCGACCCCGAACTGGTCGTCACCACGGTCGGCGGCAGGTCACCTATTCTTGCAGTTACGGACGCGGCAAAGCGGCTCTCCGGCTACGCCGGCGAACTCCTCCAGCAGATAGAGAGCCTCGAGACCGCGTAATCGCCATGAAAAAGAGCGCCGAAGGCTTCGCCCGGATTGCCCGGGAGGTCTTTGCTCCCATCTACCCCATCATTGCAGAGCAGGCACTCGCGTGATCGGGGATACGGGACGGGATCGCGCTCGACATAGGAAGCGGCCCCGGCCTCCTCTCCGTAGCGCTTGCTGACAAGAGCAAACTCTTCATCATCGCGCTCGACGCCGACCCGGCCATGTCCCGGATTGCCAAAACGACCGCTGCCGGGAGTGCGGGCCGGGTGGTCCCGATCACCGGGGACGTCCACTGCATGCCGATCCGCGACGGCACCGTCTCGCTCATCGTCAGCCGGGGCTCGATTTACTTCTGGGAAGACCGGGCGCGGGCGTTTCAAGAGATCGAACGAGTGCTCCGGCCCGGCGGCTTCGCCTTCGTCGGCGGCAGTTTCGGGACCCCCGCACTCCGGGATGAGATATTCACCGAGATGCGGCGGCGCAACCCCAACTGGGACAGCGACGTCGCCCGGTGGAGCAAGCGGGCGACCCCGGACGTGTTCCGCCGGGAACTCGCCGCGAGCGGTGTCGCCCGGGCTCGTATCAGGGAAGAAGAAGAGGGGATGTGGGTGGAGATCAAAAAAGACGCGATCAGTCAACACGCTCGGTGAAGATGATCGTCCCGGCGATCCGGGTGATCTTTATCTTCACCGTCTGACCCGGTTTTGCATTCGCAACATACATCGTATATCGGTCGATCTTCACCACACCGTCGCCGCGCTTCGAGAGGAACTGCGGGGTGACGTCCATGATAGCGCCCTCTGTCGGTTTCGAGGCTGCAGAGGGGTCCGCTACCGCCTTTCGCTTCCTTACCGGTCGGTGGCCGCCGCATGCGTCGCACCGTAGCGTCAGGACACGTTCGGTCTTAACGAGGCGAGTATCGGGCTTTCCGCACTCCGAACAGATGACGTAGTCATCGACGTAGCTCTTGATGATCGTGTTGATCTGCTCCTGCTCGAATTTCCCGGAGAAGACGGCCCGTGTCCCTTCGATCTTGCCGGCGGTGCCGAGTTCCCCGAGGAGGTGCTTCATCAGGTGGTCCTGGTCGCGCCGGAGGATGCCCGCAATTTCAGCGAAGTTCTCAAGGACCGTGGTCTTCCCTTCAATGAAGGCGCGGGCGACGGGAACCGTGAACCGATCTTCAAACTCCGTCGGCTCCGTGATATTGGTATACGCCTCCTTTAGAAGGTCTTCATATGACGGGGTCATACGGTACTATTGGTCGCGCGACGTCAAAAAGTGAGTACCTCATACGGGCTTGCGCACGCTTATGCAGATGAGCAGCCCGCCGGCCCTGTATCATGTTGCCGGAACAGGATCTCACGCTGCTGCAAAAATTCCCGGACGCCGTTATCCGACGTGCTATTAAACGGCCGTCTCTTCTTTTTTACCGACTGCCCGAACGAGATCGGCCAGGGCATCCACTGCCTCCGGCTTTTTCACGTCCCCCGCCGTGAGCGGGACCGCCCCCCTGACATCGGCACCCCGGTCCGCAAGCATCTTCTCCAGCCGCTCGAGCGTCCCCCTCGGCGCCCCGCGCGAGGTGCAGAAGACGACCGCAGCCTTCCCCTCGATGCCCACGAGAGCGTTAATCACGGCGTTGATCGCGGGTGTCGGGTTGCCGGCCCATACGGGGGTTCCGATGACGACGGTGCCGTAGCCGGTGACGTCGATGACGGCCGGCTCTATCTCGTTCTTTTTCCCCTGCGCGGCCCGGGGAGCACCTTTCAGATACATCCCCACCTTCGAGTAGCCCGCAAGGTCCGTTACTTCGATGAGATCGGCGCCGATCGGGGCGGCGACCTGTTCGGCGACGGCGCGGGTAGTGCCGGTTTCCGAGTGATAGATGATGCAAACTGACATACCGGAGAGTACCACCGGCGGGTATAAACGGATACCGGCCGGGAAAAAGGGTGGGAGTGTTACTTCCGGAACTGCGGCATGAATCCGCGAATCTCCTTACCCACCTGCTCGATCAGGTGCTCCTCGTCCGCTCTCGTCAGCGCATTAAAGACCGGGCGGTTCACCATGTTCTCGAGCATCCACTCCTTCGCGAACTCGCCGTTCTGGATCTCCTCGAGGATCTCCTGCATCGCAACGTAGGTCTCGGGCCCGATGACGCGGGGGCCCCGCGTCAGGTCGCCGTACTGGGCTGTGTTGCTGATCGAGTCGCGCATCTTCGTAAACCCGCCCTCATAGATCAGGTCGACGATGAGCTTCGTCTCGTGCAGGACCTCGAGGTAGGCCATCTCGGGCGCATACCCGGCGTCCACCAGGGTCTCGAACCCGGCCTTGATGAGCGAGGTAAACCCGCCGCAGAGGACCGCCTGCTCGCCGAAGAGGTCAGTCTCGGTCTCCTCGGCAAACGTCGTCTCGAGCACCACTGCGCGGGTCGCGCCGATTCCCCGGGCGTAGGCAAGCGCGATAGCGTGCGCCTTCCCGGTAGCATCCTGGTGGATGGCGATGAGGGCCGGGACGCCCTTCCCTTCCTCGTAGGTCCGGCGGACCATGTGGCCGGGACCTTTCGGAGCGACCATGACCACGTCGACGGTGGGCGGGGGGACGATCTGGCCGTAGTGAATATTGAAACCGTGCGAGAACATCAAGCAGGCGTTTTCTCGGATATTGGGACTGATCTCGGCACGGTAGACACCTGCCTGGTTCTCGTCAGGAAGAAGGATCTGGATAATATCTGCGCGCTTGACCGCTTCGGTCACGGAGTAGACCTCAAAACCGTCTTCGGACGCCCGCTGCCAGCTGCTGCCGGGCCGCAGGCCGATGATGACCTGATAACCGGAATCGCGCAGGTTCAGCGCCTGTCCGCGACCCTGAGAGCCAAAGCCGATGACGGCGATGGTCTTACCCTCCAGGGTGCCGGGGTCCGCATCGGACTCGTAGTATTTTTGCACCATAGGTTCTCACTCCCCGTTAGACAGCAAACCTGATAAACATTATATCAGAGAAGCAGAGTGGTGCAGCGTGGGTCATTTTAAGGTTGATGAAGAGAAACCTTACCTACTATACGCTATTGAGGATTTGTAATGGAACTGCCAGATGTCCAGTCCAGCCTGCCGGAGGTCCGTATCAACTTGACCAGGGTGGGTGTCAAAAACGTCCAAAAACTCGTTGAAGTCGCCCGACCAGGTAAGCGGCCGGTCATATTCATCTCCAAATTCGACGTCTTCGTCGATCTCCCGGGGAGCCTCAAAGGGGCGAACCTCTCCCGGAACTTCGAGGTAATCGATGACGTGTTGCAGCAGGCCATCGACGGAGATGTGAAAGAGATCGAGGAACTCTGTAGCGCAGTGGCGAGGAAACTCCTCGACCGGCACGAGTACGCGGAACGGACCGAGGTCCGGATGCGGAGCCAGTTCATGGTCCGGCGGGAGACGCCTGTCAGCGAGACGAGCTGCCATGAGGTCGTGAACGTCCACGCGAGAGCAATAGCCCAGCGCAACGAAGGAAATCCGATCATCAGAAAGAGCATCGGTGCTGAAGTGACCGGCATGACCGCCTGCCCCTGTGCCCAGAACATCATGAAGGACCATGCCCTGCACGTCCTCGAGAACCTCGACGTGGCAGAGGACAAGATCGAAGCGTTCTTCAACGAGGTGCCGATGGCCACCCACAACCAGCGTGGGCGGGGTTTCCTCTGCATCGAGATCGACGACGACCAGCATATCAGCCTCGAGAAGATCATCAAGATCTTGAAGGATTCCATGAGTGCGCGCATCTACGAACTTCTCAAGCGGGGCGACGAGAGTTATGTGGTGATGGAAGCCCACAAGAACCCCCGGTTCGTCGAAGACTGTGTTCGTGAGATGGCCCGCAAAGTGATCGCGCAGTTCCGTGATCTGCCCGGGGACTCAGTAGTCACCATAAAGCAGACAAACGAGGAGAGTATCCACCAGCATAATGCCTACGCGGAACGGAAGGCGACGATAGCGGAACTGGTCGTGGAGATGGACGAAGGTACATTATAATGCGAATATCATTTCCCTTTTTTTATAAATAGTCAATGAATTTTACCACTCTTTGTTACCGTTTATACATACAGTACCATTGCAAAATGTCTCAGAGCGAAAGATATAAACTCTGTTTTCTTCATATTCCCTGTTGACGTACTCGCGTACGTTTTCAGTACAGAATTGTGTGGTAACACCAGTATAGTGTTCAGAACATCATAATATCGGAATGAGGCGATATATTTGTCGAAAGTTGTAGAGATTTCCCCAACAACGAGACATGAAGGCCATTCAAAGCTCGTTCTGAAGGTCAACGATGACGGCATCGTCGAGCGTGGAGACTGGCTCAGCATCACCCCGGTGAGGGGAGTCGAGAAACTCGCCATCGGCAAGACGATGGAGCAGGTTCCAAAGATTGCATCGCGCGTCTGCGGCATCTGTCCCATCGCGCATACCCTGGCGGGTGTCGAGGCGATGGAGGCATCCATCGGGTGCGAGATCCCCGAGGACGCAAAACTCCTGCGTTACATCCTGCAGTGTGCCAACAGGATGCACAGCCACG
>PGYH01000023.1 GCA_002839575.1 Methanomicrobiales archaeon HGW-Methanomicrobiales-6
CGTGCTTCGAACCGCAATTCGTACATCTTCCCTCCCATTCTAAGATCTTGCGACACTGTTGGCCCGCTCCCGAGATGACCGCACGACAGGAATTAAGTGCGCGCGCACCTGCCCGCCGCACGTGTACACACCGAGTGAAACCCATCTCCGCCGTCACCGGATATCCATCCTCATGAAACGGGTGTATGCCGCTCCGAAGAAGATCGCCGGTAACGCAAGCATCGCGACGATCGGCTGCCAGATGAGAGCGATCAGGCCGGGTAGATCGGGAAGCGGATCTTCCCCGGGGTGGGGTGTTCTCAGGGCGAAGGGGTCCGGATTGATCCACATCGAGAACCGTGGATTGGTGATCGCTACCGAGAGTTCCTGGTAATTCCTTTGTGGCGAGATGAGGCGGACGGTCGCTCCGATACGCTCCTGGTGTTCGAGGTAGGCGCGCTCCTCCTCCCGGTACTGCAGCCACTCCTCCTCGGTGGGATGCGGGTCGCCCATAAGATCCACCACATCCGGGGGCGTTCCGGCAGTCGCATCGGTAAGGATGCTACCGGCCATCGGTACGACGGAGGAGAAGACGAAGATAGCGACCAGCGACCAGACAAGAGCGCTCCCGCTCTCGGCAACGACCGCCGAGGCGAGGAGAGCGACCGAGAAGAACGTGAAGAGATACACCAGCGAAACGAGCCAGAAGGCCAGGATCGCTCCGAGCTCGGCTGGTGAGGGGACGATTGCAGAGAGCAGAAGGAGCGCGAGCGCGATGAGAACCGCGATGCTCATCGCCAGCGTCAGGGCGGCGAACCCGCCGAGTGCCTTGCCGGTGATCACCTCGTCGCGGAAAACCGGACGGGAGAGGAGGGTTTTGAGCGAACCCGACCAGCGTTCCCGCGTGATCAGATCGAACCCGGTCGCGATCGCAAGCAGCGGGCCGTAGCTCAGGACCTGCGAGGAGAGGTTGAGGAAGACTACGAGGAGGGAGGGTTTCTCCGGCATCCAGCCGGGGTAACCCAGGAATTTCGGCACCGGCGCGGTACCGTCGGAGTATGCCGCGAGTTTCTCACTGTAGTTCTCGACGCCCTCGTAGAGGGAGACGGAGCAGAGGATCAGGAAGAGGAGGAGGACAAGGGTGAACCGCCGGCTCGCGAGGTGGTCGGCAAACTCTTTCCCTGCCACGAGGAGCGTGCGGCTCGGATCGGATACCCGGTCTGCCATTCTCCCGCCTTCCACGAATCCGTTACCATCCCGGGTTGTAATTTGCAGAAAGAACCTCTCCCGAATGGGCGTTCATCCATATTTCGGCCGCCCTCGGCGGATCCTGCGAGCGGTGCCGCTCGTCGTCGAACGTGATGTGCCAGGCAAGAGGCACCGCGACCGGTTCCTTTGATGGGCGTTGCCGTGCGTTCAGGTCGTACCACCGCAGCTCTGTCGACCGGATGGCGAACTCGCCGGGATCCTTGCCGTAGGTATCGTTGAGGTACGCCAGAACCCGTTCCTGTACCGCGTCTTCCGGGATCGAGGGGTCAGGATCGGCCATGGTGTCGTTATTCGATACTTTCCAGAACTTAGAAAAAGAGACGACACGGCCTTTGACTGAATCGATCGCAAGGATGAACCCGTCATACAGGCAGAGGACGCCGTCGATCGAGCGCCGATATACGAAATGGTACGGGCCGTTTCGCGAACCCAGCGGTGTATCTACCATAGAGAGTGCGGCGTCGGTCTTCACGACGTCCGAACGCTCGGTTCGCTCCCGGAGATATGCATTGGCAATCTCTTCCGCCGCATCGATCGTGATTGCAGGATCATCAGACCGGAAATAGTCGCGGCCATCCTGGAAATGCACCATCTCCCCGTCGACAGCATCGATCCATACCATGATATCACCTTCAGGGTCGGGGTCGTCTACCGCTTTCACCCGGAACCGCCAGACGTCGCCATAGGTCTGCACGTCATACGGTTCGGCGACCATCCGTTCGATCCGGACCCCGGGGATCTCCCGTCCCAGTGCGGCCGCGGCGAGAGAACGTGCTTCCTCCTCGCCGATCAGGCCGCCCGGCGACGGTTGAGCCGTTGTCACCCCGGGCGACACCGTCGCCTCCGGCGACGTCGGTGCAGCCGGCCCGTTTTCACTCGCATCCGTCCCGACACACCCCGCCGACGCTGCCAAACAGGCAAGGAAGAGGACTGCTGCGAGTGTGTAACCGATTTTGTTGATAGGTTTCATGGTTCTATCCTCATTTCACGCATGCCCCGGGAGGCCGCGGAACCGCAAGGGCTATTCCTGTTCACAGCCGCCAGCACCATCAGCCTCCAGGCACGCTGTGGGAGCCGGGAAACGACGCCAATCGAGATCCGCAGACTCCCGCAGGAATCCGTGCGGGTTCGGGACTGCGGTCATGCACATACTCCGCCAGCATTCGAGCGTAGTTGTCAGTGAGAGTATACCCCACATACCGCCCCTCCCTCTCAGACGCCACAATCCCCTGGCGTTCCAGATATTTTACGTGTGTATAAACCGTGGCTCTGGATAGACCCGACTCTTCGGCGAGTTCTTCGATGTGTGCACCCCGATTCAGGGAGATCTGTGTTATAATTCCCCGCAGGGTGTCATTACTCATGGCAATGATAAGAGCCTCTTTTTCAGCAGAGTACGGCGAACCGGTGGCGAAATAGTGGATTCTCCCCCTGCTCCTGATCGCCTTCAACAGGCCTGCGGACTGCAGCCTTTCCACATGGTAACCAAGTGTTCCTCTCGTCAGCGACATCTCCCTCAGCAATTCCCTGAAGTGCAACCCCGGGTTTGCCTTGATGAAGCGTAGAATCTCAAGCCTCCGCGGGCTGTCCAGAACATTCTTTCTGGAGATTCGTTTGTACCCGAGGTAGCCGACGGCCTTCAGGGGGAGATGGGTCTCGATCGGGGCCGCTGCCAACTGGGGGAATACAGATAGCAGCAGGACGAGCCAGAGCGGGATAGGGTCGATCTCCTGCACCTTCTCGCCCGATACAGATATGCCGGGCTCTTGCCCGACGTTTCTCGAGGGCCGGACCGTGTATTCGGCGGCATCGGCAACCGCTACCAGCAGAACCGAAAAGAGGATCGAGAAGGCGAGTAACCGGAAAAGTCCGCCCGCTCCGGTGCCGGTAGAGGTTGAGGGCATAAGGTCTCTGGAACAGCACCCGCTCGCCGTATACATCGGATGTCCGGGTTCCTGATCCCGCATGATTGCTATCTGGGTCAATGTCGATATGAATCCTGTTATTCGTCTTTGCTATCGTCGCGAAACGTGCCGAGCTTACTCCCCGAAAGGTGTATGGTTGACATCCGGGTTGGGGCTCAGTCCCCGGTACACCCCGGGACGTGCGACACCGCTTCCAACATGGACTGGTGCCTGTTAGTCTCGCCCTGACCGATGCTGTCGTGCAGTTGCAGGATCATCACCGGATCGTCCGACGCTGAAGGACGATCCGGGTACCCGCCCTTCAGTTGCCGACACCGGGGCACAGCGAAGAAGGCAATGACCGGCAGCAGGGCAGGGGCCATGCATTTTCTCTTTACTGATACCTCAATATCGTTTCCCGTATTTTATGAGTTTTATAGCACAAACACCAATTCTATTCTCGTCTCTGCCCACTTCTTTTCCTGGAGACGAACAGACCTGAGAGCCATCACGAGCGTATCGTGCTCGGAGTGACCGTATCCGAAGAAACGGGTGCAATACTGACGTGCCGGGACGGCCTGCGCACAGTGTTAAATCGCACACATCAGGAGATGCCATGAATCAGAGAGCCCTTTCCGGAATCGGAGCCCCGGGTCTCGTTCGGCCGCCTCAGCACAGGCTCCAGCCGGCTGCGGCGAATTTCAGAGAGTCAAACGTATTGAACGCCTCGACGTGTAGCGGATCGTGACAGAAAACGGATATAGAAGAACGTTGAGCTCTCAACCATGGGTTTCTCAGGCGGCGCCTGCAACGGTGCGGAGGCTCATGGTCGTGTTGGCTGCGCATCGGGGATAGCCGTTGCGGTTCCGTGGCCTCCCGGGATGCGCGTGAAAGGAGGTCTGGAACCATGAATACGAAATACCTCTCCGGGACCAGCGCCCTGCTTGCAGCGCTGCTGATCGTCGGCGTGATCTTTGTGCCGGCGGCGAGCGCGAATGAGGACACTCTGGAGAATATCCCTCCGTCCGGAGGGGGTCCGGTCGATGGGGACGTAGTGCTGGAGCGAAGCCCTCATCTCTTTGATGATGCCGGAAACAGATTGAGTGATGAGGAAATTTCTCGAATGATCGAAGAGATGCCTGAGGTGTCATATCTTGACGGCATGACTGAACGTAAGAGCAGAGAACTTGCAGAAAGGCTTGGACAGTTGCACAAATATCGCTCTATTGCTCAGCACCGCAATGACGCGATCAACGAGGATCATCCGGAAGGCCGGTGGGATCAGCCGGCAACATCCACCGCGAAACTCCAGTCCTCCCAACCGGTCTTCGCCGGACCGGAGATCGAAGACCTCAAAGCCGCCCTGAACAAGAGAGAGCCCGTCACCGTCGCGCTCGGAGGGCTTCCCTTCTCGAAGGGCGGAGTATCGCTTTCGGACTTCACCGCCACAACGGAAGATCTGATACAGGAGCGCTACCTCTATCCCAACGGGTCTCTGATTGGTTTCGGCTACGATCTTGACGGGTATCTCCGGGTGAGCATCTGGAACGGCCCGCCTCCACCGGAGAACGTCTCCTCGATAGAAGCGGTGTATGCGATGCTGGACGAACGGGCGAGGGAAATGGGGATCGAGGATATCCCGGTGAAGTTCACGGTCTTCATCTCCCCGCCGGAGCTGGTCCTCGTTCCTCAAATGGATTCTTCAAGGTGGATGAGTCTGTGTGGTGGGTGAGGCCATAATCCCCGGCCCCACAGCCCCCACGAACCCCCACGGTTTATCACCCGCCGCTCCCAATACCTACAAGAGAGGTAACACCATGGATATCGCGTTCATCAAACTGCAGGGAAACGGTAATGACTTCATCCTGATCGACGAGCGCGCTCAGGAGGTCATTCCCGAGGATATGAAGGGAGGATTTGCAGCGCTCTACTGCGACCGCAGGTTCGGTATCGGCGCCGACGGCGTCCTCTTCCTCCAGGCGTCCGAGGTTGCGGACGTCCGGATGCGGCTCTTCCAGCCCGACGAGAGCGAGGCCGAGATGTGCGGGAATGGCATCCGGTGCCTCGCCAAGTACGCCTACGACGCCGGATACGTGAAGGAGTCCTGCTCGGTCGAGACCGGGGCGGGGCTTGTCCCGGTGACAATGGGCTACGCGGACGACGAGTTTACCGCGGCGATCACGATGCCGGAGCCGGCATTCGACCGGAGCGCCATCCCCGCCACGGGGGACGGTGAATACAAGGAGGATATCCGCAACCTCACCGTGTATGCCGCGAACACCGGCGTTCCCCACGCGGTTGTCTTCGTCAAAGAGATCGGCGCCGTGGATATCGCCACGGTAGGACCGGCCATCCGGAACCACTCTACCTTCGCTCTCGGCGCGAACGTCAACTTCGTCGAGGACGCCGGCAACGGCACGCTTCGGATCCGGACCTTCGAGCGTGGCGTCGAAGATGAGACGTTCAGCTGCGGCACCGGCGCCACCGCGTCGGCGGCAGTCGCCCGGCATCTCGGCAAAGCC
Source organism: Methanomicrobiales archaeon HGW-Methanomicrobiales-6 (assembly GCA_002839575.1). Classification (GTDB taxonomy): domain Archaea; phylum Halobacteriota; class Methanomicrobia; order Methanomicrobiales; family Methanoculleaceae; genus Methanoculleus; species Methanoculleus nereidis. The sequence goes on from PGYH01000023.1 coordinate 5,675, forward strand.
GGGGATACGGTGCGGGTCGAGACAAAAGGTGGCCCGCTCGTGATCCGGTTCGGGGAGGGCGTCACGATGGAAGGCCCTGCCGAGACGGTCTTTGCGGGCGTTATACTGTTCTGATCCCGTTCTCGGTGATCACGAAGTCGAACGAGATTCCTTCCGGCCGGGACCGGTGCTTCCGGAGCATCGCCCGCCGGACACCGTCCTTCTTTTCGAGCCGTATGATGGCCTTTGAGAGGTGTTCGAGCGCCGTTCCCCCGAGGCCGGAGACCCGGTCGCGTTCGATATCCATGAAGATCTGGTTCGTGATCAGGACAGGGATGTCGTACTTCTTTGCGAGGCCCAGGAGTTTTATCATGTGGTGCGAGAGTTTCCGGAGCGCCTCCCGCCCGAGGTCGAGTTCCGTCCGGTAGAGGGCGGTGGCCGAGTCCATCACCAGCAGTCCCACGGGGGCCTGGCCGTTCTTTTTGAGCAGCCCCTCCGCATCAGCGATCATCACCCCCTGCTGGGCAAAGTCGAGCGGCTCAAAGAGGTAGAGCCGCTCCGCGAACGCCCCGGCGTTCTCCCCGGCAAGCTGGCTGAACCGCTCCACCGAGAACCCTTCGGTGTCGATGTAGACGACCGAGTTCCCGTCCTGGAGAGAGGATACCGCCGCCATCAGGCAGAAGGTGCTCTTGCCGCTCGCGGGCTCGCCGTAGATCTGGGTGACCGTCCGCCGCTCGAGCCCGCCGCCGAGCAGGTCGTCGAGGGGCTGGCTTCCCGTGCTGACCCGGTCAGGCTTCATGGCTCAAGCACACCCCGCTCGATGAAGAGACGGCGTGCAGCCGCCTCGACGGTCCCGGCAACCTCCCGGAGCGGGACCCCGGCCTCCTGCGCACACGCGGCCGCCTGTTCGTATTCCGCCTTGAAGGAGGTGATCTTTCCTCCCGACCAGCCGCACTTTACGTCGATCGTCCGTTCCCGGCCCCGGATGGTCACGGTGACCGGCTCGATTGTGCGTTCGGCAACGGCCCGGTGCACCATCGGGATACAGCGTACCCCAAGCGTCCCGAGTTCTGCGGCCATCACCCCCACAAGACGGTCGGTCGCATCGGGGCGGCAGATAACCCGGACAAGGTGGCCGCTCCGCCCCTTCTTCATCACCACGGGAGTAGCGCTTGCATCCCGGGCTCCTTCTTCCAGCAGGCGGCCGATCGTGTAGGCCAGGGTCTCCCCGGTGACGTCGTCGACGTTTGTCTCGAGGATGTCGACCCGGTCGCCGTGGCCCTCCCCTTCCACCGAATGGAGCATCGACCGGAGGACGTTCGGTCTTCCCGGGGGGTTCCTGCTCCCCGCCCCGTAGCCGACCGCCCGGATCTCCGCCGGGCCGAGGTCTTCGGGCCGGACGGTCGAGAACTCGGCGAGGAGCGCGGCTCCTGTCGGGGTGCAGAGTTCCCGCTCCTCGTCTCCGGGAACCGTCCGGAGGTCCGATTCCGCGAGGACCGCCACGGTCGCCGGGGCGGGGATGGGGAAGGTGCCGTGAGCCCCGACCGCGAATCCCCGGCCGAGCGCCACCGGGCGGACGGCGACCTCGTCGGGGGCGAGGGAATAAAGGGCGGTGCAGGCTCCCACCACGTCGGCGATCGCGTCGTCCGCACCCACCTCGTGGAAATGCGCCCCCGTCCCGTGGATACTCTCCTCGGCCCGGTGTATCCGGAGAAAGACCCGCCGTGCCATCTTCCGTGCAGGAGCGGGGGCGTCGCTTTCGGCCACCCGGTCGAGCACCTCGTCGAGGGTGCGGTGGTGCACCGGGGCATGCGCTTTCACCTGGACGGCCCGAATGCCGGAGCGGTCTACCCGTTCGATTGTCGGTTCCCCGACGACGGAACGCATGGCTGCCCTGACAAGCCCCTCATCGGCTCCCAGATCGAGAAGGGTTCCGATGATCATGTCGCCTGCGGCTCCGTTGAACGGATCGAAGAGAAGTATAATCATGCGTCTCCAGTACTTATAAATCCCCGAAATATAAGAACTAGAGGTAATGCCCGAGATATACTTGAAGGTAGATAGCGCTTATCCGGAGGATCAGGGGGCAGGCAAGGCACGGCTTGACCCTGATACCATGCTGCAGCTTCGGCTCAACCCCGGAGACCTCGTTGCAATCGAAGGGAAGCGTCGGACCGTGGCCAAGGTCTGGCGTGCCATGGTGAACGACTGGCACCAGGGTAAGGTCCGGATCGATAACTTCACCCGGCTCAACACCGGTGCGAGCATCGGGGATCGGGTGAAGATAAGGACGCTGGATGCGGAGGACGAGGCAAAACGGGTCGTGCTCGCGCCTCCCGAGGATCTCCCCAAGCAGCTCCCCATCAACTACGGCAGCGTCGTCAACAAACTGATCGACTTTCCGGTTGTGAAGAACGACTCCGTGCCGATCCAGGCGGGGCTTCCCTTTATGCAGCCCCAGCTCGTCGCGTTCAAAGCCGTGGTGGTCGAGCCGGAGAACGCCGTGATCATCACCAAGAACACGAAGATCGAGTTCTCCGAGAAGCCTGCGGCCGGGTTTGAGGGCGTGAAAAGGATCAGCTACGAGGATATCGGCGGCCTCAAGGGCGAGCTGCAGCGTGTCCGCGAGACGATCGAGCTCCCCATGCGGCATCCGGAGATCTTTAGAAAACTCGGGATCGAGCCCCCGAAGGGCGTCCTCCTCTACGGGCCGCCGGGGACGGGGAAGACCCTGATCGCAAAGGCCGTCGCAAGCGAGAGCGGAGCCCACTTCATATCGATCGCGGGGCCGGAGGTGATCTCGAAATACTACGGCGAGAGCGAGCAGCGGCTCCGCGAGGTCTTTGAAGACGCCCGGCAGCACGCTCCTGCCATCATCTTCATCGACGAACTCGACTCGATCGCCCCCCGGCGCGAAGAGGTGACGGGGGAGGTCGAGCGGCGCGTGGTGGCCCAGCTCCTCACCATGATGGACGGGCTCGAGGAACGGGGACAGGTCGTGGTGATCGGGGCCACGAACCGGCTCGACGCCATCGACCCCGCCCTCCGGCGTCCGGGACGGTTCGACCGGGAGATCGAGATCGGGGTTCCGTCGGAGGACGACCGGACCCAGGTGCTCCATATCCACACCCGCGGTATGCCGCTCGCTGAGGATGTCTCGATCGCCGCCATCGCCCAGCAGACTCATGGGTTTGTCGGTGCGGACCTCGCCGCCCTCGCCCGTGAGGCGGCGATCAAGGCGCTGCGGCGCTACCTCCCCGAGATCGACCTGGAGGCCGAGGAGATTCCGCCCGAGATCCTCGAGAAGATGGAGGTGCAGGCCAGGGACTTCCGCGACGCTCTCCGCGACGTGGGTCCGAGCGCCATGCGGGAGATCCTCCTCGAAGTGCCCCACACCACCTGGGGAGATGTCGGGGGGCTTGAAGAGGCGAAGCAGGATATCCGTGAGGCGGTGGAGTATCCTCTCACCCGACGGGAGCAGTTCGAGGATCTCGGGATCGAGCCGCCGAAGGGCGTCCTCCTCTACGGACCGCCGGGGACGGGAAAGACCCTGATCGCAAAGGCGATCGCAAGCGAGAGCGGCGCGAACTTCGTGCCGGTCAAGGGCCCCCAGCTCCTCTCGAAGTGGGTCGGTGAGAGCGAGCGGGCGGTCCGCGAGATCTTCAAGAAGGCCCGGCAGGTGGCGCCGTCCATCATCTTCTTCGACGAACTGGATGCTCTCGCCCCTGCCCGGGGCGGCGGCACCGAGTCGCACGTGATCGAGAGCGTCTTAAACCAGATCCTCACCGAGATCGACGGCCTCGAAGAACTCCGGGGCGTGGTGGTGATGGGCGCGACCAATCGCCCTGATATGGTCGACCCGGCGCTGCTCCGGCCCGGACGGTTCGACCGGCTCGTCTACATCGGCGAGCCCGGACGGGACGACCGGGAGAAGATCCTCTCCATCCACACCCGCTACATGCCGATCGAGGGCTCGACGGTCGAGGAACTCGTGGAGGCAACGGAGGGGCTCTCGGAGAACGACCTGGAAGACCTGGTTCTCGCCGTGGGAGCAAACCACCAGGTGACCGTCGAGGACGTGAAGAGTCACCGCGCTGCGATCGAGGTGACCGACGACGAAGGGCTCCGCCGTTATCTCCGGAGGAAGAAACTCATCGACCTCCTCTCCCAGCAGAAGGTGAGCCTGGACGACCCGGCCAGGGACCAGCTCGTGAGGAAGATCGCGACCGGCACCGAGGGGTTCGTCGGCTCAGACCTCGAGGCGCTCGGCCGTGAGGCGGCCATGCTCGCCATGCGGGAGGGGGCCACCGTCGTGAACGCATCGCACTTCGAGCGGGCGCGGGAGAAGGTCCACGCGACGATGAACGAGCGGCTGCGGCAGTACTACGGGAAGGTGCAGCAGCACTTCAAGGGCGGACTGCCCAAAGAGATCCAGCCGCCGGAATACCAGTGAGCGGATCTTCCGGGGGGTTATCCCCGGGAAATCTTTTTTATACGGAGATCGGCCTCCCGGCGAATATTGTGAACGGAGGGGCCTTCCCTCTCCTGCCCTCACCGCCGGCCGAGCCAGACCGCGAGCGGAATCATCCACCCGGCCACCGTCCGGCTCAAAGGTTCGGGAGACATGATATTTCTCAGCAATTCATGCTCTCCGGCGGAATTTGACCATTGCGTTTCCTTCCGGCAGGTACGGTCCGGCATCTTCCCCGTTATGACCGCAGCGGGTCCCCGCCGGCCGCGGAGGGCGATCCCGCCCCCCCGGACTCGACAGCCCCCCGGAAGTGCCAGCAGACCAGAGCAAGGAGGATATAGACCGCCGCGGCCGCCCACCCGAACTCCCCGGTGATCATCACCGACTCCGGGGTCTCCATCGTGAGGAGCGGGTAGAACTGCTGGATGAAGTAGTTCCAGAACCCGTGGAAGAGGACGGCCGCAACGACGCTCCCCGACCGGAGACGGAGCCAGGCAAGGATGAACCCCGCGCCCATGACCGATGGGACGAAGACCGCAAGCGAGTACCAGAGCGGGCCGGCCCCGTGGTAGGCGGAGAAGATGATCAGGGGGAAGTGCCACACGGCCCAGATGGCGCTGGAGAGGAGAGCGAGCTTCGTAAACCCCATGAACTTCGCCATCTCCGGGACAAGCAGCCCACGCCACCCGATCTCCTCTCCTGCGGCGGCAAAGAGGCCGAAAAGGATGGAGGCGAGGAAGACCGGGACGAACCCGATACTGAAGACTGCTGCAGCCCCCTCGAGGTTAAACGGCCCGATCCCGGTGATCCAGACCGGCCCGAAGATCAGGAGGCCGACGAGGATCGGAAGGAGGATTGCGACCGCATGCCACCGGAACTCGCCCATGCGGAACCCGAACCCGGCAAGGTTACGCCGGAAGTAGAGCCGTGTTATGACGGCGGCGATACCCGGGCACCACATCGTGAAGACGGTGGAGAGGAGGAGCGCCTCCGCCGCCGTGCTCCGGGTCGTAAAGAACCAGCCGATACTGCTCAGGGCAAACGCAAGCACCAGAAAGACGGTCACTTCCCGTCGTGCCGTCGACGGAGAGCGGGGGTCGTAAGGGTGCCCGACAGCGGAGGATGCCATGAGTCATCTTCTCACGTGCGGGGCAATATATCTGCAGGTTTCGTTCCCGCCCGGTGCGTGCGCTCACGGGAAAAGGGCGGCTGCCGGACGGAGGAAGTGGTCAACAGCGGAATCGTGGGGGTTACCGGCCACCCGGCGGCGGATACGCGATCAGCCCTTCCTTGACGCCCCGCACAAACCCGGCCTTCTCGTAGAGCCGAAAGACGTTTTGTTCGCGACGGCCGGAGAGAAGCATCACCTTGTAGCAGTCCTCTCTCCACGCGCACTCCAGCGCATGGGTGAGGAGGGCCGTGCCGAACCCCCGGTTCCGGTACTCACGATGAGTCACGACGTTCTCGACGAGCCCGTAGGGCCGTGCGCCCCGGGTGAGGTTTTGAAGGATGTGCAGGACGCACGAGGAGACCGGCACGCTCCCGTATTCGAGGAGGAAGAGATGGGTCCGCGGGTCGGCAAGGATCTCCAGCCAGGCTCGCTCCAGCGCACGACCGTCGGCCTTCTCGTCGGCGTCGTGCAGGTGCGTGTAGAGGAAGAGGACGGCGTCGAGGTCGTTCTCGGCGGCCTCCCGGACGAGCAGCGTGTCGCGCTCCATATATCTCAGTCTGCCTCTTCGGTAATCTGCTTTTGTTTTTGTCCGGGCCTTGTAGCAGCCCTCTCTGGAGAGTCATCGATTGCGTCCCGGGCACGGATTTCGTGGGGATATCGCCACGACTGCCCCCGCCCGGGGGGCGGGGGAGGAGGCCGGAGGCCGGGTGGGGTGGGGGTTACAGACAAATCTGTAGAGTGGAGACAGGGGAGGGGGGGATGCTCCCCCCTCGAAGACCTTCGGTCTTCTCATGCTCCGTTCCTATCGGAACATCGCACTCCCGTCAGCCCCTCCGGCATGGCGATAAACGACCGCGGCACGGCGGAAGTTCGAACATCGTCAGATGCGCTGGTTCCACGGTCCACTGCACCGTGATATTTTCCCGTTTTGATTAGTCTGTTTGCCACACTTCGCATCTGCGGGCTCAAGTTCCTGCCCCTGGGTCAGTCGCACCTTGCATCTGCGGGTGGCGTACCTCTCCATCGCGCCGTCGCCCCTGAAAGCGGCGCATCACATCCCGGGGCAACCTATTTACCACCCCATGAACAAGCATATACATCAAAGCGCATACCTGCCGCCCGGAGCCAACCCATGCCGAACTGCACCACGTTTCTCGACGCCAACGCCTGTAACCCTGAAAAGACTGCTCTCATCGTCCCCTCCACTGGAGAATCATACACCCGTGCCGAACTCCTCGACCGGGTCTGCCGGGTAGGACGCGGCCTCCTCGACCTCGGGGTCGGGCGCGGGGACCGCGTCTGCATCTACCTGGACAGTTCGACGGAGTACCTCCTCAGTTACTTCGGCCTCTGGCGCATCGGCGCCGTCGCGGTCCCGACGAACCGGGTCTACCGGGAGAGCGAGGTCCTCTACGCCGTCCGCGACGCAGGGGCTGCCGCCGTCATCACCGATGCAGAGGGCGCGGCCCTCGTCGACCGCATCCGGGACCGGGCACCGACGCTCAGGCAGGTCGTCGCCGTCGGGACAGAGGTCGCGGGCGCCACCCCCTGGTCGGACCTCCTCCGGGCATCGCCGGACCTCCGCGCCGCCCACTGCCGGTTCGACGACCTCTGCCAGATCCAGTACACCTCCGGCACCACAGGAAAGCCGAAGGGTGCCATGCTCACCCACGGGAACTGGATAGCGGCCATGGACGCCGAACGCGACGTCCTCGGGATCACCGAGAACGACGTCTACCTCGGGATCTACCCGATGGGGCACGTCGGCCTCAGCTGGGGGATCGCGGCGCTCCGGGCCGGCGCGACCTACGTCGTCATGGAACGGTTCGACCTCGACCGCTACCTCGACCTCGCCCGGGATTACCGGGCCACGATCGTCGCCGGGATGCCGCCGGTGATCCACTCGCTCATCCAGACCCCGCCGGGGACCGAAGCGGCGCTCGCCACCGTCCGGGCGATGATCAGCGGCGGCGGCCCCCTGACACCCGGCGTCTGGAAACCCTTCCATGAGCGGTTCGGTATTCCCATCGTCAACGCCTACGGCCTCTCGGAGACGGTCGTCGTCGGGACCGGGACCGCCATCCGTCCCGAGCACTACGCGACCGCCGACGAATTCAGGAGTGTCGGCACCCCTGTTGGATTCTCGGAGGTGAAGATCGTCGATGCAAACGACCCCGCGCAGGAACTCGGCCCCGGCGAGGACGGGGAGATCGCCCTCCGGGGCCCGGCGGTGGCGCTCGGCTACTGGCAGATGCCCGAGGAGACCGCCGCCGTCTTCCTCCCCGACGGCTGGTTCCTGACCGGCGACGTCGGCCACCTGGATGCGGACGGGATGCTCTACATCACCGACCGCAAAAAGGACATGATCGTGATGTCGGGCTGGAAGGTCTACCCGACCGAGGTCGAGGACGTCCTCGTCCAGCACCCGGGCGTCCGCGACGCGGCGGTCTTCGGGTGCAGCGACGAGCACCGGGGCGAGGTTCCGGTGGCCGTGGTGGTTGCCGGAAACAACATCTCTCCGGACGAGATCGTCGCCTTCGCCCGCGAGCGCCTTGCGGGGTATAAAGTCCCCCGCCGGGTCATCCTCGCCGGCGAGATCCCCCGGGTGAACGGGTGGAAACTTCTCAGGAAGCGCCTCCGGGAAGAGTACTGCGGCGCGTAGAGAGCTGCACCCACGAGGTGGCGGCAAAAAAGTGAAACCGGCCACCCTCCCGGGGAGCCTGCGCCCGCCACTTCCGGCCAACACCTCCCGCATCCACCAATTCCCGGGAGCCCGCGGGTTCACCATTTGCGAGCGGCTGCTGCAACTCGCCGTGTCCGGGGCCATGGGCCCATGCCGGCATCGAACTCCGGGAAACGTGTTTGAGCGTACCAGACCGCTCTTCCCCGGCCGTGGAGGTTCAAAATTCAAGAGGTAGCATATTAAGGAAAGAGCGGCGAATAGATACTTTCTGAGGAACACACCGAGGTACGGACGTGGCAGACACCACCAGACAATCGACAGGAATCGCGGGCCTGGACCACGCACTCGACGGGGGATTTCCGCCGGGTTCCCGCATAATCATCTCCGGATCCCCCCTGAGCGGTCTTGAACTCCTGGCACAACAGTTCTGGCAGGCAGGAGGGGGAACAGGCACATACCTGATGCTCGACGCCGTGCCGTTCGAGGGCATGACCGACGCACGGGCTATGGATACCACGACGCTGGCCGGGGCCATGCAGGGCGAGAGGATCGTCGTGGACTCTCTCTCCACCCTGATCTGTGCCAGGGGTATCGATGCGGCCGTCGAATTCATCGTCGAGGATACCCGTGAGATTATCGAGAAAGGGGCAACCATCGTATACATCCTCTATGCCGGCATGCATACCCCGTACGAGGAGGCACGGCTGATGCGTGCCGCAGACGTCTTCATCACCCTCAGGCACCAGATCCACGGCAACGAGTTCGAGCGGACGCTCGCCATCGAGAAACTCAAGGGCTCAGACGTGCCGCAACGGGTGATCCCCTACCACATCACGGCGGAGGGGCTCGAACTCTCGACGACAAGCAGGGTGGTCTAGCCGGTATACCCGGCCCGGATCTCGTTCGTCGCGGCAACCAAATTCTTCAGTTTGGAAAACGCCGCATCGCGCGACTGCATCCGGAGACCGCAGTCGGGGTCGATGAGCACGGCTTCCGGCGAGAATACATCGATGCCGGCCTCGATCCGCTTTCGGATAACCTCAACACTCTCGACGCCGGGGTCGGCCGAGTCCACGCACCCGTAACCGACCATCCGGCCGCGCAGGTCTTTTGCCGAGAGCACTTCAAGGTTTCCGGGGTTGTTCGCGAACTCAAAATCGAATACGGCAACGTTTGTTTTGAGAACGTCGTCAATGACCGTCCCGAGGCTTCCGCAGACGTGGAGGCATACCGGCACCCGGAGCATGCCCGTGATCGCGTTCACCGCCTCGCGGCCGACGGCAAGGTTTACGGCCCCCGTCGAGAAGATGGGTTCGTCGATCTGGATGAGCGTGACGCCAGCATCCTGGAGGTGGGCCGCCTCGACCGCGAGCGCCTGGGCAAGGTCCAGGACCAGTTCGTCCTTGTTCCGGTAGAACGGGGTCTCGATCGAGAGGCCGTGCGCAAGCGTGCTCGGGCCGGTGAGGATCCCTTTCACCTTCGGGTGCCGGGAGAGGGCATACTTCGTATCCGCAAGCGTGATGGGCCGCTGGGCCGGCTGGACCTTCCCGACGACCGCGGATCCCCGGATGCCGGGAAGGTGGGAGGTGAAGGCGCGGATCATGTCGCCCCGGACCTGGCCGTCGGAGATGATATCGATCCCGGCGGCAATCTGGTCGGCGACCGCTACCTCCACCGCATGCTTCAGCGGATCGACGAGAGCGCGAACCCCCGATCCTTTCACCACCGGGTAGCTCCCGACCACGGTGGTCGGGAGGAGCATACTTGTCAGCGTCATGGTGTCAGTCTGTGCCGGTCACGCGGGAAGAGCACTGCCTCGCGGATGTTTCCGAGGTCGAGCATCGTCATCACCAGGCGCTCGATGCCGAGCCCCCACCCGGCGTGCGGGGGCATCCCGTAGCGGAATGTCTTCAGGTAGAACTCGAAACTCTCGGGAGAGAGGCCCTTGGCCCGAATCCGCTCCACCAGAAGGTCGTGGTCGTGGATACGCTGGGCCCCGGAGGAGAGTTCCATCCTCGGATGCATCAGGTCGAACGCCTTGCAGAACTCGGGGCGGTCGGGATACGGCATCGCGTAGTAGGGCCTGATATCGGTCGGCCAGTCGACGATGAAGTAGTGCTGCCCGACGGTATCCCCGATCGCCCGTTCGGCCGCCGGGGAGAGGTCGTCGCCGAACGTGAGTTTCTCCTCGATGGTGCGGTTCGCGATCTCGATCGCCTCTGCGTAGGGGATACGGGGGAACGGCTTTGCCGGGACCGCGAGGTCGACCCCGAGTTCCTCGAGCGCGTCGGCGCAGTTCTTCGCGACGCTGTCGTAGACGTGGACGATCAGGTCTTCGAGGAGTTCCATGACATCGTTATGGTCCGCAAACGAGACCTCCACATCGAGGCTCGTCGCCTCGTTGAGGTGCCGGACGGTGTTGTGCTCCTCGGCACGGAAGATGGGGCCAAGCTCGAAGACCGCCTCAAACCCGGCGGCCATCATCATCTGCTTATAGAGCTGCGGGCTCTGGTTCATGAACGCCTCTTTCTCGAAGTAGGCGATCGGGAAGAGTTCCGTACCACCTTCGGTCGCCGCCGCAACGATCTTGGGGGTGGCGATGTTGACACAGCCCCGGGAAGCGAGGAACGCGGTCGCGGCGCAGGTCACCGCCGAGCGGATGGTGAAGATGGAGCGGACACGCGGTTTCCTCGCGTCCAGGAACCGGGAGTCGAGCCGGGTGTCCATCTCGGCAGGCACCTTCTCGGCGACGTCGAGCGGGAGCGGGCTTTCTGCGGTGCTGATGATCTCGAGGTGTTCAGGGACGATCTCGCGCCCGCCGGGGGCCTTATCGATCGCTTTTACCCTGCCCTGGACCCTGACCACGGACTCTCTTGAGACGCTCCGGGCGACCTCAAGGATCTCCGCCGGGACCTTCTTCTTCGGGATGGTCACCTGGATGATGCCGGTCCGGTCGCGGATCAGGAAAAACGCGAGTCCTCCGAGATCGCGGACCTCATGCACCCAGCCGATAATCTCAGCAGATTCAGTTTCCGGGGTTACGGCCCGTATTGGTAGACGCATGTGAAAAACCTGGGTACAGTGTGGGCCCCGGGAGGTATTTTGTTTTGCGCTCCACCCCGGGAAAGCGCTTTGGCAGGTCGGCCGGGTATGGCCGGTCCCGGACAGCCGCGGGAAAAGGAAAAGCTGCTCCGGGAGGGGCAGTCTTAGACGAAGACCGCTGCGGCGAGGACTGTCGTCCAGCGGCCGTCCATAACCCCTTCCGCAGCCTGGCAGGTGTGGGTCGTGTTGATGATCCGGCCGCTGGCTTTGTAGATCTGTTCCCGTTCCTGCCACGCCTTGTCGGGGTCGAACTCGATCCCGAGCGTCGTCGCGAGCATGGTTGCCGCAAGGTCTTCTGCGTATTCGCCCGAGATCTCCTCCGTCTCCCCGAAGGCATGGTGCTCGGAGAGGTAGCCGTAGGCGTTGCTCTCCTTGGGCATCGCGTGGCCGATGGCGGCGGATGCAAGCCTGCTCGGCTCGTTGGTCTCATTCCGGGCCATGACGACGTAGACGATGCTGCCCGGCGAGAGCTCCTTTAAGCCATCCTCCTTTGAGACCAGCTGGCAGTTCGGGGGGAAGATACTCGAGACGTAGACCAGGTTGTACTTCTCGATGCCCGCCTGCCTGAGAGCCAGTTCAAACGATGCCAGTTTGTCTTTGTGGATGCCCACACCTTTCGTAAAGAAACACTTGGTCGGAACGAACATTAGGGATCTTCTTATCGTTTGAGTTTTTTAAAATTTTCGGTAATAACAGTCACAATTTAAAAATGGAGCGAATTATTTGACTTTTTTGCCGTTCTGACCGAAGAGTGCAGGAATTTTGGAGAAGTAACTTAAAAACGCGGACATTTCCCTGCGCAAAGGAGTGGCCGCGGCTGAGCCCGGGCCCGCCGTTCCTCCCCCGCAGAACGGCCTTCGCGAGAATCGTTATCCCGACGGCCAATACGGAAACATTCTCGCGACCCTGCGGGGAAGGGGGGAGCGCACACCGGACAAGATCACCCCGTGCCCTGATCATTCCCCGGCAGGTCGCGATACCCTCGCTCTCAAGCGACTCCGCGAGTCGCGCCATCCGGGCATCCCCAAAGGAACGCTTATATGCGATGGTGCAGCATCCGGTCCAACCGGGAGCGTGCCGCAGACCCGTCACGGCACCCGGATCCCCACGCGCGCCCTGCAACGGAAGGTGAAGAGATGGAAGAGGAAGGGAAACCTGCAGCGGTCGTGGACTGTATCGGGCTCTACTGCCCCATGCCGATCGCGATGACGAAAGAGGCGATCGATGCGCTCGACGTCGGAGAGGTACTCCAGGTCGAGGCGGACGACCCCGCAGCGGAGGAAGATATCCGGCGCTGGGCAAACAGGATGGGGCACGAGATCGTGAAGTTCGAGAAGGACGACGGGGTCATGAGATTCTCCATCAGGAAGATGAAATGAGGTGAGAGAGATGATGTATGCGGATAAGACGGTGAGCTGCGTCGGCATTTGCCAGTCGCCCATGCTCTCGATCGAGACGGAGATGGAAACGCTTGATACAGGACAGATTCTGCAGATCACGACCGACAAATCGGACCTTGTCGAGACGGTCAGGTCCTGGGCCGGCGAGAACGGGCATGTGATCGAGGAGGAGCTCGTCGCCTCGGGCGTGACGACCCTCATCGTGCGCAAGGGAGCGGCGGCAACGGCAGAGGCGACGTGATCGGATGGACGCCGAAAGCGACAAACCTCTCCAGATCATGAAGAGAGGCTGAGATGCATGGCACGGATACTCTATATCCAGACCAGCGGCACCGATGCCCCTGAGAGGCTGTATGCGCCGTTCGTCCTCGCGATGACGGCGCGCAACATGGACATGGACGCCGACATCTACTTCATGATCAAGGGGGTGACGGTCGTCAAGAAAGGCGCCGCGGAGAAGATCAAGGTCGGGAACTTCCCGAAACTCTCGGAGATCATGCACCAGGCGATCGCTTCCGGGGCAACGATCTACATCTGCGAGCAGAGCACCCAGCTCCTCGGCATGGAACGGGGCGACTTCATCGAAGAGGGGCAGGTCGTGGGCGCGCTCACCTTAAACGACCTCGCGGTCGATGCCGATGCGGTCATCACGTTTTAGGAGTTGCAGGGAATGGAAGGGCGGATCTATCTTGACCACGCGGCGGCAATGCCGGTCCGCCCGGAGGTCCTTTCGTTCGGGATGGGGTTTTCGGACGGCTTCGCCGGCAACCCCTCCACACTCTGCCGTGAAGGGCTTGTGGCGCAGGAAGTCCTTGCCACGGCACGCGAGAAGGTAGCAGCGCTCGTTGGCGCGAGCGCCCCGGACTCGATCATCTTCACCGGCGGGGCGACCGAGTCGAACAACATCGCCGTCCGGGGGACCGCGCTCCGGAACCGGAAGGCGGGGAACCGGATCGTCGTGAGCGCCATCGAGCACATATCCGTGCTGAATCCGGCAAAGTATCTCCAGAAGAGCGGTTTTTCCCTCACGCCGGCTCCGGTCGACCGCTACGGCGTAATCGATCTCGACGCCCTCGGCGCGGCGGTCACGCCGGAGACGGTCGTTACGTCGGTCCATTACGCGAACAACGAGATAGGGACAGTCGAGCCGATCCGGGAGGTGGCGGCAATCGTCCATGACCGGGGCGGGCTCCTCCATGTGGACGCCACCGATGCCGCGGGAAGGATACCGATCGACGTGGAACGTGACGGCATCGACCTCCTCACCCTCTCGGGAAACCAGCTCGGCGGGCCGCAGGGGGCCGGGGCGCTCTACATCCGCCCGGGTGTCCGCGTCCAGCCGGTCCTCGTCGGGGGCGGGCAGGAACGCGGTCTCCGGCCCGGGACCGAGGACGTCGTCGGGATCGCCTGCATGGGAGAGGCCGCCCGGCTTGCGAAGGAGGAGATGCCGGAGGAGAGCAGGCGTCTCGCCGCGATCCGCGACCGGCTCATTGCCGGCATCACCGGGCTTGAAGAAGCCTACCTGACCGGCCACCCGACAGAGCGGCTCCCCCACCACGCGAGCTTCCGCTTCTCCCGGATCGAGGGGGAGAGCATCCAGCTTGCCATGGACCTGCTCGGGATCGCGGTCGCCACCGGATCGGCATGCACCTCCCGGACGCTCGAGGCTTCCCACGTCCTCCTCGCCATCGGGCTCGCCCACGAGGAGGCGCACGGGTCGATGATCGCGACGTTCGGGCGCGGAAACAGCGTTGAAGAGGTGCCCCGGATCGTCGGGGCCGTCGAAGAAACAGTTAAACGCCTGCGGGCTATTACACCGCTGTAGGTGGAGAGTAATGGCAGACCAGATCGGATACAGCCAGAAAGTGATGGAACACTTCATGAACCCGCACAACGTCGGGGTGATCGAGAACCCCGACGGCTACGGCAAGGTCGGCAACCCCGTCTGCGGGG
>PGYH01000024.1 GCA_002839575.1 Methanomicrobiales archaeon HGW-Methanomicrobiales-6
AAGACTACACCGCGGCCCTCCTTGCCCGGATCGCCGCCGCCGGCGACCTGCTGATCCTGACCGACGTCGAGCGTGTGGCTTTAAACTACGGGCGGCCGGGGCAGCGAGAGATCAGTGAGATGACGGTTCGCGAGGCACGCGAGCACCTTGCGGTGGGACAGTTCCCGCCCGGGACTATGGGGCCGAAGATCGAAGCGGCCGTCGAGTTCCTCGATGCCGGAGGAAGCCGCGCAACCATCGCGTCGCTGGAGCAGGCCTCGCCCGCCCTTGCCGGGCGGGCCGGGACCCGGATCCGCCCTTAACCGGCCACCTGCCCCAACACTTATATACCACGTTCCCGATGTGCCCGGCGGTGATGGAAGGATATGGCGGATAACTTCTGGACAGGAGTCATCGTCGGGTGGCTCGTGGGGCTTATTCTCGGCTTCCTGCTGCCGGTCATCGGACCCTTAATCGGCGGGTTCGTCGCCGGCTGGATGGTCCGGGGCGGGATAGGTAATGGCGCAAAGGCCGGGCTGCTTGCCGGCATCCTCGGCGCCATCGTCATCGCGGTGCTGCTCCTGGTCGGCGGCACGGTTCTTCTCGGGGCGTTTGGGTTCATCGCGGGCCTCGGGACGTCGCTCGTCATCATCGTGATGGCGTTCGTCTACCAGGGTCTTCTCTCCCTGATCGGCGGCGTCATCGCCGGGGCGATCCGGCGGTGAGACGGGTGGGCGCCCCTCCCCGCCCCTTCTCAACCGGGTGACTGGTTTGGCCGAACGTGGTTCATTCTGGGTGCCTGCGCTGGTAGGCATCATATTCATGCTCTTCATCAGCCCGTTCTTCCCGGTAGGCGGCCCGATCGTCGGAGGGATCATCGGCGGCTACCTCGGGACCCCGGGGGCGGTTCGGGGCGCGCTCGGCGGGCTTTTCGGCGGGCTCGTCGTCGCCGCGATCTTCTCGGTCGTCGCCGTCGTCGGCGGCACGGCGCTCCTCGGCCCAATCGGCGCTCTCATCGGCCTCGGGATCGCCGTTCTTCTCTTTGCTCTCGCCCTTTACTTCGGTATCCTCGGCGCCGTCGGCGGCGCTATCGGCGGGGCGCTGAAAGCGTGGATGATATCGCGCCACGGGGTTATGGGATGAGATCCCCGACTCCCTCCTGGAGCCTCACCACGATCCGGGAGCGGTACATCCAGAGATAGGCGGCGACCGCCGCGGCCTCGACGACGACGACGTAGGCGACGATGTGCCCGATCGATACGTCGTAGAGGACGCCCATCACGGCACTCCCCACGAACCACGCCGTCCCGAAGACCGCGCTCACGGTGCCATAGATCTGCCCCCTCCGGGCCGCCGTCGTGGACTCTGCGATCGACGCCCGGAGGGAGGTCTCGAAGATTCCGATCCCGGCCCCCCAGGCGAGCGATCCCGCGATCGCCACGCCCGGGTCGAGCGAGAAGGCAAGCAGGATCGTCACGGTGCTGAAGACCGGAATGGTGAGGAGAACGTGGGTGCCGATGCGGTCGAAGGCGCGTCCGAAGACCAGCGCCACGACGACCGAGACTATCATCGCTGAGGCGTAATAGAGCGGGATGACGGCATCGGGGATGATCGACTGGGCTTTTAGGTGGAAGGAGATGAGCGGGAAGTTGACGAACCCGGCCATGCCGAGGAAGATGAACGCAGCGTATGGCAGGAACCCGCGTATATTGTCCATGTTCTCCCTGGTCCCCCCGTTTGCCTCAAGCCGGCTGGGCCTGGGCACCGTCGACCGGGCGAGGAAGAGGACCATCGCAACACCGGCGAGAGGAATGCCGAGCAGGAGAAAGCCCGTTGCGTAGCCGCCGGTGAGGGCCAGGGCGGCGACCATGACCAGCGGGCCGATGACCGCACCGACCTGGTCGAGCGCCTTGTGGACCCCAAATCCCCATCCTCTCCCGACGGTCGTCGTCGCGTGGGAGAGAATCGTATCCCGCGCCGGAGTCCGGACGGCTTTTCCTATCCGTTCGGCGATGATGAGGACGGCCGCGGCCTCCCACCGGCCGGCGACGGCGAGGAGCGGGATGGCGGCGAGCAGGCCGTAACCAGTCATCGCCACCTTCCAGTAACGATGGCTCTGGCCGACATAGGCGCCGGTGGCTGACCGCAACGCGTACCCTATGAACTCGCCGGCGCCGGCGATCAGCCCGACGACGGCGGCGCTCCCTCCGAGAAGAAGGATATAGGGGCCGGTAACGCTCCGGGCACCGTTCGAGACCAGGCTCCCCAGGAGGCTTGCCGTGCCGAGCAGCAGGATAAGCCGGATCGAGAGGTCACGGACCTTTTGCCGGGTGTCCCGGGAAGGATCGGACATATTCACCGGGGTCTTGGGGGGCCATTCTCATTAAGTACTGCACGGACGGCGGGATGCCCTTAATTGTGCTCGCCGCGAATATCCTTATCGCACATATCCGGGGCGGGAGGTTCCGGGGGCACGAGGGATACCGTGGAGCAGGAAGGCGATCAATCGTATTCGCGAAGGTTCATCCTCATACTGGTCACCGTCGCCACGTTCTTAAACCCCTTCACGGGCTCCGCAATCAACCTTGCTCTCCCCGCAATCGGGGCTGAGTTCTCCGCCGACGCCGCCACGCTCGCCTGGGTCACGAGCGCCTATCTCCTCGCGTCGGTCATCTTCCTCCTCCCGGCGGGGAGGCTCGGCGACTCGTGGGGGAAGGTCACCGTCTTTTTAGCCGGGATCGTGGTCTATACTGCCGGCTCCCTCCTCACCATCTTCACGCCCACGATGGACCTCCTCCTCGTCTTCCGGTTCATCCAGGGTATGGGCGGCGCCATGATCTACGCAAACAGCGTGGCCCTGATCACCCACCTCTACCCACCCGGCGAGCGAGGCTACGCGATCGGGCTCAACACCACCGCCGTCTACGCCGGGCTCTCGCTCGGGCCGTTCCTCGGAGGGGCCCTGACCCAGTTCCTCGGGTGGCGGAGCATCTTCATCGTGACCGCGCTCCTCGCCGTCCCGGTCCTCTTCTACGCCGGGAAGTTCCCGGCGTTCCTGAACGAGCGGCAGCGGGAGCGCTTCGACGTCGCGGGTCTGATCCTCTCCTCCGCCCTGATCCTCTGCCTCTTCCTGGGCCTGGCCTGGGTGACCACCCCGACCGGCGCAACGCTCCTCGCGGTATCCCTGGTGCTCGGGGTCGTCTTCTTCCGGGTGGAGCGGAGCCGCCAAAACCCGCTTCTTCCGGTTACGCTTCTCGAGAAGAACCGGGTCTTTGCCGCCTCGAACGCCGCCGCCCTGATCAACTACAGCGCAACGTTCGCGGTCGGGTTCCTCCTCTCCCTCTACCTCCAGTACATCCGGGGCTACGAGCCCGTTGCTGCAGGCACCCTGCTCCTCCTCCAGCCGATCGTCCAGGTTTTCGTCGCCCCGGCGGCTGGCCGCCTGGCCGACCGGATGCAACCCGGACTCGTCGCTTCGGTGGGGATGGGAATTACGGCCGTGGGCCTCTTCGGCTTCTCTCTGCTCGGTGAGACGACGCCGATCGCCGCGATTCTCGCCCTTCTGGTTCTGCTGGGCGTGGGGCTCGGGATCTTCTCATCCCCGAACACCACCGCCATCATGGGCTGCGTGGAGAAACGCTACTACGGGAGCGCGTCGGCAATGGTGGCGATGATGCGGTCGCTCGGGATGATGTTGAGCATGGGGGCGGTTCTCGTGGTCTTTGCGGTCATCATGGGGTCGACGACCGTTACCCCGGCGATATTCCCAGAGTTCCTCGCGAGCCTGCAGCTGATCTTCCTCGCCTTTGCGGTCCTCTCGGCCTTCGGGGTCTTCCTCTCGCTCCGCAGGAATAAATGCTGACAAACGGTGCCGAATTCCCCGAACAAACCCTCCTGGAGCGAAGAGGAAGCGTTAAAACCCCCGGCATCCTGTGATCTCTTTGAGCAGATGGAACTGGTTATCGGAAAAGACGGCGACCGTGACATCGCCATCGATGCCCAGGAACTGGTCACGGGCAGAACCTGTGTCATCGCGCAGTCGGGTGCCGGGAAGAGCTGGGGCATCGCGGTCATCTGCGAGCAACTCCTGCAGGCGCGGGTAGGGTACTGCCTCATCGATACGGAGGGAGAGTACTTCTCGCTCAGGGACCGGTTCCCTCTCCTCTGGATCGGTTCCAGTGAGGACTGCGACGTGGATATCGAGCAGGCGAACCTCCGTGAACTGATGCAGAACGCGATCTGCTCCCGGACTGCGGTGATCTTCGACGTCTCGGAGGTCAATATGCAGGAGCGGGTGTCCTACCTCGCGGAAGTCCTCTACGACCTTGAAAGCGAGTTAAAGCAGCCGTTCCTGCTGATTGTGGAGGAGGCCGACAAGTTCATTCCCCAGTCGGGGGAGTCCATCAAAAAGATTGAGGAGATCTCCCGCCGGGGGCGCAAGCGCGGACTCGGCCTCTTAGTCGCGACCCAGCGGCCATCACTCGTGACAAAGAACGTTCTCTCGCAGTGCAACAGCCAGATCCTCGGGAAGCTCTCGATCGAGAACGATTTAAAAGCGGTCAGTCTCTTCTTTCCGTCCCGGAAAGAGGCCGGAGAGCTCGCGGATCTTGAGCCCGGGGAGTTTTTCGTGATGGGCAAACTCTCGAGGGAGCATGCGACGAAGATGCGCTTTGGGGCCCGGCTCTGCGAGCACCGGGGGCTGACGCCCAAACTCATGCCCGCAGCGCCGGTCCGGCCGGCCGAATCGCCCCGGGAAGAACCGTGCGGCGGCAGTCCCCGGGAAGAGCCGGTGGTGCCGCTCGCCACTACGGATGCCGCGAATGCCTCGAATACCGCAGGTCCCATGAATGCAGTTGTCCCGGTACTGCTCCGTGAGGAGGCGCTCGATATCGCGAAAGCCAAACGAAAACGCCGGTTCCTGATCCTGGAGCCCGAAGAACGGATCGTCTCAGGAGAGCGGGTCTACCGGCCGCTTCACCGGGTAGAGATCCGCTACATCGGCGGGTTTATCCGGAAGGCGACGAAAACAGCGTCGTTCGTCCTCGATGGCTGCACCGGGTGCATTGTCGAGGTGGATCGCGGCCTGAAAGTTCGGCCGGGGTTCTCGGAGCTCCTGGGGCTCGATGAGGCTGCGGTGAGGATCGTTGCCGGGCTCGCGAACGGCGGCTCGACCCTGACCGAGATCGAGGCCGACACCCACCTTCCGGCGGCCGCGGTGAAGAAGGCGATAAAGAGCCTTGCGGGGGCGAAACTGATCACGGAGATGAAGACGGTGGGCGACACGAAGGTCTACGTGCCCCTGCTTGCAGACGAGGTTCCGGCACTCTCCGCCCTCAGGCGGGGGGCGGACCTCCCGATGGAGCCGCTCCAGGAGGAGCCCCTCGAGGCGAGGGTCACCGAATCCTCCCTCCGGATCATCTTAAAAGGGCTCGAACCCACGGCGGAGATCGTTGAGTTCGATACGATCTACTACCCGGTCTACCTGATCCGGTTCGCATCGGAGCGGGGAGAACGCTCGCTCCTTCTCGACGGCTGCACGGGGAAGGAACTTCTCTTCCCGGCGTTATGACCGGAGTGCTTATCCTCCCGCGTGAGTATAGGAGATCTTATGCCCTGTAGCCCACACGGGCGGTTGGGCGGAGAGGTGAAGAAGCGATGGACTCATATAAGTGTACTCTGTGCGGTTACATCTACAACCCCGCCATCGGTGATTTCGACCATGGCGTTAAGGCCGGCACGGCCTTCGAAGACCTGCCCGATACCTGGAAGTGTCCCCGGTGTGGTGCGCCGAAGAGCCGGTTTAAGAAGATCTGAGAGTAGTGGACACTCCCGGATCTCTACTGCTTTCTGAAGTAGGGTGAGGGCATCCCGCCCGCACGGAAGGGTTTGAGTACCTCCTCCTGATTCTCCCGGCCGACGGGGGTGCCTCAGTTCATCTTGGGAGAGTCGGTCTGCCGGTCGTTTCACCAGGCAGACGTCCGCTACACCGGCGTTCCTCCCCGGAAGGCAACGGAGACGGTCTTCGTCTTCCCTGATGGGCTTGCCGGCAGGAAACCCCATCCCCCTGATCACCTGACCGGAGTACTTATCTCCCCCGGGATACACGGGTGCTGTGCCCCGGTCGACGTTGCGGCCGGTCGGGGGGCGAGGTGGTGAAGAGATGATGGATTCATACCGGTGCGGACTCTGCGGCTACGTCTACAACCCCAGGGCCGGTGAGCCCGACCATGGTGTCCAGCCCCGTACGGAGTTTGGAGACCTGCCCGAGGACTGGGCATGTTCCCGGTGCGGTGCGGAGAAGAACCTGTTTCGGAAGGCGTAAGGGGGGTTCGGAGCCGGACCCCCACAACAAATCTTCTCTTTTAAGGGCGTGGTCGTACGAGAGCGTTATATGATGTTCTATTCTCCCGGCCGCACAACCTCCCTCACCCGAACCGAAAGGCCCTGAGCCCCTCCCCGCAGATCTCGCGCCCGGCGAGGTGCTCCATCTCGTGGTCGATCCCGTAGGCGGTGGAGCCTGTAAACGTCATCTCCGCGGCATCGAGGTCTTCGACCCGGATCGTCCTCTCAAGCGGGTTGACGATCATTTTAATCGCCCGGCGAGCGCCGAGCCGTACCCGGTAGGGCCGGTTTACGAGCAGCCGCGCGGGAGCGCTGCCGCACTTCTCCAGCCGGTAGACGGTCCCCTCCCGGTGCAGGAGCAGCGGGTCGACGAAAAGGAAGATCTCCTCAAGCGAGTAGCCGATCAGCCGTTCATCATCGTAGACCGTGGTCTTCTTCACCGCCGATATCGCGGTGAGCCCCTCCGCGGCGTAGCTCCAGTCGCCCCCGTAACGGAGCGAGAAGAGAAGGGGGACGAGCGCGTCGGCGGGTATTCCGAACCGCTCGGCGAGGGCGGCCTCTTGAGCGGCAAATATGAGTTCTTCCCGGATTTCGTCGGTCTCCATCGGTCGCCCTGCGACGGGGGACCGGATAAATACTACCGCTTGAAGACGTGGACCGCAGAAGCCTTGAAGGTGACACTGGCCGGCTCGCCCTCGACGAGGGCCAGACGGGCGACGCTCTGCCGGGTCAGGACGGCGACAAAGGGCAGCCCCGCGTCCACGACGACCCGCGAAAACATGCCGTTCCGCCGGATCTCCGCAACCGTGCCCGGGAAGGTGTTCGCAGCGCTCGACTCAAACGGCTGGCGGGAGAGGATCACCTCCTCCGGCCGGATGCCGACGCAGACGTCGCCCTCGATCGCGGTGACTGTCCGGACGACGATCTCCCCGAGGTCGATCGCCGCTTCCCCGTCCCGGACCCTGGAAATCCCGCAGTAGACGTTCTCCATGCCGGTGAAGGCGGCGACGAACTCGGTGGCGGGTCGCCGGAAGACCTCATCAGGCGTGCCCGTCTGGACGATCCTCCCATCCTGCATCACCGCCACCCGGTCGGCAAGGGCGAATATGTCCTCGAAGTGGTGGGTGATGTGGATGACCGTCGTGCCGGTCGCCCGGTGGATCGCCTTCAGTTCCCTCCTGAGCCGTTCCCGGGTGACGGTGTCGAGCGCCGAGAGCGGTTCGTCGAGGAGCAGGACGCGCGGCCGGAGGACGAGCGCCCGGGCGATCGCCGCCCGCTGCTGCTCGCCGCCGGAGAGCGTCCCTGTCGTCCGTTCCAGGAGGTGGCCGATCCCGAGGAGGGCCGCGGTCTCCTGCACGCTCTCACTGATGCGGGCGGGATCGGCCTTCCCCTGCTTGAGGCCGAACCCGATGTTCTCCCCGACGGTGAGGTGGGGGAAGAGCATGTAGTCCTGGTAGACCATGCCGATCCCCCGGTTTTTCGGGTCGGTGCGGGTGATATCACGGCCGTCCAGATCGATCGTCCCGGCGTCCGGGGAGTAGATCCCCGCCAGGGTCTCGAGGAGGATGGTCTTTCCCGCGCCGGTCGGCCCGAGGACGACGAAGTACTCGCCGTCGGCGACGGTCATATCCACGTCGTCGAGGGCGAAGTCACCGAGGCGTTTGGCGAGCCCGGCAATCCTGAGCACCTAGAACACCCCCCTTCCGCCGGTGTAGCGTTCGAAGACCGCGAGCGAGACCACCGATATGGCGATCAGGATGACGGATGCGGCGATGGCAAGGTCGAGATCCCCCGTCGACATGTTCAGGAAGAGCGCGATGGGCAGGGTCTCGGTCTTCATCCGGGTGGCCCCCGCGAGCATGAGGACGGCGCCGAACTCGCCGATGGACTTCGACCACGTGATGACCAGGCCCGCGATGAGGCCGCTCTTTGCGAGAGGAAGGGTGACCTGGCGGAACGCTCCCCACTCGGTGCATCCGAGCGTCCGGGCGACGTGCTCGTACCGGGGGTTGATCGTCTCGAAGGCCGAGCGTGTGACCCTCACCATGTAGGGGAGGTTGACGAAGAACTGGGCGACGATGATCCCGAGCGGGGTGTAGATGACGTCGAGCCCCCACTCCGAGAGCATCTTCCCGAACGTCGAGGGACCGTAGAAGATGAGCAGCGCCACGCCCGCAACGAGTGGCGGGAGGGCGAGCGGGATGTTGAAGATCGTGTTTGCGATCCCTCTGCCGGGAAACGAGAACCGGGCGAGGGAGTAGGCGACCGGTACGGCGGCGACGACGCAGAAGGCGGTGGAGACCGCCGAGGTGACGAGCGAGAGTTCGACGGCAAAGAGGATCTCGGGGGAGAGCAGGCTCTCGATGAGAGCCGGGAGCGGCGGGTAGGTCACGAGGCCGCCGATGACGACGAGCATGTAGGCGATCAGGGCGAATGAGACGGCGAGAAAGAACGCCTTGAACGGGGTGGGGCGGGGGAGAGCGGCCCGGTTCGGGAACACAGTTAATCTACCCTGAAGGACGCGCTCTGTTTCTTGATCTGCTCGACGTGCTGCGGCGTCACCCACCCTGAGGCAGCATCGGGAAGGCTGTCGAACGCCGGGATGTAGGGCTTGATGTCCAGGATCGGTGTCCCGTCCATGAGGTCGACGCCCTCGACGGCGAGCGTGGCGCCGTCAATCCCGGTAAGCCTGACGACCGATATCCCGAGCATGTTCGGGCGGTTGAAGTGCCGGGTGGCGAAGATGCCGTGCGGTTCGGTGCCGTCGACGAGCGGCCGTTCGGCGATTTCTTCACCGGCGGCCCGGTGGAACCGGTAGATGAGGATGAGGTGGGAGAACCCCGCGAGCGCCGAAAGGCCGTCTCGGAACCCGGGGTAGACCTCCACTGTTCCGCGAACGGTGGAGAAGGCCGCCTGGATGGGGGTGGCGGCCGGGTCGGTGAACGGCGTCCGGGCGACACCGATAGCCCTGCAGGGGTACTCCGTGCCGCTCAAGGCTCCACCCCCTCGTATGCCGGGTCGGGGTAGGCCGGGAACCCGTGGTTGACAAAGATTGCCTTCCCCTCGTCGGAGGTGACGAACTCGACGAACTGCCGGGTGGCGTCAGGCTGCCCCGTGAAGGTGGTCGCCCCTATCGGAATGATGAGGGTGAGACCGTCTTCCTGCGCCAGATCGATCCTGTCCATCGTCTCGGGGTTCACCGTGTCGAGCGTGAGGAGCGCGGCGTCGGCGGTGCCCATGTTCATCGCCACGACCACCTCGTTGATCGTCGGCGCCCGGAGGATGACGTTTGCCTCGACGGCATCGAAGATACCGTGCGCCCGGAAGAGTTTGTCACCGGCTCTGCCGATCGCGGTGGTGTTCGCGCCACCGAGCGCGATCTTCAGCCCGGGCCGGGTGAAGTCGTCGACCGAGGTGATGTTCTTCGGGTTCCCCTTGCAGACGGCGATCACCGGGACGTGGTAGGCGGCGTATCCCGGATCTCCGACCAGCCCTTTATCCTGTGCGATCCGGTAGTCAGGCGTTCCACCGGGGATGAAGGCATCACCCTTCCGCGAGAGTTCCATCTGGGTGATGAGCGTACCCGAACCGGCGAAGGTGTACTCGACGCCGATGCCGTATTTGTCGGCAAATACTTCCCCGATCTCGATCATCGGCTTCTTGAGGCCGGCGCCGGAGTAGACGAGCAGTGTGGCGTCGTCGCCGGCAGTGGTGTCATCCCCGGTGACGGTGGTGCATCCCGCCGCGAAGAGGAGAAGGGCGAGCGTGATCAGTGCTATGGCATTTTTTGACATGGATACTATTCAGTACCCGTTATACTGGTATTAAAGCGATTTCTTTTACTTTTGAGTTGATTTAAATTGTTTTACTTGACACCGTCCCTGTTTAATCTTGCTGTTCTCAGGGTGGACTGGACCCGGGGAAACGATTATTATCGACTCGTGCGTCCAGACGCTCCTTATGGAAGACCTGTTAGCTATTCTGCTGGATATCGAGAAGCGGGCCTGGAGGGCTGCCGATGTCCGGGACGTGACGTTCTACCGTGATTATCTCGCGCCGGAGGCCTTTGTCGTCACTCCTTTCGGTGTCCTGGACAGGGAAGGGATCCTCCGCGATCTCGTGGAGAACCCCAACGAGCTGCCGGCGTATACGATCACTGACCCGAAGGTGGTGTCCCTCGGTGAGGAGGGTGCCGTCCTCGCGTATACCGTCTCCTTCGGCGGGCAGACGATCTTTGTATCGACCGTGTATGCACGGAGCGACGGCCGGTGGCGGGCGGTCTTCCACCAGCGGACGCCTGTTTCCCCGGTGACCTGCCCGGCGGACTAACGCCCTTCCGCTTTCGCGGCGGCGATGCGGTCGCGGAGGTTCCGTGCGGCGGCGGTGACGTTGTCCTCTCCCACGACCGCCGAGATCACCGCGACGCCGTCCGCACCCGCGGCGATGACGTCGGCGACGTTTGCTGCGGTGATCCCCCCGATAGCAACAAGCGGGAGGGATACCGCGGCACGGACCGCCGAGAGCGTTGCAAGCCCGCACCCCGGCCCCGCGTCGTCCTTCGACCCGGTCGCAAACGTCGGGCTGAGCGCCACGTAGTCGGCACCCGTTGCGGCGGCCCGGACAGCCGCGGCGACGGACCCGACCGATGCCCCGATGACGAACCCCGGCGGGGCGATGCGCCGCGCCTCGCCCACGGGCAGATCGCTTGCGCCGAGGTGGACGCCGTCGGCACCGGCCGCGAGGGCCACGTCCAGACGGTCGTTCACGATGAAGAGCGCGCCGGCGTCCCGGGTGATCTCGCGTATGGCAACCGCCGCGCTGAGGAGGTCCCGGCCCGGGAGCCTCTTGTCGCGGAGCTGGATCACGTCCGCGCCGCCGGCGGCGGCGAGGCGGGCAAGTTCCGTGTGAGTGCGTCCGCGCCCGATCGCTTCGTCGGTGACTACGTAGAGGTCATACGCCATTACCGCTCCTCGATCCGTGCATGCCCGGCAAGGTCATCGGGTGAAAGCCCGGCAAGTTCGTCGAAGAGCGCCGTCCGAAACGTGTAGGGGCCGCGTGCCCCTGCCGCGCCCCGCTCCCCGGCAAGGCCGAACGCCGCGAGCGCCGCGGCCGACGCGACCGCGTAATCGTCCGCGACCGCGACAAACGCCGCGGTGACCGAGGAGGCCATGCACCCCGTCCCCGAGAGCCGGTCCATCGCGGGGTTGCCGTTCCTGACGAGGAAGACCCTGCTACCGTCGGTCACAACGTCGATCGCCCCCGTCATCGCCACGACCGTTCCGGTCGAGCGTGCGCACTCCCGCGCAGTCTCGACGGGATCGCCGGCGACCCCGCCGGAGTCCACGCCCCGGACGCTCCCGCCCGTCCCGGCAAGAACGCCGATCTCCCCGGCGTTGCCTTTCAGGACGGCGATATCGAGGGTTTCGAGGAGTCTGTGGGCGGTCGCTGTCCGAAACTCCGTGGCCCCCACGCCGACCGGGTCGAGGACGACCGGGATACCGAGTTCGTTTGCCCGGCGCCCGGCAATCAGCATGGCCTCGACCTGCGCAGCCGAGAGCGTCCCGATGTTCAGGACGAGGGCTCCGGCGGCTGCGACCATCTCGCCGACCTCCTCGGGCGCCTCGGCCATCACCGGGGCGGCCCCGGAAGAGATCGTTATGTTCGCGCAGTCGTTGATCGTGACGCTGTTCGTGATGTGATGCACCAGCGGCCGCCCTGACCGCACGGCGGCAAGGAGGCCGGCGGGGATCGCGCCGTCCACGAAGCGTGCCGATGAGCCTTCTCTCGTGTTGTCCGGCATAGGTACTTACCTATTTCTCGGGCAGTTGCATAAAGCCGGTCGTTGCCGGGTGCGCGTCGGACCGGATTGCATGCCCGGAGGGGAACTGCTAAAGCGATCTGCACCCTACCGCTGAGATAGGTGAGGACGATGCTCAGCGTAAACCGCACGGCGATGCCCGCCGTGAGAGAACTGATCGACCGCCGGGACGAACTCGGGGTGGCGGTTGCAGAACTGGAGAACGGCGCAACGTGCATCGACTGCGGCGTGCACGTCCCCGGGAGCTACCGGGCGGGGTCCCTCTTCGTGGAGACCTGCCTTGCGGGGCTTGCGACAGCGGCGATAACCATGGGCCGGGTGGGGGACGTGCCCGTCCCGTTCCTGCACCTCACCGTGAGCCGCCCCGCTCTCGCGTGCCTCGGTTCGCAGAAGGCGGGATGGGTGCTCAAGGCCGGGGGCTACTCCGCGATGGCTTCCGGTCCGGCGCGGGCGCTCTCCTTAAAGCCGAAAAATACCTACAAAATGCTTGGCTACCGCGACACCTCCCGGACCGGCATCCTCGCGCTGGAGGCGGACACCCTCCCGGGCGAGGAAGTCACGGGCTTCATCGCGGAGAAGTGCGGCATCGAACCCGAAAACCTCTACGTCCTCGTCGCCCCAACCCGGAGCCTGGTCGGCTCGGTGCAGATCTCCGGCCGGGTCGTCACGGCGACTCTCCACAAACTCGAGGAGAAGGGCTACGACGTCCATCGGATCAGCCACGCGGCGGGCCGATCGCCGATCGCGCCCATAAAGCGGACCGGCATCGAGGCGATGGGGACGACCAACGACTGCAACATCTACTACGGCTCGGTCTCCCTCGTCGCGGAGGGCTACGACCCGGTCTTTGCGACCCTCCCCTCACAGACCTCCCCCGACTACGGGAGGCCGTTTGCCCGGGTGCTCAAGGATGCCGGCTACGACTTCCTCAAGGTGGACTCGCTGCTTGCTTTCTCGCCGGCGGAGGTCACGGTGAACGATTCGGAGAGCGGCGAAGTCCATCACTTCGGCAGGCTGAATGCCGACGTGCTGCTTGAGTCGTTCGGGTTTCTGTAGAACCAGGTATGAGTCTGGATTCAAGGGCTCTGTTGAACTCCTCTACTTTCTTCAGGAAGTATTTC
This sequence comes from Methanomicrobiales archaeon HGW-Methanomicrobiales-6, assembly GCA_002839575.1. Lineage (GTDB taxonomy): Archaea > Halobacteriota > Methanomicrobia > Methanomicrobiales > Methanoculleaceae > Methanoculleus > Methanoculleus nereidis. Next base: position 13,261 of record PGYH01000024.1, read on the forward strand.
AGGGCAACTCCGTTCTACTCACATAACCCCATCAACCGATATTCCCGGGTATCGCCACGCACTGCCCCCGCCCCCAAGGGGGCGGGGGAGGAGGCCGGAGGCCGGGTGGGGTGGGGGTCACAGGTATAGCCTTATGGAGTAGAGACAGGGGAGGGGGGATGCTCCCCCCTCGAAACTCTTCGAGTTTCTCATGCTCACTCCGTTCGCACCTCGACGCCTCACGGCTTCTCGTGCTCCGCTCCTCCGGAGCATCGCACTCGCACCTCCGGTGCTCAAGCTGGCTTCGCTCGCACTCCCTGTCAGCCCCACAGCGAACCTCTTCAGGTTTCTCGAACTCCTGTCTCGCACCTTCGGTGCTCACGCTCCAGTTCTAGCGAACTGTCGCGTCCTGCGGACAGTCGTTCCCCCAATGGCGATAAGCGACTGGCCGAAGGGCAGGAGCTCGAGCACCATCAGGTGCGCAGCCACCACGGTCCAGCGTACTGGTAGGTGCTGTGGCCCAACACACTCTCATAGGTGTGTGTTTCAGGATGCCCTTGTTTCCATCGACAGCGAGACACCACTCATGGAACGTAAAAAAGGAGCCTGATCCCGGAATTACTCCGGGCTCGTCTTCTCGCGGTAGCGTTCGAGCGCCTTCTCGACGTAGGACGTCATCTGCACGGCGCCGACAACGCAGGCATCGGCGCACTTCCCGCAGCCGATGCAGGTCTCCGGGCACGTGATCCAGGCCTTGTCGATCTTCTTTCCCAGATCCACGAGCTCGATCGAGCCGGTCGGACAGGCCTCGACGCAGTCGCCGCACCCCTCGCATGAGAAAGGAATGATCCAGGGGAACTGTTTAGGGATCTTTTTTTCGTCGCTGCTCATCAGAACTCAGTCCTTTTTTCTCGGCACGTCCTTCCAGCGCTGTCGCTCCCAGGCGTCAAGATCCTCCGGCGACATGCCGTCGAGCCGCTGCCCGGCCTCGTAGCCGGGCTTCGTGCAGTAGAGTTCGGTCAGGCGGACGAGAAGCACGGCCCCGGCGTCTATCCCTTTCTCCTCTTTTGCCTGTGCCGCGACCGTGTCGAAGACCGATCCGGAACGGAGGAGTTCTCCGGTTCCCTTGAACTGGTACGCAGCACGGATGCCGCCCTGCCGCGAGACGCCGAACGCAACCCGGGGGTTCTCCGACAGCGCGGGTGCGATGACCTTCATCTCGTCTTCTGCAAGCGCGAACGCCACCTCATCGTTGGCCGTCGCCTTCGCATAGCGGCCCAACACCACGAACGGCACGCCTTCCGGCGTCGCGACGCAGAGGTGGCAACCCATCGCTTCGATCCAGGCCTTCATCCTGTCTGTAAGATTCACCGTCATCTCGATCACCCCTCTAGAACCTTCTCTCCCACGTGCCCCGGCTCGATGGAGTAGGCCTCCTCGACGTGCACGACCACGACCCCGCGCTGGACGGCTTTCGGGAAGACGATGTCCGGCGGCACCTCGTCCGGCGGTTCGGCCTTGTTCCAGTTCCCCCACTCGTTCAGGATATCCGTCGCGTTTGCGCCGTACCAGTCGAAGTCACGCGGGAACCCGTACTCCATGTCCACGGCCTTCCCCCGGAAGACCCACCACCGCCCCTCGTCGAGCGGGTGGCAGATCGTGACCGCGACCTCGGGGTTCTCCTTGATGTTCGCCTTCGTCTTCAAGAGGAACATATCGGCGATCAGGATCTTGTCGTCCATGTGCGTGGCGACGAACCGCATCGCGGCGATGTTCGGGTTGCCGTCTCGGTTCGACGTGCAGAGGTAGATCAGGCTCCCTCCCTTGCCAGGAACCCGCAGGGCTTCTTTCATCTCCTTTGTGAACTTCACCATTCTTCTCACCTCGTTGACTACTTCACCGGATATCCGAACGCGGCGGTTCCGGCAGGGCCGAGTTCCTCGCCCAGCGCCTGTTTCACGAGCTGGGTGATGTAGATCGGCTCGATCTCCATCTTCCGGCAGGTCGCCCGCATCACGGAGATGCAGGCCGGGCAGATGAAGACGAGCTCTTCGGCGCCGGCCTCGGCGGCGTCACCGATATTCCTGCGCTGGATCTCAAGCGCCCGCTCGTGCTGGGTGTGGAAGATCCCGCACCCGCAGCAGAGCCGGTCTTCTCCCGTGTAGGTCCGCTTCTCTTCGACGGACGTAACACCGATCATCTCGAAGATATCGGCGAGCCAGTCCGACCAGATCTCGCGGCCCCCGCCTCTCGGGGCGTAGCGCGTCGTGCAGCCACCCTGCACCGCGATGCTGATGCCGAGCGGATTCGTGATCCGATCCGGATGTTCCCGCAGCCAGTTCCGGATGTACTCGAGAATGTGGACCGGCCGGAACGGCACCTCGATCCCCTGCTGCGTCGCGATGGTCGTCGCCACGTTGTAGCAGGCGTCGTGGGTGAAGACGATCTCGTCGACCCCGAACTCTTCGGCCGCTTTAGCAAGGTTCTCGATGAACTGCGGAAGGAACTTCAGCGGCCGGGACGCCCGGCCGAGGTGGGTCTCGGTGAACCCGCACGCGTACGGCCCGCCCCCGATGATGGTTGCCTCCTCAAACACCTGTCCCGTGAGGAACTCCGCCTGGGGCACCACCTCGTAGATCCCGCCGGCCGATATCAGCGGGCCGCCCGCTTCCCCCCTCCTGATGACCGTCGCCGGCTTCGTCAGCCAGTCGCTCGACGGCTTTGCGTCCGCGGGAATGCCGAGAACGCCCGTTTCCTCCTGCCGCCGTGCAATGAGATCCCACGGGTCGGCGCCCGTGGGGCAGAAGTCATTGCATGCCGCACAGGTGATGCACTCCTTCAGGATCGGGTGGCGTTCTCCCTCTATCAGGGATTTTATAGCGGTCTTTGCATCGTCCTCTCCATAGGATACGTACGGGCAGCGGACGAGACATTCTCCCCTGCAGCGGGAGAAGTCGCATTTCGATAGATCAAATGCCATCGCAGGTCCCTCGATCTACCCTGTGTCAATACCCTCTCTTTAACGTGGGGTTCCCGGCAAGATGGGTCTCGAACCGATCTCCGCCCTTTTCCGCCGGAGAACCGTTCAGGGGAGCAGATCCGGTGAGCGCCGTGGATCGCTGTGTATCCCTGAGAGGGGCCGAACATGTAAGTATCAATACTACTTTCTGTTAACGCTGTTAACATTATTGTGCGAGCCGTGTTGCATGATCCTGTTCGGGAAGAACACTCGTGTGGGCTCACAATCACTTCGTGACCGGTGGACGGACGATTCCGCCCACCAGGATGAGGTGTTGAGGGTACGTTATGGCAGAAACAGACAATACAACGAAGGATGCTGGACAGCAGCAGAAAAACCCGTTTGAAAAGGTTGCCGTGAGCGTCAAGCACGTCATCCTGGTGCTGAGCGGAAGGGGGGCGTCGGGAAGAGCACGGTGGCCGCGAACCTTGCAATGGCGCTTGCGAACCACGGCTACCAGACGGGCCTTCTCGATCTCGATATCCACGGCCCCAACATCCCCAAGATGCTGGGCATCGAGGAGACCAAACTCACGTCGACGAACGGCACGAGGATCGAACCGGTATACGTGGTGCCGGCACTCGGCGTCGTCTCGATGGCGTTTCTCCTGCCGGATAAGAGCACTCCCGTCATCTGGCGCGGCCCCATGAAGATGCAGGTCATCAAACAGTTCCTCACGGATGTTGACTGGGGAGACCTGGACTACCTCGTGGTGGATCTGCCACCGGGCACGGGAGACGAGGCGTTATCGATCATCCAGCTTGCCCCGAACGTTGCCGGTGCCGTTATTGTTACGACGCCGCAGGAGGTTGCCGTACTCGACTCGACAAAGGCCGTAAAATTCGTCGAGAAAATGGATATCAAGGTTCTCGGCATCGTCGAGAACATGAGTGGCATGGTCTGCCCCCACTGCGGCAAGGAGATCGACCTCTTCGGACAGGGCGGCGGGAAGAAGGCTGCAGAAGACCTCGGCGTGCCGTACCTCGGCAACATCCCTCTGGACCCCGACATGCGCAAAGCCGGTGACGAAGGACGCCCCTTCATCGTCCGGCGTCCGGGTATGAGTGCGGATAACCTCACGTGGGAGCATGTGGACGATGTCATGCAGGCAGTTCTCCGCAGTATCGGAGAGGCGCAGTAGGATGCAAGCGGATGCTCCAATGAGACGGAGGCAAGGAGAGACATGAAAAAGTTCCGTATAGAACTGACCGGGTTCATCGAGATGGACACCGACCAGGAGCGCGACGCGCGGATACTGGCCGAGCGGATTCTTGAGGAGATTCGCTCGGTCTTTTCCGGGCACGGCGCGATACAGGAAAGTGATATTAAAATAGCCTCTATCACGGAAAAACCGCTTACCAGGCAGTACCGGTAGGAGATCCGCCGGAGGTCCAGGCCGATCCGGCCGGACTTGCAGAATCAATCCTGCTCGTGCCGCCGAAGAAACTCGCGGACCATTCGGGATTCCACCCATCCCCGGTCCAGCTGTCTGATGTACTCGTTGATCCGCTCGACCCGGTCACGGATGACCGTCGACGCCTTCGGATCGTCGACCAGGTCGGCCATACCGAGGAGCACCTGCAGGGGCTGGCGTATGTGGTCACCGAGGACGGCGAACTGCTCGATGTTCCGCTCGATCTGCTCGAATGCCTGTTGCCGAAGGCGCTCGTCCTGTTTCCGCTCGGTGATGTCCCTGCCGGCCGCCTGGACGCCGACCACTTTTCCATGCTCCACGATCGGTGATTCGTTCAGCTCGACGAACGCCGACGTCCCGTCCTTGCGGCGGAACTCGACCTCGAGTCCCTCGACCGGCTCGCCTCGGGCTAGCTTCGTCTGTGCCGCCTTCCACGCGGCGAGGGAGAGGGGACTGACATAGTCCCGGCATTTTTGGCCGATGAGTTCGGCGGGTGTGTAGCCAAGGATGCGGGTCACGGCCGGAGATATATAGGCAATCCCGCTCTCGTGGTAGCAGGTATAGATCATGTCGAAACTCCGCTGCGCTATCTCGCGGAACTTCTCCTCGCTTTTGCTGAGCGCCTCTTCGGCCGCCTTTCGCTTGAATCCCAGTGCCAGAACGTTTGCGGCCGCCTGAACGAAGTTGATGTCGTCCCGGGTGAACCTGCGCAGGGTCCGGGTATGGGCGCCGAGCACCCCGTACGGCGCCTCGTCACCCTGGATAATGACGCTGATGCCGCTCAGGATCCCCTCGTTTCGCAGGAGGGCCGGGCCCCGGAACCGGGTCTCGGCGTCGAAGTCTTCGACGATCACCGGCTCATGGGAAAGAAGAGTGTATCCCGCCTGGGAATCGGTTCCTCCATCCACTTTCTCGGTACCGACCCGGACTCCGCCGAACCCCACCGCCGCTTCAAGGATGAAGAGATCCTCTTCTGGCAGGTAGCGGAGCACTTTGGCGTACTCGACTTCCAGGCGCTCCGCCACCACCCGGACAACGGCGTCCATCAGTTCGGGAGGCTCCGCCCCTGCAAGAGCGAGTCGGCCGAGGTCCGCGACGGCTGCCTGCTGCGCCGCCCGGACGGCGGTGAGCCGCTCGGCCTGTTTTCTCGCGGTGATGTCGAGGTTGATTCCGGCCCAGAGAACGATCTGCCCGTCCTCATCACGGACCGGAGCTCCCCGGGAGAGGATGGTGTGGCATTCCCCGTCGGGATCCGGAACCCTTAGCTCACGATCCCACCGCCACCCTGTATCGAGGCACCGTCTCAAGTCGGCACGCACTGTAGCATCTTCAAGCGGGATGCACTCCAGCCATCCCGATTGCCGGCACTCATTGAGTGTCTTCCCCGCCAGGTCGAGGAACGAGGGAGAAACGTAGAGTACAGTGCCGTCCGGCTCACAGATCCAGATGCCGTAGGGCACCAGTTCCCCGACGGCGGCAAAGACCGACTCGGCCCCGACCCGTACTCTCGCAGCCCGGGCGCTCCGCACTGCCTCGTCGCGTTCGGGGGTCACGTCCCGGAACCGGGCGAGCACCATCCCGGCGTACGGCTCGCCGGACATCACCCGGCACGAAAAGGAGAACCAGCGCACCTCACCGGTGGAGGTCTGCATCCGGCAGGTGGCGTGCGCCACCTGCCGCTGGCACCGGAGTGCTTCGATTATCCGGTCGGCAGAGTCTCCCCCCTCGAAGAGCGGTACGAGGTGGCGGGCGATGAGGTCACCTATCTCCACGCCGCGTGCAGCGTCATCACCGATCCCGAACGTCTCGCAAAACGATCGGTTCAGCCGCACAACGGTATTATCCCGGTCAAGGATGACGACAGCATCGTCCAGTTCGTCAAAGCAGCGGTACACGGGAGATCTCCATCGGCCGGTGCGGGATGATCCCGGACAGCGGACGCCGTATGTTATCTTACCTTTGCTGATTAACTAACATATTTCTTTTTGGAACTCCCGCTATCCGTTGGATGCCGCGGTTATGGGTAACCGTTCTGGAGGATGGGTCCTATCCCGATGCGATTCGTCCTGTGATGAAGCGATCTCGCAGGGTCGTATCGGGCGCCGGTGGAGTATCCCGGTGTTTCCCTGGTCTCGTGGTAAAGTGCCGAAGGGGAGATGATGCCATAGAAAGGCTTCTCTAAAAAATGGGGTTTCTGGTGGTGTTTTATTTTGCGGGGGTGAAGGGGGCGGAGCGGGAAGACCCCACCCTTCAGGGTGGGGTAGTTCACTTCGAGTAACCCCGAGAACCTGAACAGCAAGATGGACGCCGAGGGGGAGATTTGAACTCCCGAGGTGCCGAACACCAGTGGCTTTCGAGGCCACCGCCTTCCCGGACTAGACTACCTCGGCACAGAATCAGCCTAGAGTATTTAGGTTCTTTCACTATAATAGTATCGAGATATGCTCTGTCGATTCACACTCATCCCGGACGGCGGCGTGCTGATCTACCAGGGGCGGCCGGGCGATACCTACGAGGCCGCTCTCCTCTCTTTCGGGCTCAATCCAGATGCGGCGCTTATTTTCTGCCGTGGAAGAAGCCTGCCGCAGGATAAAAATATCGAGGAAGAGGAGGTCGTGATCTTCCTGGCCTCCTCGCGTGGATGACTTACTGTGGGCCCGGCTTTCCGGTCTGGGTAACCATCATGTCGTCGACGCGGACGAGGAGCATGGCCGTCTCGGTCGCACTCTTGATCGCCTGGGTCTTCACCCGCAGGGGCCGTCTCGGTCGCACTCTTGATCGCCTGGGTCTTCACCCGCAGGGGCTCGATGACGCCGGCCTCGCGCATGTCCACGACCTCGCCGGTGTAGACGTTGAGCCCGGCGTACTTCGCGCCGTCGGCGTGGACCTTGCGCATGTCGACGACCTTGTCGATCGTGTCGAACCCGGAGTTCTCAGCGAGCGTCCTCGGTATGATCTCGAAGGAGTTCGCAAACGCCTCGATGGCAAGCTGGACCCGGCCACCGACGGTTGCGGCATAGTCGCGGATGCGCATCTGGAGTTCGGTCTCCACCGATCCGCCACCGACGACGAACTTGCCGTCCTCAATGGCGTCCTGGACAACCCGGGTCGCGTCGTAGACCGCCCGCTCGAGTTCGTCCAGCAACAGCTGGGAAGTACCCCGCAGGAGGATCGTGACGGCTTTCGGGTTGTCGCAGCCGGAGATGACCGTCAGGTCGGTGTCGGGAACTTCCCCGGCCTTTTCAGCGTGGCCGAGCGTCGCCGCGTTGAGTTCCTCGGGTTTGTTAACGATGGTGCCGCAGAGCGCTTTCGCGGCGAATTTCATGTCGTTCTCGTTCACGTCCTCAACGGCGTAAATGCCGTGTTTGGCGAGGAAATACTGCACCGCGTCGGCGATTCCTTTCTGGCAGAGGACGACGTTTGCGCCAGAGGCAACGATCTGGTCGGCAAGTTTCCGGAGGGACTCGCGCTCCTGCTCGGAGAACGCCTTCATCTGGTCGGAGGAGGTGATCTTGATCTTCGACTTGACCTGGGTCTTCGTGACCTCGAGCGGCAGTGCGAGCAGGGCTACTTTAGCGTCCCTGACCTTCTCCGGCATCTGCTCGAAGACACGCTGCTTGTCGATGACAACGCCCCGGATCAGTTCGGCGTCGTGCATTGAGTCGCCGACCTGCATCCTGATCTTGATGTCGTCCTCGTCCACGACGTAGGTGCCCTGGTCCGTTTTGCTCGCGACCTGCAGCACCGCGTCCACCACGATGCCGGCAACCTTGTCTTTGACGGCTTCGATGGATTTGCCAGTCATGGCGGTGTCGGCGATCTTCAAGAGGTCGTCGCGGTCGCCGAACCCGACCGAGATGGCCAGTTCGTCGAGGATCGCGAGGGCCTTCTCCATACCAAGCTGATAGCCGTTCGCGATGATTGTGGGGTGAACCTCCTGGGCGAGAAGCCTCTCTGCCTCCTCCATCAGCGACCCGACGAGTACGGTCGCGGTCGTGGTGCCGTCACCGACCTCGCCGTCCTGTGTCTCCGCAACCTCGACAATCAGTTTGCCGCCGGGGTGCTGCACGGACATTTCGTGCAGGATGGTTGCCCCGTCGTTCGTGATCACCACATCACCGCTGGAGCTGACCAGCATCTTGTCCATTCCCCGGGGACCGAGCGTTGCGCCTCGAATCCGCGCGTGCGCTCAACATTTTCCCGTAAAATAATGATGGGCTGTCCAGCAAGCATTGTATAATCCTCCTTTGCTCGTTAGGTTTGTTCAGAGGTTCTATATATATTAATCGATAGGCCCCATCCATCCCCCGGTGCATCCGCCGTTCGGCGGGTGCGGATCGCTCTCCTGTTAGCGTTACGCGCCTGGCACCCTTGATAGGCGTACCTGATGCACCGGCCCGCCACGGGGACCGGGATCCGGGTCTTCACCCGAGTCTCGATATCGCGAAGAGCGAATGGACCGGAACGCCGTCGATCTCCCGGACACCCTGCTTGTTGAAGAGCGACCAGACCGCCATTGGCGTGGCCCCGTGCCGCCGGAGGAATTGTACTACCTCGGTAAGCGTCGTCCCGGTCGTCACGACGTCATCGATAATGATGCAGCGCTGCCCGGATATCGTAGAGAAGGTGCCCGAGAGGGATCCGGTAGGGGTTTCGCTCCTGCTATGTTTCGCCGGGAGGTATACCGCGAGTTTCAACCCCTCCTCCGCGGCGATCAGGGTGGCGAGGGGGATCCCCGACAGCGCGATGCCGACGACTGTATCAGGGATCTCTCCGGGGGGATACGCACTCTCCGCCTCCGGCAGGTAGAGGAAGCGCTTGAGCATCATCATCGCCATGTCGCTGAGGAGGGTTCCGTGGCTCCCTATCGCCGTCCAGTCTATGTGAACGTCTTTTGGGGCTTCCATGCCCTTTTGCTGGGTGAGCAGCCAGGTGACCGTCTCCATCGAGAGGCCCAGCTCGTCGGAGACCTGGCCGGGAGTGTGCCCTTCTGCCTGGAGTGCCTTTGCCTTCGTGATCAACTCTTCAAGGGCGGACATGGAGTAGAGATCGCCAGGGAATCTATTTAAGTTTTCTTTTGATTGCTGCGCCGCAGATCGGACATTCTCCCGGCTCTCGCCAGTACCGGCCGCACCCGCTGCACCGGTAGCGCCACCGGATCGCCCGGGCCGGCCGTTGCCGGATGCTCCGTGTCTCGACACCGAGACGGTGGGCGACGTTCTGGACCGCGAAGTCGTCGGTGACGAGGACGGCCGAGAGTTCCAGCGCGAGTGCGAGGATATCCCGGTCGGTCGCCGAGAGCACCCCGGCGTCCCCGGTCCGGAGTGCGGCCGCATCGACCGGCATGAGGTCTTCCTCACGGGGCTCCCGGACCCGGAGTCCCGCAGCCGCGAGCGCCTCAAACCGGCACTTCGCATGGAAGTCGCCGAGTTCCTCCACTACTGTGGGGGTGGTCCATGCCTCCTCTTCTATGGGCACCTCCGCAAAAAAGACCGAGGCGTCGAGGACCAGCGTCATGCTGAGAACCTCACGGTATCGTTCTCCCGGCATGCGACCGGGTAGCCGAACCCGGAGAGGAGCCAGCAGGCAGTCTTCGCGTGCATCGAGAGGGTGTGGGTGCTGTACTCCCCCCCGCAGAGGGCGAGGTAGACCAGAAGCTGGTCGGCGAGGTGGACGTCGACCGTGCCAGGGCTGCGGCACTCCCCGATCAGGGCCCGGGCGGCCGCCCGGCCCACCTCTTCAGCGGGAAGCCCCCTCTTCCCGAGAGCGACGGCGCCCTTCGCCCCGCTCCATACCGTGACCGAACTCCCGGTGCTCGCCCCGTCCTCCCGGGGGTCGAGGGTGGCGATACAGGAGAGGCCGAGATCGCTTGCGAGGAGGTCCCGGGCGGCGGCTGCCTGGCGCTCCACGACGTGCCCGGGAAGGCCCGCCGAGCAGGAAACGATCCCGCATCGGCGCTCCTCCTCTTCCGGGATCACGATCGGGCTGGGCCGGGCCGGCTCCACCCGGACGTGCACCCGCCCGCCTCCCCGCGGATAGTACCCGCGTTCGAGTACCGTAATCTCGATCGAGGCCCCGGCGCGGCGGAGCACCGGTGCGAGAACGCGGTCCAGGTAATCGATCGTCGGGCTCCATGCCACCTCGGTCCCGCCCGTGACGGTGATGCTCCCGCCGGCATGAAGGGCGACCGGAAGCCATGCCTGGAGGATGAGAGGAATGCTCCCGGCGGTTCCGGAGTCGATGTCCTGTTCGGCCCACCGAAGTTGTCCCGGAGTGAAGGTTATCTGACTGCTCCCGGGCGAAAGATCCGTGTATTCGGCATCGCAGGCCCCGGCGACCGCCCGAACCGCAGCGATGTGCTGAGGCGCGAGCCCGGGGTTTTTCCGATTCTGCCGGATCCGGGTGACGGTCACCGGAGTTCGAGAGATCGCCGATAGGGCGACCGCCAGGCGGAGGACCTGTCCCCCTCCCTCCAGGTGGGTTCCATCAACGGTGAGCATCTTCCCTGATCGCGGTAGCGATTGCGCTCGCGGCCGATATGAAGCTTGAGGCGTTCTCGTAAGTGTCGCTGGAGACGACCGAGGAGACCCCCGCTGCCCGCAGGCGCGTGTAGGCGCCGCTCGTGAGCACCCCGTGAACACAGGCTGCGTGGATGGAAGCAGCTCCCTGCTCCCGGAGCATGCAGGCGGCGGTCGCGAGGGTCCCGCCGGTGGATATGATATCGTCTACGATCACGACGTCCCGGCCGGCCGCATCGATGGTCTTCGGGGCGATCCGGACCTCCTCACCTGAGAGACGGGTCTTTTCGAGGTGATCGCAGTCCCATCCGCCGACGGCCGCAACGTCGGCAGCAAAGTCGATCGCTCCCTCATCCGGAGCGAGGACCAGGGGGTTCTGCAGGCGCAGGTCGCCGATGTACCCCCCGACGGCCGGGGCGATAGTGACGTCTGTTGCCGGGACGCTGAAGTGATCCAGCACGCCCGGGTCGTGGATGTTGACGATATAGACCCGCTCGACACCGGTCGAGAGGGCTCGTGCGACCGCCCGGGCGCTGATCGGCTCGCCCGGGAAAAAACGCCTGTCCTGCCGCGAGTAGCCGAGATACGGGACTACCAGCGTGGTTCTTGACCTGTCAGCGGCATCGATTGCAAGAAGGGTCTGCACGAGCATATCGTTATCCACGACACTGCTGACGATCAGGGTCTCATCGTCAAGTTCTCTACAGCGAAGATATAGTTCTCCGTCAGGAAAACGGGTGAATTTTGTCTCGACCAGTGGAGCCCCCAGCTTTCCGGCAATGCGGGCCGCGAGAACCTGGGACCGTTCCGTACTGATTATTCTCATAGAACACCTTTGCTAGAAAGTATTTGAACGAGGATGAATAAATTATATAAGTACTAGTGGAGCAAAGAGGTAAACTCGACGATGGATTCGACGACATCAACAGAAATTCCCAACATCGAGCTCACGAATGATGAACTGGAGGATATGGACGTCCTTTCAGGTCTCGAGCTGAGCGCATCTTCAGATATCGACGTACCCCCGAACCTTATCGACCAGGTTATCGGCCAGGAACACGCCGTCGAGGTGATCCGGAAGGCCGCGGTCCAGCGCAGGCATGTGATGATGATCGGCACCCCCGGAACCGGCAAATCGATGCTGGCGAAGGCGATGGCCGAGCTCCTGCCCAAAGAGGAACTGCAGGACATCCTGGTCTATCCGAACCCTGAGGATAACAATAACCCTATCATCAGGACCGTGCCGGCGAGCCGCGGCAAACAGATCGTCAACGCGCACAAGGTGGAGGCGAGGAAGAAGATTCAGATGCGGAGCACCCTCATTATGCTCCTCATCATCGGCATCATCGGCTACGCGATCATCACCTATCAGTGGCTCATGGGTATCATCGCCGCCGCGTTCATCTTCATGGCGCTGAAGTATTCGACGCCTCGCGAGGAGACGATGGTCCCGAAGCTCCTGATCTCCCACGACCCGAACACCCCTGCACCCTTCGTCGATGGCACCGGCTCGCACGCGGGCGCCCTGCTCGGCGACGTTCGGCACGACCCCTTCCAGAGCGGCGGCCTCGAGACCCCGTCTCACGACCGTGTCGAGGGCGGGGCCATCCACCGGGCGCATGGGGGGGTGCTCTTCATAGACGAGATCAACACCCTCACCCCACACTCCCAGCAGAACCTGCTGACCGCGCTCCAGGAAGGCACCTTCCCGATCACCGGCCAGAGCGAGCGCTCGAGCGGCGCGATGGTCCGGACCGAACCGGTCCCCTGCCGGTTCGTGATGATCGCAGCAGGCAACATCGATGCCATCCAGGGGATGCACCCGGCGCTCCGGTCGCGTATCCGGGGATACGGCTACGAGGTTTACATGCGGGAGACAATGGAGGACACCCCGGAGAACCGGAAGAAGTTCCTCCGGTTCATCGCGCAGGAGGTCAAGAACGACGGGAAGATCCCCCACTTCGACCGCGGCGCCATGCTCGAGGTTCTTCGCGAAGCCCGGCGCCGTTCGAACCGGAAGGGCCACCTGACCCTGAAACTCCGTGACATGGGCGGGCTCATCCGGGTGGCGGGCGACCTCGCCCGGCAGGAAGGTGCGGAGTTCACCTCCGTGAAACATGTCCTCGCCGCAAAGTCGGCATCCCGCTCGATTGAGGACCAGATCTCCGACGAGTATATCCGGCGGAGCCGCGACTACGACATCACCGTCGTTGAGGGCACCAGGATCGGGCGGGTGAACGGGCTTGCCGTGATGGGGAGCGACTCCGGCTCGGTGCTCCCGGTGATGGCCGAGGTGACCCCGAGCCAGGGAGCGACCGGCACGGTCATCGCGACCGGAATGCTCAAGGAGATCGCCAAGGAGTCGATCACGAACGTCAGCGCCCTGATCAAGAAGTTCACTGGTAAGGATGTCAGGAACATGGACATCCACGTTCAGTTCATCGGCACCTACGGCGGCGTCGAGGGGGACTCCGCGTCCGTGACCGTGGCAACAGCGGTGATCAGCGCCATCGAGAATATCCCGGTGCGCCAGGACGTCGCGATGACCGGGTCGCTCTCGGTCCGGGGCGACGTCCTTCCCATCGGCGGGGTAACCTACAAGATCGAGGCGGCGGCAAAAGCCGGGATCAAGAAGGTGATCATCCCGCGGTCGAACCTGGACGACGTCCTCATCGAGGACCATTACCGCACGATGGTCGAGGTGGTGCCGGTCGACCACATCGAGGAGGTCCTCCAGAACGCACTCGTGCCCGAGAACCGCGAAGGGTTCCTCTCGAAGCTCCGGAAGATGGCAGTCACCCCGACCACCATCTTCGACCCGAACGCCGGGCGCTCCGTGGTCTGATAGCCTATGGCTGATGTAAGATACTACGACATCAGGTGCGTACGGGGCGAGACCACCCTTGTCGATATCGACAACGGGGTGATCGAGTCCGCAGGCACCTCATTTTTTGACAAAGCCGTGATCCGGGTGCTCGGGCCGAAAGGCTGGGGTATCCTCACCCGCGACCACGTCGATATCGATTCGAAGCGTGAGGTAAATACCCTCGTCGAAGCGGCGGCACGCCTCGCTGCGGTCACACAGGACCACCTCGACCTTGCCGATGCGCCGCGGGGCGTGCTCCCCGTCCCGCCCCTCGGGGAAGACCCCCGGGACGTCGACCTCGAGGAGAAGACCCGGCTGCTTGCCGGGATCGAAGCTGCGGCACGGGTTGCCGGGGTGGGAAACACCCGCGCCCGCTACACCGAGGGGATCGATGCGGTCCGGTTCCTGGATTCGAGTGAAAACGAGTACTCTTACGAGGCCGTCCGGTCCGGGTTCTCGGTCGTCGCCATCGCGTCCAGAAACGGCGTGATGCAGATGGGGAGCGAACGCGACCACATCACCACCGGGTTCAACCTCCGGGGCAAACAGGACCTCGGCCGGAAGGCAGGCGAGGTCGCGGTCTCCCTGCTCGACGCGAAGCTCCCGAAAGGCGGGACGAAACGGGCCGTGCTCGACCCGGAGCTCGCCGGCGTCTTCACCCACGAGGCGGTCGGCCACGCGAGCGAGGGTGACCTCGTCCGCGAGGGTGCATCGGTACTCGGGGGCAGGATCGGCGAGCGGATCGGGTGCGAGGGGCTGGTCATCGTGGACGACCCGACGCTTCATGAGTTCGGGTTCATCCCCGTGGACGCCGAGGGTGTCGCGGTGCAGCGAACCGAGATCATCCGCGACGGCATCCTCTCGTCGTTCCTTCACAACCGTGAGACGCTCGCAGCGGTCGGGAACGGAATCCCTGGACACGCTCGCTCCGAGCACGGGGCGCCGCCGATCGTCCGGATGAGCAACACCTTCATCGAGAATGGCAATGCGATGTACGATGAGATTCTCTCCGAGTGCAAGGACGGCATCCTGCTGATCGGATCAAGGGGGGGCCAGGTCGACCCCGGCCGCGGCGTCTTCCAGTTCAACGCGGAGTACGGCTACCTGATTGAGGGCGGCGAGACGACCGATATGGTCAGGGACGTCTCGCTCTCGGGTGAGATCCTTTCGACGCTCCACAACATCGCTCTCGTCGGGAACGACCGGAAGATGAGCCCGGGCTACTGCGGCAAAGGTGGACAGAGCGTGCCGGTCAGCGACGGCGCGCCCCATCTCCTGCTCGAGAACGCAACCATCGGGGGGCGGGGCGAATGAACGGCGAAGACCTGATCGAGAGGATTCTCCGGGAGGGCGAGCGCCGGGCCGACGAGGTCGAGGTCTTCTACGCCCGGGGAGAGAGCGTCAGCACCGAGATCAAGAAGGGCATCATCGGCACCGCCGAGGAGTCGGAGGCCTGGAGCATGGCTATCCGGACCGTCAAAGACGGTCGGATAGGGTTCTCGAGCACCGGCGATCCCGACCGGTGGAAGGAGTGCCTGGATGCGGCGCTCGCGAGCGGTGGACTTGCCACCCCACAGCAGTGGGGAGGATTCCCGAAACCGGCAAATCTAACAAGCACCGCATCCTCATCGGACGGCGACCTGGTCGTCGCGGTGGAGGATGCGGCGGGGATGGTCGCGGACCTCCTTTCCGGTGCCGCGGAGCACCCGGTGGAGGTCGTCGGCGGGGGCGCGAACCTCGCCCGGTCGTACCTCATGGTCGCAAACACGAGCGGTGTCCTCTACGGCATGAACCGGACGGTGGCGGCGGTATCCCTCGAAGCAATCCGGGAGCAGTCCACGGGCTATGAATTCGATGCCTCCTCGTTCCGTGCCGATATTGACGCCCGGTCGGTCGGGGAACAGGCGGCCTCGCTTGCCGCACGCTCTCTATCGGGGCGGGATATCGCGACCGGGCGTTACGACGTCGTCCTCTCCCCGGTTGCGGCCGCAAGCATTCTTGGCCATGTTCTCCTCCCGGCCCTCTCCGGGCGGAACGTGAAAGCCGGCCGATCGTTCCTCGCGGACAAACTCGGCGAGCAAGTCTTTGACGGATCGCTCTCCGTTTACGACGACCCGTTTGCTCCCGGCCTCGGGAGCACCACCTGGGACGCGGAGGGGATCCCGACCCGGCGCCTGGTCTTCGTGGAGCAGGGGGTGCTTGGCCGGTTCGCCTACGACCTCAAGACCGGCTACCGCTACGGCGAGGGAAGCACGGGGAGCGCCGTCCGCTCCGGGGGCGAGCCGCCCGGGATCGGCGTACACAACCTCTTCGTCGACGGCCCGCGGGCGAAAGAGCCCGGCGACGAGCGGGCGGTCTGGATCCACGACGTCGTGGGCGCCCATACCGCGAACCCGTTCTCCGGCGACTTCTCGGTGGAGATCTCCAATCCCTTCTGGATGGAGGGTGGGGATCTCGTCGAGCCCATCCGTACGGCGATGCTCTCCGGGAACGTCTTTGAGATGCTTCGGGAGATCGGGGGGCTCGGAAAAGATACAAGACGCGTCGGACGGCTGACGATTCCATCAATACGGTTAAATAACCAGCAGATCATTGGTAAATAGATGATGGAAGAGATCCTTGCCATCCTTCTCGCGGTCGCGATAGCCGCGGCGCTCTACTACCTCATGAAGAAGGCCATGACGCTCGTCATCAACGCCATCGCCGGCCTCATCACGCTCTGGCTCCTGAATTACTTCGACGTTCTCAGCTGGTTCGGTGCTCCCGACATCCAGATCAACCTGGTGACGATCCTCATCTGCGCCCTCGGAGGACTTCCGGGTGCCCTGGTTCTGGTCCTGCTTCACCTTGTGGGGATTGCGATCTGAGAGGGTTTTCGACCACTTCTTGCTTTTTGATACCCTCCGTCAACTCACGCGAAGCCGCGAAATCGCGAAGTCCACACAGGTGTCGATCGTCCATTTCGCGTCCTTTGCGCCTTCGCGTGAGACCATCTCAAAGACAGGGCTGGTAGAAGCCCCGTAAGGATAGCGATACACCTCACGCGAAGAGCGGCGGATGGTAAATCCGGGGCGAAACCCTTATCCCCTGCTGTGAGTTCTCTGGAACCATGCCTCTGCCCCGGGCGGGTGCGCTTCTTGCAGCCGTCATCCTGGCCCTGTATGCGGGTGTTGCTGCAGTGGTGCTGACCGCGCCTTATGGAGATCCGTTCAATGTCATAGCGCGCCTTCTCGCTCTGTGGGGTTTCCTGGCTCTCGCCATTGCAGCTATTATGACACCGTTCCTCCGGGAGATCATGAAGGTCTTCGGCAGGCCGTTTCTCGCGGTGCACCATACCTTCGCCGCCATCGGGCTTCTCCTCCCTACGCTGCACCCGGTGACCCTTGCCATAGGCGCGATGAATCCTGCCATATTCATCCCCATCTTCTCTCCCTGGGGGAGGTTCTGGGCACTCGCAGGCCGGCCCGCGCTCTACCTCCTCTACATCGCCTTCGCCGCCGTGGTGCTCCGGAAGTATATCCCGAAGTACTGGCGGTGGGCTCACGGCCTGATGTATGTCGTCCTCCTCTTTGCCGTCGTGCACGGAAACCTGATCGGAACCGATTTCCAGGAGCCGATCATATGGGTGCTTTTCAATGCGCTCTTCGCCCTTGTCGTTGCGGCATTCGTCCTCAAGCGGTGGCAGAGGATGCGGAAGAAGGGGGCACCCGGTCGGAGCGACATTTCGAGGGCGTAAAGCCTGTCCGGAAGGGCAGGCGTCGCTGACCAAAAAATTGCTGCGTAACTTTTTCGAGATCTGGTTCTGCGAAGCGTCGCATTTAGAACAAACTTGCCTCCGAGTAAACCATTATCTGGTCCTGGAGTATCTCAAACGGTTTGATCTCCCGTGAATGGGCCGAACGACGCATCTTCACGACCTCAAGGGCCAGGTGTACTTCGGTGAGTCCTGGAGAGCGGATATAGCGAAGGAGGATCACCGTATCCGCCAGATACTCAACGAGGCCGTACTTGCTCCCGTCCGGATTTGCCACGTCAGTCTCGCTCGTCAGCGCCAGGGTGCAGTCCTCATCCCGCATCACTTCAATGAGCCTGAACATCTCCCGCCGCCGGTCGGACGCGTCCTCGAAGAGTCCCTCGAAGAGGGATATCGGGTCGATGATCACCCTGGAGGCTCCGGTGCTCTTGATGAGGGCGGGGAGCTCGCTCTTGATGCTGCTGATTGCGAGATTAAAGTCGGTTGGGTCCAGCTTGAGCAGGTAGAACCGGTCGCTGAACGCCTCCGTATCCCAGCCTTTCTGTGCCATGGTGGCACGGAGGAGTTCCTCGCGTTCTTCGAGACTGATATAGATCACTTTCTCCCCCTGGCGGAGTCCCTCGTATGCGAACTGGAGGCCAAACGTCGTTTTCCCGGTGCCATAGGTGCCGACGAGCGCGCAGATGCTCCTCTCAAGAAGTCCCCCTAAGAGCATCGCATCCAGCCCTTCGACTCCGAACTTCACCCGACGCATCGTCATACTACCACCCGTATGTTGCGCACTTCAAACCCGCCTGATGCTGAAATCGAGAGCGCGAACTTCACCAGATCCTTATCCTCGAGGCGAGGCATCACGCCCCGGAACTTCTCAAAGTGCATAACCCGTTGCCGGCGCTGTGCACCCCCCTCCTCCCAGCGGAAGAAGATCGTGGCGTCGACGCAGTCGACGATCTCAAGTTCCCATGACTGATCCAGGATCCCGGAGGTGAGCAGAAGATAGATCGTGGTGTTCCGGCGTTTTGCTGTTCGCTGCAGCCCGCGCAGGAAGGCGATAAATGCATGCCGCTGATCCCCTTCCATCAGTGACGGTGCAATATCGGTCAGCGAATCCAGGACGATCAGGCTGTTCTTCGCGCATCCACCAACCACCCGGGCGAGTTCCGCAAGGATGTCATCGTTCTCCTTGCGTTGCTTCTTCTGCAGACGTTCGACGACGCTTCCTTCCCCGTACCAGTCCGGAGGGACGATGCTGGCATCGAAGTAGAGTTCCGAGAGGTCGTAAAAGACTATCTCCTCCCCAAGTCGATCGTAGAGGTCCGGATTGAATGAAAGCGCTATCTCTTTCAGGATATCCTCCCGCATACGGGTGAACGTTACGTACGAGATGCTCTCCGGGAGCAGAAGGTGCTCCCCGCCCGCCCCGCTCCGCTTCATCAGGGAGAGCTGTATGAGCGAGGTCTGCACAAATTCGACGTTGCCGGCGCCATGCTCTCCGAGGAGCAGCACCGCTGACCCCGGTGGGATACCCCCTTCCAGTACGGGATCGAGGGAGTTGATGCCCGTCGGCATCCGTAACTCGAGGCGATCGTGCATAGATACACATCGTATATAGGGAGAACGATTAAAATATTCTGGTTCTGTGCGGCATTCATGGATTTCGGAGGTCCAATTGGCATCCCTCGTTAAAAAAGCAGATTTTATAAGCAAGTCCTCCACATCTCCTATTGACTCAAGCAACTCCCGGGAATTGCGCTTCGTCTTCGAATCCCGGGTTAAAAACGTTGGTCACGGTGAATATGAGAGATATCGTCAGGGATCCCGTGATGCAGGTGGTGTGCACGACGGGCACGTTTCCTGTGCGGGTGCTGCAATGACACCGGGCAGCGATCTGCCGGCAGATCGTAACCCTCCCGCCGCGAAGCGATCAGGCCTGCCCGGTTTTCTAGGCCGTCTTCTCCTCTCCTGGAAGGACGGCGCAGCTGCAGGTGAGTACGACCCCGCAATGCATGGCCCCCTGGTGGAAGCGAAGGTCCCTCCGGGCTACGAGGAACTTGATCGCTACTGGATCGCCGAAGGCCTCTCGCTCGCTATAATCACCCGAAATGTGCAGACGAACCAGCCAGAGTACCTTCTCTTCGAGCCTGTGCTCTCGGATTTCGAGTACGAACTCCTGGAACGGCTCTTTGAAGACCTCCGCGACACCCTGATCCTTGAAGATCACGACCTGACATCCGATCGCCGGAAGGTTCTCGCCAGGAAGATGCAGGAGTTGCTCGTGGAGTACGGCCTCACACTCACCGATGCCTCGATCTTTCGGCTCCGTTATTACCTCGGGCGCAACTTCCTCGGTTGGTCGCGCATCGATGCGCTGATAAACGATCCCCTGATCGAAGATATCTCCTGTGATGGGACAAACGTCCCCCTTTTCCTGTATCACCGGGAGCACCAGAACATCAAGACAAACATCCTCTTTGACGAGGAGGCTTTAAACTCATTTGCGATCACGCTCGCCCAGCGTTCGGGCAAGCATGTCTCTATAGGAAGTCCACTCGTGGACGCGACCCTTCCTGATGGCTCGAGGCTGCAACTGACGTTCGGCAACGAAGTCACTACCCGGGGCACCTCGTTCACGATCAGGAAGTTCCGGGAGGAGCCGTTCACGCCCGTCGAACTGATGGAGACGAACACCTTCGACGTCGACCAGCTCGTCTACTTCTGGATAGCGATCGAGAACAACAAAAGCCTGCTCTTTATCGGCGGCACCGCGTCGGGGAAGACTACATCCCTCAACGCTGTCGCCCTTTTCATCCCGCCGCTCTCAAAGATCGTCTCCATCGAGGACACCCGTGAGATCACGCTCTACCATGAGAACTGGGTTGCGACCGTCACGCGCGAGACGGTATCCGAAGGGCCCGGCACCAATTCCATCGGGATGTTTGATCTCCTCAAGGCTGCCATGCGACAGCGTCCTGAGTACATCCTGGTCGGCGAGGTTCGGGGAAGCGAGGCCCAAACCCTCTTCCAGGCGATGAGCACCGGGCATACGACGTTCTCCACCATGCATGCCGGCGGGGTCGACGCGGCGATCCACCGTCTGGAGAATGAACCGCTCAACGTGCCAAGAAGCATGCTCCAGGCACTGGACATCATATCTGTCCAGTCGCTCACTCACCGGGGGCGCGACCATGTCAGGCGGTGCCGGGAGATCGTCGAGCTTGCCGGGATCGACTCGCTTACCGGCAACATCCAGGTGAACACGGTCTATGAGTACAACCCCGTGCCCGACACCTTCACCTTCTCGGGGCGTTCCCGGATCTTCACTGAGATCATGGCGTATCGCGGGTGGAGCCGGGTCCAGTTGGAGGAAGAGTTGCGGATCCGGCAAAGCGTCCTTCTCGCGATGCGTGAGCAGGGTATCAGGGACTACAGGGCGGTCGCCCGCATCATTCAGGCCTTCACTACCGAGCGGGATCGGGTGCTTGCCTCCCTCGACGACCTCGGCAGGTTGATCCGGTGATGCTGCCCGGCCGTGCACACGCTTACCGCCTCGTCCGTCGGCTGGTGCAGCGCGACCCCATACGCTACCGGCATCTCCGTGAAGATCTCGTTGCGGCGAACCTGGGAGTCACCCTTGACGGCTACCTCCTGCGGGTGTTCACCGTCTCCGGGCTCTTCGGCACCTTCTGGGCGGTTGCGGCGTTCCTCGCAATGCGGCTTTTTGTTCTCCCACAGGTGGGCACCAGGGTTTACAATGTCTTCTCCCTCCACCTGCCGGCGTCCATGCTGACGGATCCGACACTCGTTATTCTGCAGGTTGTTGCAAGCATATTCATCTTCGTCCTTGCTGCCTACATGATCCATGCCTTCTTCCTGTGGTACCCGTCTCTGGTGAAGAAGAACCGGGCGATCCGGATTAACCTCCTGATCCACCACGCCGTCGCCTACATGTATGCCATGCGCCAGGGTGGCGCGGAAATTATGGCGGTCTTCCGCTCAATAAGCGCAAACCCAGCAGTCTACGGGGAAGCAGCCCTGGAGTTCCGGCGTGCCGTCCGGGACGCCGACTACTTCGGCTACGATGTGCTCACGGCGCTTCGGCACCTGCAGGAGACAACTCCGTCAGATAAACTGCGTGAGTTCGTACAGGATCTTGTCTCCGTGGTCGAGAGCGGGGGTGACCTGCTCGCCTTTCTCGATACCCGGGTACGCACCTACCAGGAGGATGCCCGGTTTGAGCAGATGACCTTCCTCTCCACACTCCAGCTGGTGGCCGAAGCCTATGTGACGCTCTTCGTCGCCGGACCACTCTTCCTCATCATTGTCATGATCGTTATGGGTTTCGTGAGCAGCACGCCCGTTATGCAACTCTCGGTCGTCATCTACCTCCTGGTCCCGGTTGGCTCGCTCTTCTTTATCCTCTTCGTCGACGCAATCTCGATCAAGACCGAGGGGATAGAGCGATGCATCGAGGAACGCTGGCTTCACGAGTTTGGCGACGTCCGGGTTGAGGAACGGCCCGGCGACGAACCGCTCATCCGGCAGCTTGCGCACTACGACCGGATCCGCAACCTTCGAACCTTTCTGCGCCACCCACTTCAAGCATTTCTTATCGAACCGAACCGGACGTTCTATGTGACGGTGCCGGTTGCGCTTGCTTATGTCATCCTCGCCGTCCTCAGTACCCCGGCCTACTCCGATATCGAGGTGATGATCGACGTCATCGATGACCACCTCATCATAGCGTTGCTGTTCGTCCTTGCCCCTTTCGGCATATCCCACCTGTTCTGGCAGAAGAGGGCAATGGCGATCGAGGCTTCTATCCCTGAGTTCCTGAACCGTCTTTCCGGGATAAATCAGGTGGGTCTGACGCTCGCGCAGGCGATAACGATTCTCGTGAAGGCTGATCTCGGGGTGTTATCCTACGAGATCAAAAAGATCAAGCGCGACATCGAGTGGGGTGCGACTGTCCGGGATGCGCTTGTACGGTTCGAGGAACGGGTACAGACCCCCACCATTGCCCGGGCCGTCACCCTGATCACGACAGCGGGCCAGATGACCGGAAGCATCGGCGATGTTCTGGACATCGCGGCCCGCGACGTCGCGATGTCGGAGACCCTCAAACGCGAGAGGCGGGGCGAGATGTTCATCTACGTCATCATCGTCTACCTGGTGTGCACCGTCTTTATATTTGTCGTGGCGGTTATCGACGCCCAGTTCCTCTCCGTGCTGGCCACGGTCGACGTTACGACGACAGGGTACATGCCTGGCTCGATGTCGTTTGGGGACACTGCCATCGTGACGTTCAAGCGTCTCCTCTTCCACGCTTGCCTCATCCAGGCACTCTTCTCCGGCCTGATCGCCGGGGAGATGGGAGAGGGCTCGATCCGGGCGGGGGTCAAACACGCGGCTGTGATGGTCTTTATTGCGTTTGTGATCTTCACCATCCTTCTGTAGCCCTGCCTTTTGGATGGCCACGATAGGGTTTTATCCTCTGCCCGCTATCTCTTTCCTGGTGATGCCAGATGTGCACAGTCGGTGGACCAGTCGATATCGAGTTCAATGAGCGCGTGAAGGGCACAAACTACCGCTGCAAAGAATGCGGCGAGAAGTTCAAGGGTATCGGCAAGCGGCCCATGTGCCCGAGCTGCCAGTCGGAAGATGTCGAAGAAGTCTGAAGGCGGCGCTTCGGGGTTTTCCTCTGCCGGGTCGGGTGTTGCGACCATACCCCTCGGCGATGAACCCCTCCTTATCCAGGGAGAACGTTCTTTTCTACTTGTTGCAAAAGCCAGCTGCCGGTTTACACTTTGCATCGAGACCCCTGACGACGAGTACTGCCAGGGGGTCGACCCTGACGATCTGGTTGCCGTCTCCATGCCGGAAGGCGGCCCCATCGAGCAGGCACGCATGATGCTTGAGCTGGTCCGGCGCTACCACATCCCGCTCGTAGTCCTTCCTAAAGATCACCCCGGCTCGAAACGGTTATCGATGGTCGTCTCGGTCGCCCCGGAGATCCTCTTCGCCTGCGATATCCGCCGGGGAACCCACCCCGAGCAGCACCTGCTCTGTTCATCGGCGGAGTTTTCGGGGCTCTCGCTTGCCGGGGTTCCCGGGGGCATTACGATGAAAAATCTTCCTCTCGGTGTGAAAATAATACATCTGGATGTGGAAAAAACCTCAGCGGACAAACAACAATAAATATATGCTCAATTTCATCAAATATTCATACGCCGTGAGAAGGAGGGTTTGATGAA
>PGYH01000203.1 GCA_002839575.1 Methanomicrobiales archaeon HGW-Methanomicrobiales-6
ACTCCCCCCTCCCCGTCAACCCCTCCCCCAATGGCGATATCCATGGGAAACCCGCACACGGGCAGGTGCGGCAAAAAGAAAGGAGCATGAACCCTCAGCACTATCTTACTAAATCGCGCTGAGCCCTGTCGATCCTCTCCCCTTCAGTGCTTCACACCCCGCTTCTTGAGTTCCTCGGACTTCCTCTTCGAGCACTCTTCGCACCGGAACTCGGGCGCAGGATCGTTGGTCTTATCGTAGTTCTCCGCCCGGACGAGGCGGTAGCCCCGGGCGACCTTCCCGCAGTCCACGCACCGGACCTCCTCTTTGACCTCCCACTGGGCGGCGAGCGCCTCGGAGGTGAAGATGAACCGGTCGACCCAGAAGAAGATGAGGCCGCCGATGAGGTTTGCGATGATGGTGGCGGTGAGCGCCCCGAGCCCCCCGAGCAGCGCGAGCACCCCGGCGAGAATTGGCGTCGAGAGCTGCCACCGGACGAGATAAAGGCCGTAGCGTTTAAAATTTACTTCCACGCATAAAATTCGACGGGCGACCTCATAAAATCAGGGTCGTCACCGTCACCCGAGCACAAGGATCCGGCGGGTCAGGCTCTTGTGCACCCGCTGCTCGTGCTCCTGCAGGACGGTGAAGTGGCGGGCGGCGATACCCGTGATGTCGCGGTGCGTGACGACGACCGCGCGCCTCCCCGGCCGGAGGATGCGCCGGATCTCCGCGAGCGATCCGTCGTAGAGCCGGTCCATGCTGTCCCCGTGGATCCGGACCGACTGGCCGTAGGGCAGATCGGTCACGACCGAATCAAGCGCCCCGTCGCAGATCGGGACCGCCGTAGCGTCGGCGATCATCACGTCCGACCCCGGGAGGTTCTGCCGGTAGCCGTCGACCATCGCGGGGTCGAAGTCGCTCCCGAGGATCCGGACGCCGATCTCCCGGGCCTCAAGCAGGATCCCGCCGGTGCCGCAGAAGGGGTCGAAGACCCTCTCGCCGGGGCGGACGAGGGAGATGTTGACGAGCGCCCGGGCCATCCGGGGCATCATCACGCCGGGGTGGAAGAACGGCCGGCGCATAGGGTTCCGCGCCTCGAAGGCCCCCCGGTCGATCTTCTGGATGACGCGGCCGAAGTAGCAGCGGTCTTCCGAGACGACGGCGCGGTACTCCTCGACCGGATCGCGGAGCGAAACCGGGCCGGCGATCAGGGTCCCGATCAGCCGTTCCAGGTCGAGCCGCTCGATATCCATCCTGCTCCCCTGGATCATCTTCCCCCGGCCGACGAACGGCTTCTCGGTCGTGATCGCAAGGTCGCGGAGGAGATCCTCAAACGCCGCCCGCGTGGGCTCGCACTCCCCGAGGTACTCCATCACCGCGTGCGTCAGGGCGAGGCGCCCGGCGGCCTTCGGTTCCGGGCACTCGGCGACCGCGACCTGGGCCCGGCGGTCGAGGACGGTTCCCACGCACTCCAGTTCCATGGCCGGGAGGTCGGGGTGCTCGCCGGAGAGTTCGAAGAGCAGCTTCATCCTCATGGTATTGGCCCCGCGGGGCGATAAAGCGGGGGGATGAGGGAGAGCGACTGGCCGTAGGGCTGGCTGTGGTGGAGATTGTGAGCCAGGCACCTTGCCCGATCGGACTAGAAGCCGGGCTATATCTCAGACTCCCAGATACAGTAGAAACGAGGAAGAAGCCCGATCTAGTGGACCGTGGGGATATCGCCACGCACTGCCCCCGCCCCAAGGGGCGGGGGAGGAGGCTGGAGGCCGGGCGGGGTGGGGGTCACAGGTATAACCTTGTGGGGTGGAGACAGGGGAGGGGGACAGGCCCCCCTCCCCGTCAGCCCCTCCCCCCAATGGCGATATCCCCACGGTCCAGTGTACCGGGATATCTCCTCGCTCCCGCGGGTTTCATCGTCTCAATTGCAGTCCTGATGCGTGAACTCTGCTGAACTTCCGGCTGGAATCCTACTCCACCCTCATGAAGATCAATCCGGTTAACCCGGGAATAACTATTTCATCTCTCAAGACTGAGATAGATAAAACCATGCCGGAACTGACAATAAAGACAATAAAAGGCAATAAATACCTCTATCTCCGTGATAAGGTCAGAGTTAACTCAAAATCGCTGCCGATTCAGATATACATCGGAAGACTCGAAACGGTAGCCAGAGAGGACGTTTTATCAAAACTGTCTGAACTCCATAATCTAAGGTTAACAACATACCTCGATTACCGGCTGGAGCATTACTCCTTCACGGCCCTCGACAGAACCCGGGCCGTCGATCTCG
>PGYH01000025.1 GCA_002839575.1 Methanomicrobiales archaeon HGW-Methanomicrobiales-6
AGGAGCCGGGTCTCGATGACCTCCTCGGCAGGGTCGTCGGCGCGGGGAAGTTCCGGTGCACCTCGGATTTTTCACAGATCGCAGAGTGCGATGCGGTGACCCTTGCCATCCAGACACCGTTTAAAGACCAAAAGGACCTGATCCCCGACTTCTCGGCTCTGATCGAGGGGCTCCGCGCGGCGGGGGGACACCTCTCGGAGGGGACGCTCGTGGTGCTGGAGTCGACGGTCACCCCCGGCACGACCACTGGAATGGCCCGGGAGATCCTCGAAGAGGAATCGGGGCTCGTCGCCGGCGAGGAGTTTTGCCTCGCGCACGCCCCCGAGCGGGTGATGGTCGGGCGGCTGCTCAAAAACATCCAGGAGCACGACCGGATCGTCGGCGGGATCGACGATGTGAGCACGGCACGTGCGGTGGAACTCTACTCGCCCGTCCTCACGATGGGAAAGATCATCCCGATGACCGCGACCGCTGCCGAGGTGACGAAGACCGCCGAGAACGCCTTCCGGGACCTCCAGATCGCCGCCGCAAACCAGCTCGCCCTCCACTGCGAGGCGATGGGTGTCAACGTCTATGATGTCCGGGCGGGGATCGACTCGCTCAAGGGCGACGGGATCACCCGGGCAATTCTCTGGCCGGGCGCCGGAGTCGGTGGCCACTGCCTCACGAAGGACTCCTGGCACCTCGAGCGGGGTGCACAGGTCCTCGGGAATGGCGACCTCTGGTACCCGCACGGGGCGGAGTCGATCTTTGGGGTCGCACGGAAGATCAACGAGTTCATGCCGCGGCACATGGTTCACCTGACCATCGAGGGGCTCAAACGGGCGGGGATGTCTCCCGAAGGCGCGACGGTCGCGCTCCTCGGGTGGGCGTTCATTCAGAACTCGGATGATACCCGGAATACGCCGGCGGAGCCCTATCTCGCTGCGATGGAGGAGATGGGGGCGGAGGTCAGGATTCACGATCCGTTTGTGGACGGATACCCGGGGATAGAGATTTTCCACGACCTGAACGCGACCCTTGCTGGAGCGGACGTCGTCACCATCTTCACCGGCCACCACCATTATGTCTCTCTCGATCCGGCGCGGGTGAAGGAGTTGTCGGGGAAAGAGCGCCCGGTGATCGTCGACGGCAGGAACGTCGTCGATCCGGACGCGTTCATCCGGGTGGGGTTCATCTATAAGGGCATCGGCCGCGGTGATAAGAACAGCCACCCGATCCGGCAGTAACCATGAAGATCGTGTCGATCGTCGGCGCCCGGCCGCAGTTCATTAAGTGCGCTCCTGTCTCGCGTGAGCTCAGAAAAGAGCACGAGGAGGTCCTTGTCCACACCGGGCAGCACTACGACCACGGTATGTCGGAGGTCTTCTTCGAGGAACTCCGCATCCCGAAGCCCGACTACAACCTCGGCATCGGCTCCGGGACCCACGGCCACCAGACCGGCGCGATGCTCGGTGCGATCGAGGATGTCCTTGAGAAGGAGGAGCCCGACATCGTTCTGGTCTACGGCGACACGAACTCCACCCTCGCGGGCGCACTTGCGGCGGCAAAACTCCACATCCCGGTCGCTCACATCGAGGCGGGGCTCCGGAGTTTCGACCGGCGGATGCCCGAGGAGGTGAACCGGGTGCTCACCGACCACGCATCGGACCTCCTCTTCTGCCC
Source organism: Methanomicrobiales archaeon HGW-Methanomicrobiales-6 (assembly GCA_002839575.1). Taxonomy (GTDB): domain Archaea; phylum Halobacteriota; class Methanomicrobia; order Methanomicrobiales; family Methanoculleaceae; genus Methanoculleus; species Methanoculleus nereidis. The sequence goes on from PGYH01000025.1 coordinate 1,666, forward strand.
GACGGAGACGGCTGTCAGGAACCTCGCGGCCGAAGGGGTCACGGAGGGCGTCTTCCTCGTCGGAGACGTGATGTGCGACGCGATGAACTATAACCGCGCGATCGCAGAGGAGCGCTCCCGGATCCTTGAGGACGTCGGGCTTGAACCGGGAGGCTACCTCGTCGTCACTGTCCACCGGCCGTCGAACACCGATAGCCAGGAGAACATGGTCGCCATCCTCGGTGCCCTCGGGGAGGCCGGAAACCCGGTCGTCTTCCCGGTTCATCCCCGGACGAGGAAGTGTCTCGGTGAACACGGTCTTCTCGCGGAGATGCCGGAAAACACCATCCGGGCCGTCGAGCCGCTCGGCTACCTCGACATGATCCGCCTGATGGCGCATGCGGAAAAGATCCTCACTGACTCCGGCGGCGTCCAGAAGGAGGCGTACATGCTCGGCGTCCCCTGCATCACCCTCCGGGAGAACACCGAGTGGGTCGAGACGGTCGAGGCCGGGTGGAACGTGCTTGTCGGGGCCGAGCGGGAGAAGATTGCAGACGCAATTCACTCGTTTTCACCCGCATCACGGCAGGAGGGCCTGTTCGGCAGTGGGGATGCCAGTGTCAGGATCAGGGAGATTCTCACTGGGCTTCAGGGTGCTCCACCCGGGTGAAGGTTCGCGGCATGGAAAGGCCCACGATCCTGTTTCTGACGAGCAGCCTCTCCTCTTTCGCAGAAGGGGACCTGCGCATGCTCGAGGCGAGTTACCCTGTCCGGGAGGTCACCACCGGGGGCGGCCCGACCGGGAGTTTCGGGCAGAGGCTCTCCCTGGTGCTCTCGATCCTCTCCGGGGTTCTCAGGACGGATATAGTCTTTTCGTGGTTTGCCCATAACCACTCATATCTCGCGGTTACGGCGGCGCGACTGCTTCGAAAGAAGTCCCTTGTCGTCGTGGGCGGTTATGAAGTGGCACATGAGCCGGAGATCGGGTATGGCGCGCTCCTGGACCCGGTCATGGCAGGTAAAGTCCGGTATATCATAGAGAACGCCGACTGCATCCTCGCGGTCTCGGCGTTCAGCAGGAGGGAGATCCTCGCGGTCGCACAACCCCGCCGGATCGAGACGGTCTACAACGGTATCGACACGTCGTACTTCTCTCCCGGAGGCCCCAAAGAGGATATCGTCCTCACCGTGTGCCTCGTCAGCACGGCAAATATCAGGGTTAAGGGGCTTGACACCTTCATCGATGCAGCCCGGCAGCTCCCGGAAGCGCGGTTTGTCCTCATTGGTGATGCCCTCGACGGTGCGCTTGAGATCCTGAAACGAGATGCTCCCGCCAACGTTGAGTTTGTCGGGGCTGTCGAGCAGGCTGAACTCATCGGCTGGTACCGCCGGGCAAAAGTCTACTGTCAGCTCTCCTACCGTGAGTCGTTCGGGGTCGCGCTTGCCGAGGCGATGTCCTGCGAGTGTGTCCCCGTGGTGACGGACCGGGGCGCCCTCCCGGAGGTTGCAGACGATACCGGTTTTGTGGTTCCGTATGCTGATACGCAGGCGACGGTCGATGCCATATCGCAGGCCCTCCTCTCCGATGCGGGGCCGGTCGCCCGAAAGAGGATTTGCGAACTGTTCTCTCGTGAGCAGAGGAGACAGAAGATTCGTCGGATAATTGCGACGTTGCAGTCTTGACCGGTTCGCCATTCTCCTGCAGGCTGCTCTGGATCCACCTTTCCCGCCTTCCTGCCCTCTTCGCGGAGGGCTCTCTCCGCAATAAAGTATAAGTGTCTCTCCGGTACAGTTGGGTCCATTCAATCCTCCTGTTCGTGCCCGAAGATGTAACCTGGGGGGAAGGCTCTGGGAAGGGAGGTCTGAGACCCGACTATGCGTATCTGCATGCTCACCACGACTCACCTGCCCCACGACGGGCGGATATTCGAGAAAGAGGCGAAGAGCCTTGCAAAGGAGCATGACGTCACTATCATCGCCTTTTCGGAGAACGGGAGCATCCAGGAGGACGGAGGCGTGCAGATTGTCGCCGTCCGAAAACCCTCTTCAAACCTCCTCCACCCCCTGACGCTCTGGCGGGCGTTTCGGGTGTGCCTGAACCATAAGTGCGACGTCATCCACTGCCATGAGCCCGATGCCCTTCTCATCGGCGTCCTTACAAAGTTTCTCAAGGGGCGACGGGTCGTTTACGACATTCACGAGCATTGGCCGAGCGAGATCCCGTTCGATCTCGGCCTCCCGAACGCGACGGTCCTCACGAGGATCCTTGAGCCCCTGCTTTCCTGGGGAGAGGTCCTGCTTGCACGATTCGCCGATGCAAAGATTGCGGTCAGCGAGAGCGTTGCGGAGCGGTTCGGTCGGAACGGGACACTTCCTGTGATCGTATCCAACTATTCGATCGCCGGCTCGGTGCCCCCGGCTCCGCAGGCAGGGCGCAGCCGCAACGTGATCTACATGGCCGGAAATATGCAGTTGTTTCATGGCATCAGGGAGTGCATCCAGGCAATGTCGAAGGTGGCGGCAACATTTCCCGATGTCTCCCTGACGCTCGTCGGGAACATCCGCGAAGATATCGGTGCGATCGCTGTGAAGACGGACCCGAGACCGGTGATCACGATGACTGGCTACCTTCCTTACCGGGAGATGTACGAGACCCTGCGCGAAGGCAGCATCGGCCTCCTCGTCTTCCAGCCTGACTACTACAACGCATACATCGGCCTCCCGAACAAGCTCTTCGACTACATGCTCTGCGGTCTTCCTGTCGTTGCGAGCGACTTTCCAGAAATCTGCAAAGTTGTCAGCGAGACAGAGTGCGGGGTGCTGGTCGACCCGACAAGCCCGGATGCGATCGCGGAGGCGATCGCCTACCTGCTTGAGCACCCGGACGAGGCACGGAGGATGGGGGAGAATGGACGGACGGCGGTTCTTGAGCGGTATAACTGGGGGGAGATGGAGATGAGGCTGCTCGAGGTATACAGGCTGGTTGAGGAGACGGGAAGGGACAATCGGTTCCGTGGCCGCTGAACAGGATAATTCCGGCCCCGCCTGGTGCTTCTATCTCTCGCCTGTGGGATACCCGGTTTACCCCACGAACAGCATCACCCCATATGGATACGCCTGCTTTGGGGTTGCATGAGCCCGTTTTGCAAATCGGGTGGACTACATCATCCAAAATGCCGATCATATCCTTGCGGTGTCGGAGTTTAACAGGCGGGAGATACTGGAACTGGGCGATCACCGCCACGTCGCGGTCGTATATAACGGGATTGACTGCGCGCAGTTCTCCCCGGGAGAGGGCGGGAGTGGCCTCGTCATCACGGTATGCCTGATTAACTGGAACAACATAACGCTCAAGAGCTTTGATATGTCCCTCAAAATTCCTCTATGATATACTGAACCGGTTCCTTCTTTCAGGGCCTGCCAGGATCGTTTCAGGCCGTTCTCCTGACGAGGGTGTCGACAGAGATCCGTACGTTGTTGTTCCCGCTCAGAACGTCATAGACGAATCGTGCGATGGGTATATCGATATCATGGTTCTTGGCCAGCTCAATTATTCCTTTAACCGACCTGGAGCCTTCGAACGTGACGCCTGACTCCAGGTAAGGGGTTTTTACGATCTTTTTTCCGACCATCAGCCCCAGTGTCCGGTTACGGCTTTTATCCACGTTAGCGGTCAGGTTGAAATCCCCAAAGCAGCAGAATTTTGTGAATATCCCTTCATCAAGAGAAATAGCCCGTAAAAATATGCACATCTCCTTGTAGCACATGTTCAGGAAGGTGTAGTGCTCGTTGTGGTTGCTGTAAACCGAATCCCACATCCCCGTTCCGATGGCGTATACGTTCTTCAGCACGCCGCATAACTCGACCGCCCTGATGTCATCCGAAAAGTCCAGGATGAACTCTCCGAAGAGATCCGACATCGTTGCTCTCAGCGACGGGTCGTCGCCGACGCCTATCGTAGCACCGGCGATATGGCCGTAGGCAATCTCATCGGCAAAGGTCGGTCCTGAGAAACAGGCTATGTCTGGGTTGCCCGTTTCTTCGCGAATAATTTCGCTCATCGTTTTAAGTGACGGATACTCCAGCCCTTTGGCCATTGTGATGAGGTACCTGTCTGCAAGCCCGTCTCCGGCAGCGTTAACGACAGAACGAACCTCACTGGAGGGCACGGCGATGATTACGACCTCGCAGTCCGCGAGATCCCGTCTGTCGTTCATCACTCTTGCACGGATGTTGGGTCTCAGGCGCAGGCCCGGGAAATACATCGTATTGTGATTGTCATGGTTAATCGAATCGACAATCTCCTGCCTCCTTCCAAATATGATTACTTCGCCGGCTCTCCCGGAGATACTCTGTGCGACGGCGGTACCCATGCTTCCGGCGCCGATGACCCCGACGGTCGATATCATCAAAACCGCCCCCGTGCACCGATGGCTATGCCTGCAATGCTCTCGGCATATCTGAGGTCCCGGATATCGTCGATTTCTGTCCATTTCAAGCCGTTCGTAAACGAGTACGCAAGGTTCCCGCTCTTTGACAGGGACTGGTAGATGAAATCGTAGTAGTTATTCGGGTTGCCCGAAACCAGGATATTCAGCAGCCTTTTTGCTTCGCCGATATCCCGGTCCGTGATCTTCGAGATGCCGATGAACTCCCCGGTTGCTTGTTCTACCGGGACGGTTTTTCCCATCTTTTCGATCCGGTTGTTTACTATCTTTACTTTAAACGATTCTTCCGTGAGCGGCTTTGTATCGTCGACCGCGATCGCGGTCTGATCTATCTTCAATAAATTGTCCAGGATGGCACGATCGTACAGCACATCGCCGTTGAAAATGATAACATCATTATGAATGCCGGATAGCCCGATTTGGAGAGAGTAAGCCGTATTCGTCGAGAAGTATGCGTCATTGCGGACTAAATTGAATTCAGTTCCATATTCTCTCCACAATGTTGTACACATTTCCTGCATCATGTCCGCTTTATATCCGATGACGATGGTGATCGTGTCCACATCGAATGATACCAGATCCGAGACCGTTCGCTCAAGCAGTGTCCGACCGTCGATAGGGAGTAAGCATTTCGGGCCGATCTTCTCGAGATCGATGTCTCTGCCCAATCTTCGCCCACATCCCGCTGCCAGGATTACCCCGATCACATGAAACACCGATCCGGTTTGTCGAGGGTTACATACCGTCCGGTTATATGAAGATTTGGCTGCTGAAGTCCGAAGGCCTTTGAGTCACGACGGGCCAAAGGGCCGGGGGTCGTCGAACCGCAAACGCAGTGAGCGTGAGCGGATCCCCTCCTTCCGCCGGAAGATTCCGGGACGGCTTTTACCGGATAACATTAGCGCTGCTTGATCAATCTGCAGACTCTCTCGCAGGCGAAGCAGTCCGCGCACCCGAACATCAGCCTTCGTAGCCTGATCCTCTCCGGTTCCCATCTGTCCGGGTCGGCGAGGGCACTCGTGAGGGCTCCTATCAGCTCATCGAAATTGGTGGAAATCTCCCCGGGTGCCCAGTCGCGAAACGGTTCGAGAATGAAACCTCTCTGCTTCCGGTAGTCCTCAATATCGGGCACGTAAAAGACGATAGGCCGGTTCAGGTGAAGGAAGTCGAAGTACACCGACGAGTAGTCGGTAACCAGAATATCGACGGCGTTCAGGAAGTCGTAGATGGTATTAGCGGCTTTTTGCAGGTCATCGTTTAAGAGTATGTGGATGTGCTCTCCGTTATACGTTTGAAACGCATTCTCGTCGTGAGAATGAGGCTTGCAGATGAACAATAGGTTCTCGTCCTTCAAGAACCGGCGAAACTTCTCGCTTGCGAGGATCTCTTCGAGGATTTTACGGCTCGCACCAATATCGTATTCTCGGAAGGTGGGAAGGTACAGTAGAATCCTCTTTTCAGCAATATCGTCCCTGCCAAGGATACGGCATAACACGCCTATCCCGGAATCTCTGGGCCTGTAAAGAGCGTCGCACCGGGGTTGTCCGACGACCAGAATCTTACCGGGATCAATCAAGAAAGCGGAAGAGAAGACCAGCCGCTCGAGTTCCGAGGTTGTGATGAGATAGTCCACAGAATTCGCAAACCTCCGCAGCCTGTGTGCCGCGGAGAGTCGTGCAACGGCGTTCGGATGGTCCGTATCGGCAAAGTGCCCGATCGTCTTTAGCGGGAGGCCGTGCCACAACTCGATGCTGACCTGGTTTCTGGATTTCCAGGCGGGTGTGCCGTGGGTGCTGACGATGTACTTTGCCGTCAGCGCGTGGTAGATATACCCACGCGATCGGTGGATGGCGTAGTTTGCATGAACCGGCGCGTAGACGCACCAGATAAGTTGATACGTTTTATCGAAGCCTGATTCGAGCATTCTGTCGTAGACATACTTTGCATTATCGGAGAGGTCGGGTACCGAGAAGAACAGGATCTTATGTTCGTCCTTCGGCACAAGCAGTGATAACGCCGAAAAAACAAGAGTGATTGCATCATAGGCCAGCGATCGAATACCACTAACGAGACCGTGAGAGATCATCGGATCGAGAAAGGTATACCCACATTCTCATTGTTTAAGTAAACGGTTGGAGGTTACTGATCGATCCGACGGTTCCGGATGCGGTTACCTACCAGCACCTGGATGTGGGCGCGGAGGATGGGGAGGACGGGCGGAAGGCGGTTCTTGAGAGGTATAACAGGGGAGAGGTGGAGAAGAGGCTGCGCGAAGTTCACCGTTATCTGTGCGACTGAACGGATCATTTCGTTGCTCGGTCAAGAAAATGGGCATTCGCAAATTCTAGCGAGAAGTTTCAGGTTAGAAAATAGAGGTGCTCGCGGTATTCCCTCAGTTCTCTCCTGTTCAGGTCGGGAAGGCTGCGCTTTGGGGGGATAACCCATTCGAAGTCTGATGCTTGCTCGGTCATGGTGAGATTCACTACAGTTCGGGCTCGCACTCTGTTCTGCGGAATGCTGCATCACTGTTCACAAATTATGTCCTGTGTTCCCTATACCACCCGATCGTCGCCCTCAGCCCGTCCTCAAAGCCCGTCTTCGCCCGGAACCCGAACTCCCGCTCCGCACGGGACACATCCAGACACCGCCGGGGCTGGCCATCGGGCTTGGTGGTGTCCCAGACGATCTCGCCCGTAAACCCGGTGAGGTCGGCAATGAGGGTTGCAAGATCGCGGATGGTGATCTCGAACCCGGCCCCGAGGTTCACCGGGTCGGGCTTGTCATAGCGCTTGGCAGCAAGCGCGATCCCCTTTGCGGCGTCGTCGACATAAAGGAACTCCCGCGACGCCGCTCCGGTCCCCCAGACCTCGACGCTCTCTGCACCGCCCTCCACCGCCTCGACGAACTTCTTGATGAGGGCCGGGATGACGTGTGAACTTGCGGGGTCGAAGTTGTCCCCCGGGCCGTAGAGGTTCACCGGGAGGAGGTAGATGGCGTCAAAGCCGTACTGCTGCCGGTAGGCCTGGGCCTGGACGAGGAGCATCTTCTTTGCGAGGCCGTAGGGCGCGTTGGTCTCCTCGGGATATCCCTCCCAGAGGTCTTCTTCCCGGAACGGAACCGGCGTGAACTTTGGGTAGGCACAGATCGTTCCGACGGCGACGAACTTCGCCACACCGGCCTGCCGGGCGGCTTCCATCAGCTGGACCCCCATGATGGCGTTGTCGTAGAAGAGGGAGCCCGGATTTGCCATGTTGTAGCCGATCCCCCCGACCTTCGCTGCGAGGTGGATGACGAGGTCGACGCCCTCGACCGCAGCGACACAGCCCTCCCACCGCCGCAGGTCAAGATCGCGGCTCCGGGGCACCCGGATATTCTCCCTTGCAAGCCCATGCCTCTCAAGTGTCCTCACGAGGGATGAGCCGAGGAACCCCGCCCCACCCGTGACGAGGACCTCCATTCTGTCCCCAAATCTCATAGGATCTCACCGATTATGCTGCTACATTCTTTTGTGCCGTCTCTCTTGAAGAGATCATCGATTTTTCCGAAGTTCTCTCGGAGCCCCATCAGGGATTCCAGGTTATTCGCCCACGAACCGTCAACGATCGCCGACACCGGGACTTCTCTCCCGATCCCTGTATCCTCAACGCCTCCGATGAGATAATCATCCTCGGCAAACCCTTCCCTGCGGAAGAGCGTCATCGGGACACCAGCCTGGACCGCCTCCGAGATGGTGCTGTAGCCGGGCTTTGAGACCACCAGATCGCAGGCGGCGATCCAATCCTGTGTCTCGGTCTCGCCGGGCGGGATTCTGATCGCGCCCGGGAGATCGGTCCACGACGGGACGAGGAGGGTGCACCCATTGAGTGCGGTCCTGATGCCCCGGAAAACGATGGGGTCAAGCGACTGCCCGCCGCCGAGGTAGACGAGCGGTCGTTCGGAGGGGAGCCCCGGAAGTTCCGCCCGGGACCGGGTCACCGCCCGGGTTACAAGCCCCACCTCCTGTCGGTTGCGGAAGAGATCCATCGGTTCGTGGAGTGGGAGCAGGAGAGCGCCGTCAGCGGCATGATAGGCCTCGGCGATCCGGTCGGTCAACCTGGTCTTCCCGCTGAGGCGGGTGTAGATGAGGTGCCAGGTGAAGTTCGAGACACCGAGCGACGGGATACCGAGTTCTTCCGTGGCAAGGAAAGGCTGCGGGACGATATCCGAGAGGACGAGGTCGATCCGGTGGCCACGGAGGAAGGTCTTCTCGCTAGCGATGTAGTCATCCCAGGAAGCGAGCCACTGCTCTACCGCCGCAAACGTTCTCTCCGTATCCACGGCGGCACCCTCCATCACCACCCCCGGGTCATTTGGGCCCTGCAGGACCTCGACGCCGGGAAGCGACCGGGACATGAACGCAGCGGGAGAACCGGCCCTGACGACCACTTCAGCGTTCAGGCTCTCCTGCAGTTCCCGGATGAGAGCAATATCTCGCGCCGCGTGGCCGTAACCGAAGTCGCTCGTGTAGAAACAGACCTTCGGCCGCTTCAATCCTTTGTCCACCACCGATCCGGATACTTCCGGGCGAGGAGTTCATCCCCCTCACCGATAGGCTCAAGCCCTGCCTCTCTCAGGTCTGCGTCGACCATGATCTTAGTTAAGTCGGCAAACGTCACGCAGGGCTTCCAGCCGAGTTTCTTCTGGGCCTTCCCGGCATTGGCGATGAGGTCTTCGACCTCGGTCGGCCGGAAGTACCGGGGATCGATCCTGACGTGCTCCTCCCAGCCGAGGCCGGCATAGGAGAAGGCGGTCTCAAGGAACTCCCGGACCGAATGGCTCTCGCCGGTCCCGATGACGAAGTCCTCAGGTTCTTCCTGCTGTAAGATCCTCCACATGCACTCGACATACTCCGGGGCAAACCCCCAGTCCCGCCGGGCATCGAGGTTTCCCATGTAGAGGTACTGCTCTTTGCCGGCAAGAATCCGGGCGATTCCCCGCGTGATCTTCCTCGTCACGAAGGTCTCCCCACGGCGGGGAGACTCATGGTTGAAGAGGATCCCGTTCGTGGCGAACATTCCGTAGCCGTCACGGTAATTCCTCGTCATCCAGTAAGCGTATAGTTTGGCGCAGGCGTATGGGCTTCGCGGCCAGAAGGGGGTTGTCTCGCTCTGCGGTGGCGGCGTCGCTCCGAACATCTCGCTGCTCGAAGCCTGATAGAACTTCGTCCCGTTCCCGCTCCTCCTGATCATCTCAAGAAGCCGGGTTGTCCCGAGACCGGTGACGTTCCCGGTGTATTCAGGGGTATCGAAGCTGACCCGCACATGGCTCTGGGCCCCGAGGTGGTAGACTTCGTCGGGTTTTATATTGTAAATGAGGTGGGAGATCTGCTCGTCGTCGGCGAGGTCGCCATAGTGAAGATAAAGCCGTGCGCCTGCATCGTGCGGATCGGTGTAGATATGATCGATCCGGGAAGTATTGAATGTTGATGCCCGCCGGATAATCCCGTGCACTTCGTAGTTTTTATGGAGGAGGAACTCGGCAAGGTACGAGCCATCCTGACCGGTGATGCCGGTTATTAAAGCTTTTTTAGATATATTGCTCACCTCTCTGTCTTTGATGATCAGTAAATAATTTGTATACCTGAGGTATATGGACTTTGCATTACAAATAATCTAACGAAGTGGGAAATAGGCAGATAAAAGTCAATAGATGATCTTAGGTACCTCCGGAAGGAGAAGGGGGCGAGAAACTTCCACAGACTTTGTGTATATCTCAACTGAAATTGTTCTAATTTCTGAGGGGTCTGAAGATCATCACGGAATTTCCCGGTGCAGGGCTGTTTCGAAACCTTGGGTGGCGAACGTTCTTCAAACGTTAAAGGTTTACAGTGCGTGAAATCGGCCGTTTTCGGCAACTCCGACGTCGGTTTTGCTGTTGGCATGAAACGTATTGAGCCATAATGATGTAATTATTACAATATTAACCAGCAGCGAGCACTAAAGGCGTATCCATTCTTTCGGTAAGCGATCATCATCGTTATAGTGTGCCCCATTAAACCAACGTACAGGTGCAACAACAATTTTTTGCCTATTTGGGGAGAGCCAGGCACCCCACCAGCTGAACGAACTGTTTGCAATGATAAAGTGCTTGCAGTACGTCATCAGCCTTAAATCTTCGTAGTTTTTGTCCGAAGGGTTGTTACGAATATACGTTGTTGGGGCATCGATTGTTATATGCTGCTGACTCCAATCTGGATCATCAGAGAAGATATAGAAATGAGGTTTTTCAACTCTTGATATGATATAATCAATAGATCGGTAATAGTAATCCAATGAACATACGCCTAAGCTCTGATTTGCTTTTGGATCTGAGATATAGTCTCCTCTACGAACATGGATGCAGACTCCTTCGGTCTCTCTAATCTCATTGGCAATCTTAATATTCTCCGGGTCCGGGGGTGTTATTACAGTAAACTCCTTTCTAATGATCTCTTCAATGTCCTTGAAATATTTCTCACTTTGCCAGTATCCACTGAGATAAGCACCGCTGGAAATTTGCAATATCTCTGGGTCAAAATCCACTATTCTCTCTCTGATCATTGTTTGCTTGCTATAGGGCCTATCAACATGCACTTTGTGTAATAATTTTTCTTTCAAATGAACCCATGTTAGCCCCCTTAATTCTGCTACTTCGGCAAGACTTGCAATGTCCTTTAGTGTGGCAAAATGATTGAGGCTGTAGGGGCGGTACGGGTGATACTTGAACCAACGGGGATGATACCTGAACCAACTGAGATCTAATTTAAGAGAAAAGTTATTCATCTTCGCAATGCTGCGGCCAACAGCATATTGGAAGAGCTGGTTGCCTAAACCCCCCATTAGTTGTACGATGATTGTGCTTGGTATTCCTCTGGAAAGATGATCTTCATCCATTACCGTCATAATCGCCTCACCCTCCAAGCATGAGTCTTCTGATCCTGCTATTAAAGGATAAGATCTGCTGTCTTATTAATCGTATTTTTTCATATAATGAGTATTCCCTGCTCTCCTGGAAAACTGTCAAGGTAGATGCCACCATTAAGTGCGTGAAGTTCGGGTTGAAGACAGTGATGTCGAACAAATTCTCAGTTAATGCTGCTTAAATGCTAACATCTCAAGCGTGGAGATTGCACTGGCTCACCGGGCGGAGAGCACGTTTGCCGTACGCGAGAGCGTTGCCGTGCGGTTCGGGGAGAAGAGGCTTGAACCCGTGATTCTCTCGAACTACTCAATCGCCGACCTCGATATCCCCTATAATCCGAACCGGAGCGGCCGGAACCTCATGTTTATGGCCGGCAATATGCAGTCATTTCACGGAGTCAGCGAATGCATCGAGGCAGTCTCCCGGGCCAAGGAGCACTATCCCGACGTTTCGCTCACGCTCGTCGGAAACGTCCGGGAAGACCTCGACGGGTATATCAACGAATCCGACCATAACGGGTTCATCACCTCCACTGGTTTTCTCCCCTACAGGGAGATGTATGAGAAGTTGAACGAAGGCGTCGCAGGACTTCTCGTTTTTCAACCGACATACCACAACATCTCCATCGGTCTGCCGAACAAGCTCTTCGACTACATGCTCCTCGGGCTCCCGGTCATCGCGAGCGACCTGCCGGAGATCCGGAACGTCGTCAACAGGGCAGACTGCGGCATCCTCATCGATCCGACGAGCGTGGACGATATCGCCGACGCAATCTCCTATCTCTTCGAGCATCCCGAAGATGCGCGAAGAATGGGGGCGAACGGGCGGAAGGCGGTTCTTGAGAGGTACAACTGGTCCGCAATGGAGGCGGATTTCCTGCAGGCATACCGGCACCTCGATGGCGCGCACGCTAAACCAACGTGACCGGCAGACCGCGGGATCCCGCCGTTAGGTACTAGTAGCCGGCAATCGATGAGATAACTATCATGCTCACCACCCTCATCCTCGACTTCGACGGCGTCATCGTTGAATCCCTCCCCTTAAAGACCGCCGCGTTCAAAAGGATCTTCTCCTTCGCCCCCGAACACCTCGACGAAATCATCGCCTTCCACCTCGAGAACGGCGGGATGTCCCGGTACGACAAGTTCCGCCACATCTACGCAAACATCCTCCACGAAGACCTCTCTCCCGAGCAGGAGGAGCGGCTCGCGGGCGAGTACGTCGGGCTGATCTTTGAAGCCATGCTCACCGTACCCTACGTCGCGGGCGCAGAAGAACTCCTCCGGGACTGCTCCCGGCGGCTCCCGCTCTATATCGTCTCCGCGACCCCGGAGGGGGAGATGCAGGAGATCGCCCGCCGCCGGGATCTTACCGGATTCTTCGTCCGGGTCTACGGCTCGCCGAAGACGAAGGCCGAGTGCATCAGGGAGATCCTCGCTGAGACCGGCGCGCTGCCGGATGAGGCCCTCTTCGTCGGCGACGCCCCGAACGATTGGGACGCAGCCCGCGCGACCGGCGTCCGGTTCGTCGCGCGGATTCCGCCCGGCGACCCGAACCGGTTTATCGGCCGGCCGGGGGTGGAGGAGATCGTGGAGAACCTTCATGAACTCCGGGAGTACCTACGGGGGAACATATGCTCATCCCGATCTCGTACCCCCTGAACCGGGCGGCGCCCCTCTACCCCGGAACGGAACCGCTCACGATCACCCGCACAAAGTCCTTTGAGAAGGGCGACGCGGAGGAAAAGAGCCTGATAACCTTCTCCAGCCACGCCGGGACGCATATAGACCTCCCCCGGCACTTCTGCCCGGGCGGAGGACTGGTCAGGGGTCTCCTCGCCCCGGAGGCGGTTTTTGAGCCCGCGCGGTGCATCGCGATCCCGAAGACCGGGACGGAACCGATCCGGATCTACGACCTCCTCGACCACCTCGACGCGATCCGAACGTCACGCGCGCTTTTCATCAGGACCGGGAGCGGCCGGGTCCGGGAGAGCGACCCGGATGCCTACGCGAGAGAGCATCCATGGGTGCACCACGAGGTTGCGGGCTTCCTCCGCATGGAGAACCCGGGCCTCAGGCTGTTCGGGATCGACGTCATATCCATCGCCGTCCCGGAAGAACCGGAGGAGGGTGCAGAGGCCCATCGTGCGTTCCTCTGCGGATCGCCGCACATCTTCCTGCTCGAGGATGTGGACCTCTCGTACGGCAGGCTGCTCGAAGAGCCCTGGACCCTGCGGGTCTACCCGATGGTCTTTGATGACCTGGAGGGGGTGCCGGTGGTGGCGCTCGCGGAGTTCGGGTGAGGGGGTGCTAGCGCTCTGAAAAGAATCCATCTTGTTCGGCGGAATCGCTCTCTGAAACGTGCTCCTTCATGATACCAGAGAACGCCCGGAGGACGGCAAGATCGTGCTGCAGGATCGCATACACCTGCTTGAGATCCGGATCCCAATAAACATGGACGAGCAAATTTCGGAATCCTGCCAGGTTTGAGAGATCCCTTGCAAGAGGTTCAGGGATAACCCCCTCACCAGCGAGAATCTCGAATGTCTCCCGGTATGTGAGAGGCTTCTCAACCCCTCCTCTGCAATCACATTGGTCGCTATGTCGATTGCCGGCTGGAATGGATAGCAGCATGGCATGGTGGATCATATTCTGCGTATCCCGGTCCTGCAGGAACTGCTCCTTGGGGATGCGTTGATACCGCTCCCGGTCCCTCAGAGCCTCCTCCAGTTCCCACATATGATGGATCAGCCTCATTCTTCCACCCTGGCGAGGAGAGCTCTGTCAATCGTATCGTAGAGATATTCCAGATCGAGGAACTGCACTATCACGCCGGCCTCAAAAGCGATGCGCGTGTCCTCATCCCGGGAGACAAGAAGACGGCCGGTCTTCACCACCTCATACTGGAACTCAACGGGCGCCCCCTCCGGCATGAAGATTAGTCGTGCGCGGGGATTCGCAATCTTTGGGGAGGTCAGAGGTCCAGCAGGAGGTCCGGGTCGGGATCAGTTGATACAAGAGTGACGTTTGTGACTTTGTGGTAGAACCTGTGGGGATAACTATAGATTGTTTTCCCATTCCGGCTTCTTCGCGTGAAGGGTTTGAGAATATCCTCCGTCTCATACTGAAGAGAGTATACCGCTCCGGTTTTGAGGGGGCCCTCTTTCGCCCGGAACATGACCTTCCTGAAGCCCTCCATTGAATGATCGCAGTCCGAGTAATCCGAGGCGAAAACAAGCCCATCCTTCCGAACCCTATCGATCACAATCCTGATCCGTAGCATTGACGTGCTATCGCCCCGGCCAGGCGTTAAGGTGTGCCGGGCGGGGCGAAAGTAATCTCAACGAAAAGGGGGTGGTTGACGAAGCCGCCGGAGCGGTCATGCAGGGTACAGGCGCCGGAAGATCCGTTGTGAACGAAGTTGTCCCAAAACGCTGTTACCGGGAGGGGGACACCCCCTCCCGCCCCCTCCCCCGAGTGGCGATATCCAATGGAAAGCCGTTTCATCCTCCTGGCTCAGGATGAAGCTCAGATGGCGGATACCTGAGAAGTAAGGGATCCGATTATAGTTCTTGGCGCTACCCTTTTGAACCTTGAAGTACCTCAGCCTTCATGACCGGGCGTGAGTTGATCGCGATTGTGAAACACGTTCCCTACTCTGTTCTAAAGAAACGGATCAAACACCACAAAGGATTGCCTGAAGTGATGCCGCGCCTTTTGTTTATCCGGTTGCGGTATAAAGGAATGAGCGTCGTCAAAGCGGCGGATGCTGTCGGCGTATCCGGTCAGACGGGGTATAACTGGCAGGAGCGCTGGAATGCCGAAGGATTTGCAGGGCTGATCCCGCGCTATGCGGGAGGACACCCTTCAAAGCTCACGGACGATCAGAAAGCCGAACTCCTTGCGCTGGTGCGAGAGAAAGAGCACTGGACAACCGTCGAGGCACAGCGCCTGATCCAGTCCCACTTTGGCGTCGCCTACAGTCTGGATCAGGTCAGACGGCTCCTGAAATCGTTCGGTATGTCCTACGGGAAACCCTATCCCCGGGACCACCGCAGACCTGCGGACGCAAAGCGACTGCTTAAAAAAAACTCCCGCGGATGAGCAAGCACACGGTACTCGGGGTTTTGGATGAGTGCTCTCCGCAAACCACGGCCAATACCCAGCGGATGTGGTCGTTCAACCACCCGCCGCTCGTGAAAAACACCACGAAGATCCGGGCTAACACGTTTGGCATCCTTGCCGTCAATGGCATGTCCATCATCACCTTCCGAGAACGCTCCAAACAGGAAGACATCCGGGAGGTCTTGAGAGAGTATAAGCGAGCGAACCCCGGTAAACGGCTCATCATCGTCCTCGACAACTTCAGCTCGCATCATGCAATTCTCGTCAGGCAGTACGCAGCCGGGAACAATATCCATCTCGTGCATCTTCCGCCGTACTCACCGGATCTCAATCCCATCGAGCAGATCTGGCGAGCGATCAAGCGAGAGGTCTCGGCAATCTTCGTCAGGGACTACGAGCATCTCACCGCCACGATTGCACGGACGTTTGAGAAATTGGCGATGAAGAGAAGTTACTGGGAGAAGTGGGTGGAGACATTCCTGAGTCCGAAATATGCTTCAAAGGTGTTGAGCAAGTAACTATAGGATATACCGAAGGTTCGGAGATCTTTTTGGGATGACCTCAACCGCTTCGTCTAACATTACCCATACCTCTTCGCGACCGCCGCAACAGCGCACGAGTCTCTCTACCATTACGCTACAGCCGCATCAGGCGAAGAGCATGAGGACGCAAAGAGGAGGGACATACGCTGTTTTTCGCGTGAACTAACCCTTTAGCGAGCGGGATACGGCCTCGCGCAGAAGGTTGCGCTGCCGCGAAGAACACAGGATTGCTATCCCCGCACCACCCCTTCGCGTGCGGCTGGCACCCGGCCCGCCAAACCCGCAGAATCAGGTGAAATGGTCCGGTAGTCCGGGCATGCAGAGGGGCGTCCGGATCGCGTTCCCGGAGAAGGCAAGCAGGCCACGATCATTCATTATTTCATGGCAGTCATACCTTCTGGTGAATGACACCGAAGGTCTCACCCGGTACCTGCCTGCTCTGCAGGGCTCCCGTGACAAAACAAAAGGCCCTGAAACACGGCATGGAATGCCTTCAGGCGTCGGGCTGGCCCACCGGAAAGAAGCCCTCCCTCCTCATCATGATACGGGGGCGGGACAACAAGAATTACTGGCTGGTAGTTCTCGCACGACACGACGCACGGCTTAGAGACCTCGACCAGCTGATCCGCGACGTGTGGGTGGAGTGTTGCGGGCATCTCAGTTCCTTTGAGATAGAGGGAGTCATCTACGAATCGGATGCCGAGTGCTCCACGGACGCCATGAACGCCCCCCTTTCGCATCTCGTTTCGCCGGGCAGCATGTTTTCCTATGATTACGACTTCGGTTCCACCACATCGCTGGACCTGAAGGTGATCGGGGAGACACCCGTTGCCCCGCTGAACGCTCTGCTCGGTCTGATCGCACGGAACGACCGGCCGGTCATCCCCTGCGACCTCTGCGGCGGCGAGGCCGGATTTGCTCTGGACGATCCTGACGGGGAGATCCCGCGTTATTACTGCCGCGAATGTCTCGCATCAGCCGGTTGCGATCCTGAATATGTGGGCATCATTGCCAACTCCCCGAGAAGCGGCGTCTGCGGCTATGCCGAGGACCCGGCCGCTGCACTTCCCTGGTATCCTCCGGGATGGAGCGCGGACGAGATCGTTCCTGATGAACTGGATGATGCTCTGGACGAGATCGCGTTTGATGACGAAATCGAGATAGAAACCTCGATTGCTGCCGTCATCCAGGATATCGGGCCTGATATCGATGCGTTTGTTGAGGCGGAGAAGGCAGCATACGGTGAAGAGGCCGCCTGTATGGCCGGGGAGAGCGTCATGGCCTTCTGTACCTTTATGCATGCCCTCTACGGATTGACGATCGATGCATGGGGTGCCCTGTCCGTGCAGAGGTGCCTGGTCGATGAACTGTCGCAAAACCCGGTCTTCCCGGAAGACTGGCCAGAGAACGCCGTCCCGATCCTCTGCCGGTTCCTGACACACATGGAGGCATCCGGCCGCCTCACAAACGCTTCCGGGCTCATTGCCGCCCTCGAAGAATCGGAACCCGCCTTTCAGAAAGCAGCCACGAGCCCGGAGAAGAGCCTGGCTCTCTTCAGGCGCATCCTGGTGAAAGCACAGGAAGCGGGCATCGACACGAACGACATGGATGCGTTCTTCAATTTCACGATGAGAGAGATCGTCCGGATGGCCGGGATGGACCCGGACAGCGAAGAAGTCCAGAAAGAACTCTCCAGCCTGCTCGCGGACGAACTCCTGAAATCGGGCGCCGACGACCTGCGCGCCGCCACGATCCTCGTCCAGTGCACGGATTTCTGCAATCGGTTTGAGGACGACACCATCCTGGATCGTTGCAGGGAGATCATCAGGGATATCTTCGACCATCCGGCCGCACCGCTCTCACGGGGAGACGTGGTTCTCTGGAGTGCGGCGATCGTGTATGTAGCCTGCCGGGAAGCGAACCTGATCCGGTCGGGAAGAGGCGGTTCTTCCCTTACGCAGGATATCGGCTTTTTCTTTGGCTTTGAGCGATCATCGATCCAGAATAAAGCGAAGGTGCTGAAAAAACTCCTCTCCGGACGATAGCGCCGTCAACAAAAGGTATCAACCAGAAGAACCGATACCTTAGTGGACAGAAACCGGATTTACCCATGATCGTCATTGGTATCGACCCCGGGCTGGCAAGAACCGGCTACGGCGTCCTCAGCACCGGCGGCAGATCTCCGGTGCCGCTGACTTTCGGTTGCATCGAGACCGGCGGCGACTGCAGTCCCCCGGAGCGGCTGCTTGAGGTCCATGCAAGGATCTCCGATCTCTTCGACGAATATGATCCCGCATGGGTCGTTCTGGAGCGGCTCTTCTTCTCCAGGAACACCACCTCGGCGATGCAGGTCAGCGAGGCACGCGGCGTCCTCCTCCTCGCCGC
>PGYH01000026.1 GCA_002839575.1 Methanomicrobiales archaeon HGW-Methanomicrobiales-6
CTCGCCCCCCTCCCCGTCGGCCCCACCCCCGATGGCGATATCCCCACGGTCCACTGCATGGGGAGATGCCGGGAGAAGGATGGTTCCCCTGCTCGTTTCCGAAAGCACGGCTTTCCTCCGGCTATCGCCACGCACTGCCCCTGCCCCCGGGAGGGGGCGGGGGAGGAGCGCCGAAGGCGCGGGCGGAGTGGGGGTTGCCGAAGAAGGGCATAGGGGTATTCCCCGCCCCTCGCGAACCCTTTCGTAAATTCCCCTGCAACTCCCATCGCCACCTTGGCGGAGCATCCGCCGCGATCTGGATGAGGGGTTGAGAAAAATACCAGAACAGGTACAAGCGAGGTCTCGCAAAGAGCGTCAGGCCGGCCGGAGTTCCACCAGTTTCAGGGGGCGGCCCCGCTCGCAGACATCGGGAGCGTTGCCGAGCACCTCCCCGACGACGTACTTCTCCCCCTCGATGATGCCGTCGGGGCGGCAGAGCCGGTAACTCCGGCATTCGGTTCTCGGGCAGGAGAACTCGTAGCTGATCCTCGAGTTCGCGATCGCCATGTCGGCGCTGACCAACGCGACGATGGGGGCCTCCACCACATCGACCGCGACCGCCGCCTCGTGGTGGACCGGGCAGTCGTGCCGGGTGTTTGCACGGACAGTGGTGACCCGATACCGCTTCCCCGGCTGCAGGTTGTGGCAGACCTTGCGCACCTTGCAGCCTTCGCACTCCGTACACGTGATGCCTTCGTAGACGAAATCAAGCCCCGGCTTTGCGAGTCTGGCCCCGATCAGCGTCACCTTTGTCTTCTCTTTTGTCATCTCATCTCACTCCCGGTAGAGCATCTTCACCAGATCCCGTGCCGATTCGCTGGTCAGCCCCATATCCAGTATGGTGAACCGTTCCGGTCGGATCGTTTTAGCGGCGAGCAGCGCCGCAACCGCCGTCTCGTCGTCGACCCCGATCTCGGCGGGGGTGGTCGGTGCGCCGATCTTTCGTAAGGAACCGCGGATTGCCTTCCAGTCGCCGCCGTGGAGGTACATCGTGATGATGGCCCCGATACCGCACTTCTCCCCGTGGAGACCCTTTCCCGGTGCGAGCTGCTCCAGCGCGTGGGAGAACTTGTGCTCGCCGCCGCTGCCGGGCCGGGACGACCCCGCGATGCTCATCGCGACGCCTGAGGAGACCAGCGCTTTCGTCACGATCCAGGCGCTCTCTTCGGAGTGCGGTTTGATGAGATCAGCGTTCTTGAAGAGGATCTCGGCGGTCATCCGGGAGAGCGTCAGCGCATACTCCGAGAGCGGTTCGCCCCGGAGACGGTGGGAGAGCTCCCAGTCGAGGATTGCGGTGTAGTTGGCGATGATGTCCGCACACCCGGATGCCAGCAGCCGGTGAGGCGCCGATGCAATGATGGCGGTATCGGCGACGACGGCGACGGGCGGTTCGGCGGCGAGCGAGACATTCCCCTCGGGGGTCGGGACCGAGGCCCTCGACGAGGCGATGCCGTCATGCGATGCGGCGGTCGGGACGCTGATGAAGTGGCGGTCGGTGTTGTAGGAGGCGATCTTCGCTGTATCGATAACCCGGCCGCCGCCGACACCGATGACGAACCCGGCCTCTGCCGCCGCCGCCTCGGCCCGCCGGATCGCCTCAAGGGGATCGCCAACGTTTGCCGCAAATGTCGCGACGTCGTAGGAGCCGGAAAGGAGTGCCTCGACCTTCTTCCCGGCGATGTCCCTGGTTTGGCCTCCCGATACGATGAGCACAGAGTCGCCGAGCGCAAGGTCTTCGCAGACAGCCGGGATCTGCTCGATGACGTCGTGGCCGATGACGACGTCACGGGGGAGCTGCATCCATTTGGACTTGTCGAAGACCTTGGTTCTGAGTAGGTTTATGCGGTCTGCGCTCATTTAGATCAGGTAATGATTAGGGAGTTCCTCTACAAATATTACATAGATCCCATCCGTTACGGCGAGGCGTATACGCTCGTCGATACGCTGACCTATGCCCTGATCCTCATCGTAGCGGTCTACCTTGTCTATCGGGGGCTCCGCCGGTATAAGATAGGTATCGATGACGAACTGGTGCTTGCAACTCTCCCCTTCGTCGTCCTCGGCGGGCTTCTCCGGGTCGTCGAGGATACCGGGATGATCACCTCGGACTTCCGGTTCCTCCTGATCACGCCCCTGATCTTCTTCTCGATCTTTGGGGTTGCGATAATCGCCCTCTTTGCCGGGAAAATCGCGGAGAACGCCGGGCTTGTCAGGCGCTACAGCCGCCTCTACGCGGGGGCGGGGATCGCCGCCTGCCTTCTTGCCACAGCGGCGCTTGCCTGGTTCGGCCTCACCGAGACGAGGATCGCGCTCGACGTCCTCGCCGCCATCCTCGCCCTCGCGGCCGCCTCGTCGCTTGCCCTCTGGGTGCTCCTCGTCCACGGCCTTAAATGGGACTACGCCTCACACATCCTCTACAAACTCCTCATCTTCGGCCACATGCTGGACGCGAGCGCCACGAGTTACGGGATCGACATCCACCCCGTCGGCTACGTCGAGCAGCACGTCGTGGGTGCGGCCCTGATCGATGCGACCGGCACTGCCTTCTCGATGTTCCTCCTGAAGTTCGCGGTGATCGTCCCCGCCGTCTACGTCCTCGAGATGTACCGACGGGAGGGAAGTTCCGACCTCTGGCACCTGATCCTGCTCGCCATGATCGTCGTCGGCATGGCGCCGGGGATACGCGATCTGGGACGGATGGTGCTCTATGTCTGAAGGCTCGCTCGTCCGGGCAACGGGTCTTGCGGCTGTCTTCTTCGCCGTCTCGATCGGCTTCGGCGTCGCTGCCGTGTTCCGCGACCCGGGCGTAGGCGCGGAGGTCATGGCCCTTTTTTCCGAACAGGTCGTAGCCGGGCTCCTCTCCGACTCCCCGGCGGTCCTTGCGGTCAAACTGTTCTTAAACAACCTCAGTACCTGCCTCCTCCTCTTCCTCGGGGGAGTCTCTCTCGGCGTGGTCACGGTGCTGATCCTCTCGGTCAACGGGCTTTTGATCGGTGCAGTGACGGAACTCGTGCGGCAGCAGCAGGGTATGCTCTACATTGCGGCGGCGCTCCTGCCGCACGGCATCTTCGAGATCCCCGCCTTCCTCATCGCGGGGGGCCTCGGCCTCCTCCTCGGGCGGGAGGTCATTGCCGAATGGCACGGCAGCGGTGATGCCGCTGCAGGAGCCCTGCCTCTCGCCCGCCTCTTTCTCCGGGTCGTCGTCCCGCTTCTCGCGGTTGCCGCGGCCGTAGAGGCATTTATTACGCCGGCAATCCTAAGTATGATAGCTTAGAGCGGCAGATCAACAGTTTTTGAGGTACGAGACGGATGGAAGAAGATACAGGAGCACTCCCCCGGAAAGAGAATTTTTCCGAGTGGTACAACGAGATTCTCTGGCGAGCCGAGATCATGGACGTCCGTTACCCGGTCAAGGGACTGTACGTCTGGTATCCCCATGGGTTCGGCATCCGGAAACGTGCATACGGGATACTCCGGGACCTGATGGACCGCGACCATGCAGAGACGATGTTCCCGCTCCTCATCCCGAAGACCGAGTTCATGAAGGAGGCTGAGCACATCAAGGGATTCGAGGACGAGGTCTACTGGGTCACCCACGGCGGCAGGAACGAACTCGACGTGCCGCTCGCTCTCCGGCCCACAAGCGAGACCGCCATTTATCCGATGTATTCGCTCTGGATCCGGTCCCATACAGATCTGCCCTTAAAACTCTACCAGGTCGTCAATACGTTCCGCTACGAGACGAAGCACACCCGCCCGCTCATCCGTCTCCGGGAGATCACGTCGTTTAAGGAGGCGCACACCGTGCACGCGACGTGGGAGGAGGCGGCGGCGCAGGTCGAGGTCGCGCTCGGCCTCTACCGGGAGTTCTACGACAGCCTCCGGGTGCCGGTGATCGTATCCCGCCGTCCGGCCTGGGACAAGTTCCCGGGCGCCGATTACACCATCGCGGTCGATACCATCATGCCCGACGGTAAAACGCTCCAGATTGGGACGGTGCACATGCTCGGCGACCACTTCTCCCGCACCTACGCCATCACCTACGAGGACGCGAACGGGGAGCGGCAATACGCCTACCAGACCTGCTACGGCATCTCCGAGCGGTCGATTGCGGCCGTCATAAGCGTGCACGGCGATGATAAGGGGGTCGTCCTCCCCCCGGAGGTTGCGCCTATTGAAGTCGTCATCGTGCCGATCATCGTCGGGAAGCGGCGCGACGAGGTGCTCGCGGCGGCTACGGTGCTTGAAGAGGAGTTCAGGAACGCCGGCTTCGCCGTGAAACTCGATGCCCGGGAGATGCGCCCGGGCGCGAAGTACTACCACTGGGAGATGCGCGGCGTGCCGCTCCGGGTCGAGGTCGGACCGCGGGATATCGACGCGAACACGGTCGTCGCCGTCACCCGGAACGGCAAGAAGACCACGCTTGACAGGCGCGGTGTCGTCGAGGGCGTCTGCTCCATCCTTGCTCAGTTTGGGGAGGAACTCTCGCAGACGGCACGGCAGGCGATGGCCGGCCGGATCACGACGGCGTCGAACCTGGAGGAGGCCGCCGAGGTGGTGAAGAACGGGGTTGCGGTCGTCCACTGGTGCGGATCGCAGGAGTGCGCAGAAAAGATTGAGGCGGCGGTGGATGCGAGCATCATCGGCTCCGAGATCCGCTCGGACCTGATCGCCGTCTCGGACGGCCCGTGCATCGCCTGCGGCGGGAACGGGACGTCGGCTCTGGTTGCCCGGACCTACTGATCAGCAGGACGGGCAGGTATACGTTTTTACGTGTTCGGGGGACGAGATGTCACCCGATATCGTCGCTTTTCCGCCAAGGAAGAATATCTTCCCGCATTTTTCGCATCTCTTCGGGAGCAGCCGCTCCCAGCGGCTCATTGGAACTTCCAGAGTGAATTGCATCTTCTCCGCGTCGGCGGGGTTGCACTGGGTGAGCTCCTCATACCGGGAGAGGATCTGCATGACCTGAAGCGGGTTTGCTCCTTCGCTGCAGAACCGCTTAAAGACATAGAACTGGAATATCATCCACCCGAGATCGGAGCGCTCGATGGTCTCCTCGTATTCGCTGCACGCTCCATCGTCTTCATCGAGGGAATACCCGCAGAGGGGGCAGCGCCCACCCACGAGTTCGTCCAGGAAGACCTCTTCATGGCAGCTAGGACAGGTGGTGTGGGGGGTATGCATTCTGGAAGTCATGATTATACTGGCCTCATACTTTTTACTCTTCCAGGGCAGCAGGCGGGCCCGCGTGCCTTCTGAAAGCATTCCACGCGAAATCGCGCGGTCTGTACGATTGTCGTGAGGTTTACTACGTATTGCGTTCAAGGTACTCTTATACGTGTCGAATGGGGCCGAAGGATCTCCTCTCGATAGGGGATCCTGTGGGGGCCCCTGCCGTTATCCTTTCTCCCTCGCATATCTCAAATACCTCAAATCAGCCTTATTCTCCTGATTAGGGCCGACGACGCACAATTTTTTATAGTTTGGCGCGCCACTCTGCGCGCATGGCATCTCCCGCGGCATCTGAAGTTTACATCATCGACGCATCGGATCGTTACCACGCTGTTGAAACGCTCTGGCACGAGATTGGCCTTCCTTCCTTCGAGGGTAAGACTGTTGCGGTCAAAGCGAACTTCAACAGCGACGACCCGTTCCCCGCGACGACTCATCCGGATATGCTGGAAGCGATCCTCGGCCAGGTCCGCGATGCCGGGGCCCAAACGATCCGGCTCGGGGAGCGGAGCGGAATGGGGGAGACCCATGCGGTGCTGGAGAACCGGGGGGGCACGGAGATAGCGGCACGGGCGGGAGCGGAGGTGACGGCGCTTGATGTCCTTCCCCCGGCGGGGTGGGAGGCGGTCCCGCCGGACGGTCTCCACTGGGAGCGCGGGTTTCTGGTTGCCCGGCTCTTCCGGGAGGCCGATGCAGTGGTCCAGACCTGTTGCCTGAAGACGCACCGGTTCGGCGGCCACGTCTCCCTCTCTCTGAAGAATATGGTAGGGGCCGTGGCGGCGAGGAACCCCGGGGACGGCTACAACTACATGGCGGAGTTGCACTCGTCACCGCACCAGAGGCGGATGGTCGCCGAGATCAACCGGTTTGTTCCCTGTGCTGTCGCCATCATGGACGCGACGGAGGGGTTCTCGACCGGGGGGCCCGAGCGGGGCACCCGTATCGCCCCCAACGTCATCCTCGCGAGCACCGACCGGGTCGCTCTCGACGCTGCCGGGATCGCGCTTCTCCGGCACTACGGCTCGACGCCGGAGGTGATGCAGGGCCGGATATTTGCGATGGACCAGATTGCCCGGGCCGTGGAGCTCGGCATCGGCGTTAGGTCGGCCGCGGATCTCCGGCTCGTCGCGCTCGACTCCGAGAGCAAAGATCTGGTCCTTGATATGCGGCGGATCCTGGACGAAAGCACCTGAAGGTCAGAAGAAGAGGTGCTCGAGCAGGATCCGCAGACCGATCCCGACGAGGATCACCCCGCCGACGAGCCCTGCCTTCCGCCCGATGATTCGGCCGAACGAGCTCCCCACAAGCACGCCGGCGACGGAGAGGGCGAAGGTCACGGCGCCGATCGTGGCTGCGGGCCAGAGGATGGCGGTATCCAGCACGGCAAACGAGACGCCGACCGCGAGCGCGTCGATACTCGTCGCGACGGCGAGCAGGAGGAGGGTAGCCGCGCTCCCGGCGGCGAACTGCACGCTCCCGCCGTCCCCCCGCACCGCTTCGAGGATCATCTTCCCGCCGATCAGGGCAAGCAGCAGGAAGGCAATCCAGGGGCCGTAAGTCCCGACGAACGAGGCGAGCCCCATCCCCCCGAGCCATCCGAGCACCGGCATCCCCGCCTGGAACCCGCCGAAGAGCGCTCCGGCAATGACAGCCCACCGGACCCGCCCCTCCCGCAGGGTGGCGCCGCCGCTGATTGAGACGGCAAACGCGTCCATCGCGAGGCCGACGGCGATGAGGAGGGTCGTCGCAAACTCCATTGCTTCCGGAGATCTTCGACACGGTGCCGGATAACGCTATGGCCCGGCGGATGCTATAAAACGCTGGAGTGCCCTACCGATACGGAGAGATGATACAGATGAGCACGCAAACGATCGGCCTCATCCAGACGGCGGTGAGCGAGGATGCCGACCGCAACCTGAAGCGCACCCTTGAGGCGGCGAGAGCGGCGATCGCGAAGGGTGCGCGGATCCTCTGCCTGCAGGAACTCTACCGCGCCCGCTACTTCCCGCAGTACGAGAATACAGACGCCTCTCTCTACGCTGAGACCGTTCCGGGCCCCTCGACCGAAGCGTTCTCGGCGCTCGCCCGGGAGCACGGCGTGGTGATCGTCGTGCCGATCTACGAGCGGACTGAATCGGGCGACCACTACAACACCGCGGTGGTGATCGATGCCGACGGGCGGCTGCTCCCCGCCTACCGGAAGGTGCACATCCCCTACGACCCGCTCTTCTACGAGAAGAACTACTTCCGGCCCGGTGACCGCTATCGGGTCTACGATACCCGGTACGGCCGGATTGCCGTGCTCATCTGTTATGACCAGTGGTTCCCGGAGGCAGCGAGGGCGGTTGCGCTGCAGGGCGCGGAGATCATCATCTACCCGACTGCCATCGGCCGGATCATCGGCGAGGAACCGCCCGAGGGCGACTGGCGGGAGGCGTGGGAGACGGTGCAGCGCGGCCACGCGATAGCAAACAGCGTCCACGTCGCCGCCGTCAACCGTGTGGGCGACGAGGGGGATATCCGGTTCTTCGGGAGTTCGTTCGTCGCCGACGCGTTCGGCAACGTCCTTGCCCGGGCGAGCGAGACCGCCGAAGAGGTTCTCGTCGTCGAGGTCGACCTCGCGGGAAACGAGGCCGTCCGGGAGGGCTGGGGCTTTTTTTCGAACCGGCGGCCGGAGACCTACAGGGCGCTCACCCGGCGGTTCCTGCCGGGCAAGACACCACAGGCGCTCGGCTACCGCATGCCGGCGGAGTGGGAGCCGCATGATGCCGTCTGGCTCGCCTGGCCCCACGACCGCGAAACGTTCCCCGACCTTGCTGCGGTCGAGCGGGCTTACGTCGAGATCGTTGCGGCGCTTCGCGGTTCCGAGGCCGTCGACCTGCTCGTCACCGACGAGAAGATGCAGATCCGGGTGAAGGCGATGCTGGAGGAGGAAGGCATCGATACGGGGGGCGTCAGGTTCCATGTAGCCGATTACGCCGACGTCTGGTTCCGGGACTACGGGCCGACGTTCCTGGTCAACCCTAAGACCGGGAGCCTCGCGATGGTGAACTGGACGTTCAACGCCTGGGGGGAGAAATACACGGAACTCATGGAAGATACCCGGATCCCGCTCGCCATGAACCGCGAGATGGAACTCCCGCTCTTCACCCCCGGGATCGTCCTCGAGGGCGGTTCGGTCGAGGTGAACGGGTGCGGCACGGTGATCACGACGGAAGCGTGCCTCTTAAACCCGAACCGGAACCCGCACCTCTCCCGGGAGGAGGTCGAGGCATACCTGGAGGCCTACCTCGGCGCCGGCCACGTCATCTGGCTAAAGCAGGGCATCGCCGGCGACGATACCGACGGTCACGTCGACGATATCGTTCGGTTCGTAGACGAGCGGACTGTTCTCTGCGCCGTCGAGGAGAACGAGGACGACGAGAATTACGCCGTCCTGCAGGAGAACCTCGCGATCCTCCGGTCGTCGACCGACCAGGACGGCAACCCCCTCCGGGTCGTTCCGCTCCCCATGCCGGGGAGGGTCGGCGGCGCGAAGAGGCTGCCGGCGAGTTACGCGAACTTCTATATCGGGAACTCTGTCGTGCTGGTGCCGGTTTTTAAGCATCCGAACGACGAGGTCGCCATAAAAAGGGTCCAGGGGTTCTTCCCCGATCGGGAGGTCATCGGGATCGACTGCACGGCGATGGTCGATGGTCTCGGCGCGATCCACTGCATCAGCCAGCAGCAGCCGTCGGCAGGAGAAGCCGGAGCACGACCGGAGCAATAAGATACGTTGCGGTGCTCCGGGTGATGCCGGCGGCGGCGATTGCGATGGCCGGGACGGCGGGGACGACCATCACCCGCTGCTTTCCCCTGACGATATGGGGGCCCGGGCCGAAGGTCTTCGAGTCGCGAAAAAGACGCGAAGTTCATGTGCCCGTCGGCACTTCGGTTCACACCTCCCCTTCGCGTCTTCGCGCGGGACCGTCGTCTGGCATCCGTGACTTCAATTATCCCCTGGAACGGGCCGTCCCACCGGCATGAGGTAGAGCGGTGTCGTGTTCTCCGGGAGCGCGAGGACCTCCCTGACACCGTCCTCGTCGAACGCCCCGATGACGACGGTGGCGAGATCGATCGCCTCTGCCTGGAGGTAGACGTTCTCTGCGGCGTGCCCGGCCTCCATGGAGACATAGCGCATCCCGCGTTCGCCGTATTTCGCGGTCGTCCGCTCGGGAACCGCGGCAATGACGACCGTTGCCGGGGCGTCGGCAACAGAGGTCTGGTTGACGGCCGCCGCCTGCAGCGCGGCCCGCCGGTCGCCTGCGTCGACCTGAACGAGCAGGTGTTCTCCCGGCCGGTAATGATAGACCCCCGGCTCGAGGTCCATGACGCTGCCGGCGACGAGGTAAACCTCCAGTGGATAGAGGCCCCCGGCAGAGGGGGCGGTCCGGTAGCCCCGATCATCCGTGACCCCCTGCGCCGCCCAGAGGACCTGCCCGGCGTCGTCGAGCGTCAGCGGCACTTCGGCGTAGACCCGGACCGACCTCCGCGCCGAGAGTGCCTCCTCGACGGAGACGTCGCCCTCGGTGCGGGGCTCCGGAAGGGTGACGGCGCCTTCCGATGGCGGTGCCGGCGTGTTGTTCCCGTCCGGTGCCGGGGTGCCTGCGCACCCGGCGGCGAGCACCGCTACTGCCAGCATTGCCACGGCAACGGAGATGGTGCGGTGATTCTTCCTGTCCATGGTGCCGGGCTTCTTTCCCGGGTTCATGAAAGTATCGGCGCACCCCGCCCCTACCGCTTCTTCTTCCGCCGGCGGCTCCCGGCGGACGAGAAGGGGAACTTCACGAAGTCCCGGAGCCCCCCTGCGGGGGAGAAGTTGCGCATATCCCGCCGGACCCCTGAGATGAGTTCGTCGACGACCTCCTGCTCCTTTGCCTCCCCCTCCTCCTGCACCACTGTCAGGCGGTGGAGGGAGTAGAGGCCGAGGATGAAGGCGAAGAGGAAGAAGAACTCCCACTGCTGAATGTCGAGGGTGACAAAGACGAGTTCCTGTACCGGATCCTTCCAGATCAGGGTCCAGATGAGTTCCCGCTCGGCGAAGAAGTCCACCAGGAGCCCGCCCAGGATCGGGGCAACACCGGCGGCGACGGAGTTAGCAAAGGTGCTCGCCGCAAGGTAGCTGGTCGCCTGGCCCTGCGGCGCCATCTTCAGGCTGATGTTTCCCGAAGCGAGCGAGACCCCCGCAAGCGAGATCCCCATCAGGATGTGGATGAGGATGAGCAGCGGGTAGGTCAGGATATAGACGTTCGGGAGGGTGACGAACATCCACGCAAAGATCGCGAGCATGAAAAGCGGGCCGCTCACGGCAAGCACCGACTTGTTGGAGTAGCGGTCGGAGACCCGGCCCCACGAGCGGTAGAAGACGATGTTCATGACCTGGCTCCCGACGCTGAGAGCGACGACGACGGAGATGTCCAGGCCGATCCTCTGCAGCATATAGACCGTGAAGAACGGCGCCGCGAGGTTGACGGCGAAGTTCCATGACCCGAGGAAGACGATGAGGTTCTTGAAGTTGATGTCTGCGAATGGTTTTTTGATCGCGGCGAACAGGCCATCCTCGCCGCCCTCGACGGTCATCCGGGGCTCGGGAGTGCGGGCGATGAACGTGATCCCGACGAGCCCGGCGATGAGCCCGAGGAGGAAGAGGATCGAGTAGCCGTAGGCGGCGAGGTCGGGGAAGGCGATCTCCCACGAGTCGATGAAGAATCCGGCGGCGAGGCTGATGACGAGCGCAATTACCGTGGAGAGGGTCAGCCGGCGGGAGAAGAAGTCCCCGAGCCGGTCCTGCGGTATCAGGTCCCGCATCCAGGAGTTCCACCCGCAGTGGGATATCGCCGAGAACGATGCGTAGAGGCCAATCGACGCGATGAGCATGAATATCCCCTGCCCCGGCGAGAGAAAGAAGGGTATCAGGATGATGGGTATCCAGCAGAGGCGCGCGGCGAACGACGCCGCCACGACCACGAGCCTCCTTTTCCTGACGCGGTTGACAACGTAGATGGCGGGTATCTGCAGGAGTTCTGCGAGCGGCGGGATGGCGGCAACCAGGCCGATGACGGTGTTGGATGCCCCGAGCTGCAGGGCGAAGGCTACGAGGAAGATGCCGCCGGTCAGCGTCACCATCGCCTGGGTGGCAAGGCCGTCCCGGATGACGAGTTTTAAGCCGTGACGGATCTCTTCTTCCGTCAGGCTCTCCTTTGTCTCGAAGATCGTGTGTTGCCTGCGTCCTCTCCTGATGCTCACGAAACCTCTCCCCTCAAAGGATTGCCCGGCGACAGGTGGGATCATTGCCGGACTGCAACAGCAGATCCGGTGCCGGGCGCTTTTTTGGAGCCATATAATATAAAAATAGGATTATATTAATTTGTTCAAATGGATTCCACGGCCTGCCGGGTTTTTCTGGAGGGTTCCCGGGAGCGTTCCCGGGCATTCTCCGGCAGGCCCCCTATGGGGGCTCTCCTACCGATCCCTCAACTTCCCGACGACCATGGGGTCCTGAAGTCGGCGCAGAGCGTCAGCCCGCCGTCCACGTAGATGGTCTGCCCGGTGATGTAGGCGGCCTCGTCGGATGCGAGGAAGACGAAGACCGCAGCGATCTCCTCGGGCTCTCCGGCGCGCCCCATCGGGATATGGCCTTCTACGGCCGCCTTCTTCCCGGGGTCGTCCGTCCACTCCCGGTTGATCGGGGTTCTAATAGCGCCGGGGGCGACCGTGTTCACCCGGATGCCCTGCCCGGCATACTCGAGCGCGAGCGTCCTCGAAAGAGCCCTGAGTCCCGCCTTGCTCGCAGCGTAGGGGGCGTACTGCGGTTTCGGGATGGTCTCGTGAACCGAGGTGTTGTTGAGGATGATGCCCCCGCCCCCGCGGTCGAGGAAATGGCGCACCGCTTCGCGGGCGCAGAGGAACGCGCCCCGGAGGTTCACCGCGAGGACCCGGTCGTAGGCGTCCGCGGCCATCTCATGGGTCGGGCTCGCGGTCTGGATGCCCGCGTTGTTGACCAGGATATCGAGCCTCCCCCAGGCCTTGAGGACTTCCCGGAATATGCGCCTCACGTCCTCCTCGCGGGCGACGTCTCCCTGGACCAGCATCTCCCGGCACCCTTTCTCGCGGATGATGCTGCAGGCATCTTTCGTCTCCTCAAGCGTTATCTCCGCTTCCGTCTTGCTTGAATGGTAGTTTATGGCAACGTTTGCACCTTCGTCCGCGAACCGGATCGCCGTCGCCCGGCCGATGCCGGTCGAACCGCCGGTGACGAGGACGTTCTTTCCTTCCAGCCGTTTCATACCCGCTTCACCTTCTGGGTGGTCCGGGCACTCCGCCCGTCCCGGCCCCCGGTGGAGCGGGTGGTTTATGAAGGTCTCGGGCGGGGCTCACCGCCACTCCTCGATAACCTTCCGGACAAGCGCTCTCCTCTCCGGCCTCCCGGCGGTGAGCGCCTGGAACTTCTCCTCGTAGACCGGCTTTTCAACCGAGTAGAACGTCCCGAGCGGGATCGACGCTTCCCGATCGTAGTCCCATTCCCGGATCTTTCCTAGAGCGCTCTCGAATCTCCCGGTATCGACCTCGCCCTCCTGCATCTCGTAGGCGTGCTCATTGTAGTAGTCGGTCAGGTTGAAGTAGGTCGCGCAGATCTGGAGGACGTCAATGAGCGAGAACCCGCGGTGCATGACCGCCTCCTTGAAGAGATCTTTTAGGTGCCGGACCTTCTTCGTGTAGCCCCGCGCGATATGGGTGGCCCCGGCGGCGAGCATGACTTCGAGCGGGTTTATGGGGTGCTCCGTTATCCCGCCGGGGGTCGACCGGCCCTTAAAGCCGGTGGGCGACGTCGGGGTGTACTGCCCCGTCGTCAGCCCGTAGACCCGGTTGTCGTGGACGATGACGGTGATGTCGCTGTTCCGTTTGGCCGCGAAGATGAGGTGATCGAGCCCCTCGGCGTAGATGTCCCCGTCCCCGACGTGGCAGATCACCTTCAGATCCGGGTTTGCAAGGCGTATCCCGGTTGCTGCCGGGATAGAACGCCCGTGGATGGCGTAGAGGCTGTTGACGTTTAAGTAATCGGCCAGTTTTCCATGGCACCCGATCCCGCCGAGGAGGACGAAGTTCTCGAGGGGTATCCCTTCCTCCTCGGAGAGTTCCGCGATGGCCGACTTCATCATGTGCTGGATCGAGAAGTTGCCGCACCCGGGGCACCAGGTGTTCTGCGCCGGGCTGATGAGCCCACCGGCCGGCCGGCCGGGAGGTTGATCCGGGGTCATGCGAAGACCTCCCCGAGCCGTGCTGCGAGTTCGTCGACCGCAAACGGCCGCCCGTCATACTTCAGGATCGGGCGGCCTGGATCAAAGCCATGCTGCCGGAGGAGGCGGGCGAACTGCCCGGTGGCGTTGTTCTCGACGCAGACGACTCGGCCTGCCCCGATCATCGCCTCCTTCCACTGCCGGGCGGGGAACGGCGCAAGCACGAGCGGCTGGACGACCCGTGCCCCGAACTCCTCAGCCGCCTCGATGCAGGCCCACTTCTCCGACCCCCAGCAGATGATCGTCGTCCCGGAGTTCCGTGCGCCGTAGGTCTTCACCGCCGGGTAGGTGGCAAGTTCCGCATTGAGGCTCTCGCCTTTCCTGAACCTCATCTCCTGCAGTTCAATGACCTCCTCACTCTCTTCCGTCGTGAATCCGGCCTCGTCGTGGGCGTAACTGGTTGCCTTGACGACGGCGCCTTCCCTTCCCGGGAAGGCGAGCGGCGATACCCCGTTCTCAGTCCGGGCATAACGCCGGTACTCCCCTGCGCCGTCCCAGAGCACCGGTTCATGGTCCGGGGGCGTGGCGACGGCCCCGAAATCGAAGGAATAGGCCCCTTCCCCGAGTGTCTTGTCGGTGAGGACGATCGCGGGGACCTGGTACCGCCAGGAGAGCATCAGGGCGGTCGCCGACCAGGCGTAGGCCTCCTCGAGGTCGCCCGGGGCGACGACAAGCCGGGGGAACTCCCCCTGGCCGGCGTTCAGGACGAAGTGGAGGTCGCCCTGGGCGGTGTAGGTCGGTATGCCGGTGCTCGGACCGGGCCGCTGCCCCATCACGATCGTCACGGGGATCTCCGACATCCCGGCAAGGGAGAGGCTTTCGGTCATCAGGCAGAACCCGCCGCCCGAGGTGCCGACCGCCGTCTTCTCGCCGGCATAGGCGAGCCCGAGCGCCATCAGGATGACGCCGATCTCGTTTTCAGGGTGGATGACTTTGATCGCGAGGTCTTCGGCGCGGTTGGCGAGGAAGTGGAGGATACTTGACGATGGGGTCATCGGGTAGGCAACGTAGGTGTCGAGCCCGCCGTGGACGAGTCCGAGCCCCGTGACCTCGTTTCCGGTCAGGACCGGGAGTGCGGGGGCATCGAGGGGCTCGACGGTGAAGACCTCCCCTGCGGCGTCGTAGCCCCGCCCGGAGACCCGGAGGTTCGCCTCCAGGTGCTTTGCAGGGACGGTTGCGCGGAGAACGTCATCGAGAATTTCCCGCCCGATGCCCCCCACCCGTGATAGCGCACCGAGCATCGCGGAGTTCTTGGTGATCGGGGGTGCTTTCTCCTCTTTGACGATCGCATCGAGCGGGAGGCCGTAGCCTTCCGCCCGCACCACCTGCGAGGCGTCGTAGATGACCGTCGTGCCGCTATGGATCCTCTGGCGGTGGTTATCGATGCTGTTCTGGTCGAAGGCGAGGAGGACGTCGACCGGGGTGCGGTGCGCCCCGACGGTCCTGTCCGAAGCCCGGATGATTGCGAAGTTGTGCCCGCCGCGGATGAGCGAGGGGTAATCGAAGTACATGTAGGTGCGGTAGCCGAGGCGGGAGAAGAGACCGGCGATGGAGAGGCCTGCCGTGTTGATGCCTTCGCCGGCCTTCCCGCCGATGAGTACGGAGTATTCGGCCATGGTAATCAGGCGTGCCGTAGCCCGCCTGCGGGTATATAGGTTGTGCTATGTGGAGGACGTGGTCCCGCCTGAGCCAATAACAGATGCGTATCCTCTGATTCTCTCCGATCCTTCACCGTACGACCGGCGACGCCGTCTCATCGAACGGGTTGCTCCGCATCGCAAGCGAGAAGAGGTAGGGGTAGTTCCTCTGGAGATACTCCATGTAAGCGAGCCATTCTCCGATAAGCCGGCCGTACACCCGTTCGACATCCCCGGCAAGGTGTTCGACGTCGCTTGCCGGGAGCCCGGCAAAGTCGCCCCGCCGTTCGAGTTCCTCGGTCAGGTGGAAGACCGCACGAAGAAGGTCGGTGAACGACTCGTGCTCCATGAGGACGGGGTTCTCGAGCAGGCGGAGGAGGAATCCCCGCCGCTCCGTCAGGTAACGGCAGAGTTCCTGCAGGTCGGCGGCACCGACGGTGACCCGGCAGGTGTGGTGCCGGAGGCGATCGCGCACCGCGGAGAACCTCTCCGGCGTCCAGGCGTTCGTCACGACGAGGTCGTGCCGGATCTCCGGGAGGTTCGGGTCGCGATCCGAGAGGATAGTGAGGAGTTCGGTGCCGACCTCCGAGAAGAAGGTGCCGATGACCATGTTCAGTTTGTCCAGCCGGTCGCGCTTTGCCCGGACGCTCAGGAGCTGGTTTAAGATGAGGGTGACCAGGAGGACGTTTATCGGGAGGAACCCGAGAGCGTTGAAGATATACTGATAGGTGTTCTCAACGTCGCCGAGCAGAAGGTATTTCACGCCGTAGATAGCGACCGATGAAGCGACGAGAACAATCCCGAGCCGTACTTCCCAGGTCCGGAGGCTGATGCGCATGATACGATAACGTATTTCCGGTGGAGAAATAAAGGTTGGGCTCCGGGACCCCCTCAGACCCGCAGGCGTGGCGATCCCGGCACCTCAACGGGTGCGGGAACCTTTCGCCGCTCTGCGATCTCCGCCTTGACCCAGGCGACCAGGTCGAGCAGGCCAGCCTCAAGCGAGATCTCCGGCTCGTACCCGAGGACCTCCCGTGCACGGCCGATGTCTGCAAAGCAGTGGCGGATATCGCCGGTCCGGCCGGTCCCCGTGACCTCGGGGGCGAGGTGTTGCCGCCGGGTAATCGTTCCAAGGAGATCGGCGATGGTCTTAAACGTATAGGGCCGGCCGCTTCCGATGTTGAACGTCCCGCCGGCAGCGCCGGGCGACTCGAGAGCCAGGCGGAAGGCACGCACCGCGTCGTAGACATTCACGAAATCGCGCTGCTGGTAACCGTCCTCGAAAAGGCGTACAGGAGTGCCCTGGAGCAGGCGGGACGCATACTCGGTCAGCACGCCGGAGTAGGGGTTTACATACCCCTGGTGAGGGCCGTAGACGGAAAAAAGCCTGAGAATGGTCGTCGGGATGCCGTACGATTCCCCGATCAGCCTGCACATCTCCTCCTGGTCATACTTGGAGATGGCGTAGACCGAGAGCGGGGATGCCTCCTTTGTCTCCGGTGTGGGAAGCGGATAGATCACCTCACCGTCCGGGCTCCGGGGTTCCCAGTCTCCCCGTGCCACCTGGTCGCGAGAGCGCCGGATCTTCGGGTAGACGGTGCCGTTGTACGAGCAGTATAACCCTTCACCGTAGACGGCGCTGCTGGAGGCGACGATGAGCCGCTTTATGGGGTGGTCGAGCAGGGCCTCGAGGAGGACGGCGGTCCCGGCGGTGTTGACGCTCATGTACTTTTCGATCCGGTACATGCTGGACCGCTCTCCGACGACTGCCGCCAGGTGAATGACGGTGTCGACTTCTTCGAGAGCCTCCTCGAGCCGGTGCGGGTCCCGGATATCCCCAACGATGACCTTCGCCCGCCGGTCGAGGTGGTTGGGCCGGTGCCGCTCCGGGCCGTGCACCCGCGGCGTCAGGTTATCGAGAATGCGGACCCCATAGCCGTGCTGCAGCAACTCCGTTGCGAGGTGTGATCCGATGAATCCCGCCCCGCCGGTGATGAGAATGGTCGGACTGGTATCCGTATGCATGGTATATCAGGCACACCTGATGCACTCTTCGCATTAAATATTATCGCGGATACGAAATATTATTAAAAAATGGTTATCTGGGGTATTTGTATCTTCCGAGGTTGTTTTCCCTCCCCCGGTCCAACGGCAAGGACATGGTGTGCGGCCAACGGGGGAGGTTGTTTGTCTCTACGCTCTTACGAGTCGAGGACCGCTTCGGCAGCGTCGCGGTAGGCCCGCATCACGTACGGGATGCCGGAGACCTCTTCCGCCTCCTCGGTCAGGGCCATTAAATCGCTCCGGCCGACCGTCTTGAGGCTGAAGTTCCGGGTCCCGGCCATGATCTGCTGGAGCCCGGTCCTGAACTTCTGGGCGTAGGTGTAGATCCCGATCGCTCCGAGCGGGATCTCGTCTATCCGGTCGGGGTACTTCTCCTTGAGCTCTTCGCAGCAGACGAAGATCTCCTCTCTGGTGCGGCCGTATTTCGAGACGGTCTTTGGGATCTCACCGGTCTCCAGCCACTTTGCGATGCTCTTCCCGACCATGCCAGGGATCATAAGGGCGCGGCCCATACAGACCGCCTTGACGTAGGGGCTCCCCATGGCAAGCCCCTTGAAGACATTGGCCTCGTCCGCGAACCCGCCGGCGATGGCGATGTCCGGGACCCGGATGCCCCGCTGCCGGAGCCTCTCGGCGAACTGGTAGGCAAGCGACTCAATGTAGAATGTCGGGATGCCCCACTCGTTCATCATCGGCCAGGGGCTCATTCCGGTGCCGCCGGGTGCTCCATCGATGGTGAGGAGGTCGATCTTCGCTTCAGCCCCGTAGCGGATTGCCATCGCAAGTTCGACGGCCGAGTAGGCACCGGTTTTGAGGGTGACGCGCTTGAACCCGATATCGCGGAGCCGGTCGACTTCTTCGAGGAATTCTTCCCGGGTGACGAAGCCAAGGCGGGAGTGCCGCTCAAACTCCTTGATGGCGCCGTCCTGGAAGGCCGCCTGGACCTCGTGGACTCCCGGGTCCGGGAGGACGATGTAGCCACGGTCTTTGAGCTGGTTCGCCCGGTCGAGGCTGCCGACCTTGATCTCGCCGCCGATGCACTTTGCACCCTGGCCCCACTTCAGTTCGATCGTCTCCAGGTTGTGCTTTGACGCGACGTACTCGGCGGTCCCGAGCCGTGTGTCCTCCACGTTCAGCTGCACCAGGAGCTCGCCGTACCTGTCTTTGAACTTCCGGTAGGTCTCGATCCGGCGATCCATCTCGGGCGAACTGGTGACCTTGCCGGTGTGGTCGAGCACCAGCTCCGGGTCGACGCCGCAGACGTTCTCTCCGCAGACGAGCGTGATGCCCGCTATGGCGGCCCCGATGGCGAAGTGCTCCCAGTTCGCCCGTGCGATCTCGGTCGATCCGAGTGCCCCGGTGAAGATCGGAACCCGCATCGGCACTTTGATATCCCAGCCGTACTCGGTCCCGGTATCGACGTCCTGGAACACGGCGGTGTCGGGGTTGGCCTCGACGCCTTCCGGCATCCCCTTTGCGCCCCGGGCATAGCCCTGGATGTTCAGGTGCGAGTAGTCGATCGGGTAGTCTTTGTCCGCACCGGCTGTGATCTCACCGAAGGGACCGGGATAGAGGACCTCTCTGCCCCTGAAGGAAGAGAGCCAGATCTCGCAGGATCCCTTGCAGCCGTCGACGCACCGGCTGCAGATGCCGGACATCGGAACGACGTCACGGGAGCGGTTGGTCGTTCCTGTGGCTTCGTTAGCGTTTGGTCTTCGCAGATTCATCAGTTGCACCTTCGCAAGTGTGGATAGAAGGTTCCTTCCAACACATATAAATCTTTCCTATACGCGGGGCCTGCTGTTCCGAAACCTCGTCGTAATTTCGTTGCACCGTGCTCTGTTTCTGTTCGGCCTGATGCGGTTTCCTCGGGTCGCGCCGCCGGGGCCGGCAGCATTATGGGCTATTTATGCCCTTGTATCTACAGCATGCCACGAGCGTGGCGAAAGGGTAAAATACCTTGGTGTGCATGAATGCTTTATGAACCTCAGGTTGCTACCCGCTCTGATTGTGCTCCTGTTCGCATTTTCGCTCTCTGCCGCCTGCACCGGCTCAGGCGACCCTGCCGGCCCTTCTCCGCAGGAGACGGCGACGATCACAGAAACGCCTGCACCCACAACGACCACAGTCTCCCTTACGCCCGGCCCGACGGAGACGGTGCCGCCGGGAAAGGAGATTGAGTTCGAGGTCATGGAAGGATTGACTCCAACGATCACAGATGACCTTAGAATCGTGTTCGTCGGTGGCAAAGGCCAGGACTTCGTCAAGAGCATCGACGTACGCGTGACCAAGTCGACCGGGGAGGTCGTCGACGAGACCATGCAGCCGATTCGCGGCGACGAACTTATCATCCAGAATGCAAAGGGTGAGAACCGGGTCGAGATAAGTGTCACTCTCGTTACGGGCGGCCCCTACAAAATTATAGACCGGATTGTGGCAGTCTCCTGATCACCACGAACTTTTTTTAGCGCCGGGCAGGGTTCACCTGCCTCACGCCTTCTCGACCTCCCACCGTATGAGCAGGCCGTCGTCGAGCCCGTCGAAGCCCTGGCAGTGGGTCAAGAAGACCGCGCGGGTCTTGTCGTTCAGCGCGGCGATCACCCGGCGCGGATCC
>PGYH01000027.1:0-709 GCA_002839575.1 Methanomicrobiales archaeon HGW-Methanomicrobiales-6
ACGTGACGCCGACACCGACGGTGAACGTGACACCGACACCGACGGTGAACGTGACGCCGACACCGACGGTGAACGTGACGCCCACGCCGACGGTGAACGTGACGCCCACGCCGACCGTGAACGTGACGCCGACACCGACCGTGAACGTGACGCCGGAAGTCAACATCACCGAAGAGATCGTTGCAGGGCTCTCAGGGCAGGAGAACCTGACGACGTTCGTCGGATTGGTAAACAATTCCACTCTCGGCGAGAGGCTCGAGGCGAACAGGAGTTACGTGATATGCGCTCCGACCAACGAAGCGTTCGACGGGCTGGGCAACGAGACGCTTTCGACGATCATGAACAACACGACGCTCTTAAACAACATTCTTGATTACCACGTCATTCAGGGCGACTACACGATCGAAGAGCTCGTGATGCTGTGCGAGAATTCGACCAACGGCCAGATCTCCCTGCCGACTGTTGCGGGCACGGATGTCAACGTCTCGCTTACCGACGGCCAGCTGCTCATCAACAACATCGTTGTTGTGACCCAGATCCAGATCACGAACAACATCGTGGTCTACGTGCTCGACGATGTCCTGATTCCACCGGACACCCCGATCCCGACACCGACCCCAACGATGACACCAACTCCGACACCGACGGTGAACGTGACACCCACACCGACCGTGAACGTGACACCGACACCGACCGTGAACGTGACACC
>PGYH01000027.1:848-20326 GCA_002839575.1 Methanomicrobiales archaeon HGW-Methanomicrobiales-6
ACGTGACGCCGACACCGACGGTGAACGTGACACCGACACCGACGGTGAACGTGACGCCGACACCGACGGTGAACGTGACCCCGACACCGACAGTGAACGTGACCCCGACACCGACAGTGAACGTGACGCCGACACCGACCGTGAACGTGACACCGACACCGACCGTGAACGTGACGCCGACACCGACCGTGAACGTGACGCCGACACCGACCGTGAACGTGACGCCGACTCCGGTACCACCGGGGGAGACCGTGGATCTCCAGCTCTATGAAGGCTGGAACTTCATCTCTATCCCGAGGCAGCTCTCTGTCGGCAACGACACAGCAGCAGCGGTCTTTGCGGATGTCGACACCGACGGGCGGCCGATCTACACCTACACCCCGGCGGGCGGCTTTGAGCCTCTGGGCGAGAACGAGACCCTGATGGTCCTTGAGGGATACTGGGTCTACTCGACTGAGGAGACAACTGTGGATTTGATGCTCAGCACCAACCCGGTGCGGTCTCCCGCAGTCAAGACGCTCAGTCCGGGCTGGAACGCCATTGGCTACTCCGACCTGACGGAGCGCAGTGCGGATAACGCACTCACGTCGGTGGAAGACATCTGGGTCTATGTCGTTGGCTATGACGCAGAGGACCAGAGTTACCAGCCGGCGCTCATCAACAATGTGACCGGGGCGCAGGGCGAGAACCAGAGACTCTCCCCGACCGAGGGGTACTGGCTCTTCGTGCGCGAAGATGGCAGACTGGCTGCCATCAGCGCCTAACCTTTTTTTGCCGGCTGGATGTCCGGGTATTCCCACTGGCACTACCGGCAGGTGGAAGCCGGATGGTCAAAAAACGGTCTTCAGAAAAGACCCGTGGTGAGAAAAAAGAGCGTTCTCTGAAGGAGACAGAGCACCGGAAACCGCTCCGGCGCCGGCCGCTCACTCCGGGGTTCCCCTGTACTCCCGCATCAGGGCGTCGCCGTAAGCCTCTCGCTTCTTTGTCGGGATGTAATTGAATTCTCCGGCCCAACTGAGGAGTTCGGCGCGAACCGCGGCGTCGTCCTCGAGGTGCAGGTCCCGCACGCCGGCGAGAATGAAGTCGAGCTGGTTGATGCCGGTCTCCTTCCCGTCCACGAGGACCGTCCTGATCTTGATTCCATCCGGCCGGATCCCACCGCAGACAGTGCAGTAGTTGCCTTCCTTCTCGTTCGTCATGCGCTCACTCCCGGATCATCGTAAGCGACATCTTGAACCGGGTTATGGCCGAGAGGGCGTGGGGGACGTTTGCCGGGAAGATGATCGTCTCGCCCTCACGCATATGGTGCGTCTCGCCCGCGACCCAGACCTCGCACTCCCCGTCGAGGATCGTCACCACCGCGTCGTAGGGCGCGGTGTGCTCCGAGAGCCCCTCGTCCTCGTCGAACGAGAAGAGGGTGATGCTTCCTGCCGGCTTGTTGACGATCATCCTGCTTGCCACGGTCCCGTCCTGGTAGGCGACGAGGTCCGCCAGCCGGAGGACCTTCCCCCGCAACTCTGTACGCTTCTCTTCAGACATGATCCTACCTTTCGATGATATAACTCACTCTTCCAGCGGCAATCTATTTTTCGCATTCGCTCGGCCATACACGAGCGCCCCGTCCACCGGGCAGGCTTCCGTGCACCGGCCGCAGAGGTAGCACTCACCGGGTCCGGCGGACGGATCTGCCGCCCCGGTTGGGCATGCCCGCTCGCACTTCCCACAGCCGATGCAGGCGTCCGTCCGCTGGAGCCGGAAGACGGCCTTTGCTGCCGCCGGGGCGAGCAGTGCGCCGTAGGGACAGGCGTAGCGGCAGAACGGCCGGTAAACGACGGCGGAGAGGAGGACGATCGCAAGGAAGACGAAGAACGAGACGCTCGCGACCGTGAGGTTGAAGAAGGCGGGGAGGCCCATGAGCGCAAGGAGGTTCACCGAGAGGCCGAACCCTGCGGCGAGGAAGACAACGAAGACGCCCGCCCTGACCGCCGTTGGGACCCGGCTTTCGGCGCGGCCATGCTTTGCGACCGGCACGAGGTGCATGAGTTCCTGGACGGCGCCCGCCGGGCAGACCTGCCCGCAGACGATCCGGCCGAATACGAGGGTGAGGACGATGAAGGCGAGCAGTCCCACGATTGCCATAGGAAGCGGCGAGCCGAGCGCCGCCGCGTCCCGGAGGACGAGGAGCTGGAACTGGTAGGGGAAGACCGGCGCAAAGACCAGGAACCCGAAGAGCGCCGAGGCTGCGAGGAACGGCAGCGCACGGCGCCGGGTGAACCGGCCGGAATACCAGAGCCATGCGAGGGCGGCAAACGCGAGAATGCCGTAGACGAACCCTGCGGCCTTCGGGATCGACTCAACGACCATCTATCCTCACAGCAGCCGCGTCCCGGTCGTCGGCCGCGGGACCTTCACCACCAGCACCCGGAAGGTGCCGTCGCTCTCGTTCATCCAGCGGTGCGGGATCTTTGCCGGGCTCTCGACAAGGCGGTCGGCCCCGACCTCGGCACGCTCATCGCCGATCTCGACGATCCCCGTGCCTTCGAGGACATAGAAGAAGACGTCCACCGGGGTTATGTGCTTTTTGAGCGACTCTCCCGGCGCAAGCGTGATCACCACCGCCGTCGCGTGCTCGGTGTCGTAGACCTTGCGGGCATCGACGTGGTGTGGCGTCTCGCTGATCGGTTCCTGTGATACATCAACAATCTTCATATCGTTCATCTCCAGATAGTCTCATCTCACTCATCCCTTATAATTCGTCCAGTAGTTCGCGAGGCACTCCCGCCGCCTCCGCTCATGCCGGCGGGCCCGCATCTCCGGGTAGGTCGGTTCCGTACTCTGGACCGCCGGGCAGTAGGGGCAGAGGGCAAAAGCCACGTCGTCGGCCATATCCCTGACCGGGCAGAGGTAGGTCCCCTCCCATTCGTCGACGATCTGCCCGCCGGGGAACGGGGTGCCGACGGGATGAGCGGGTTCTTCCACAACAAACATGGTGAACGCGGAGAGGAGGTACTTCAGGTAGAGGTGCTTCGGGTCTTTCTCCCGCGCCTTTGCGGCACAGGCCTCCGCCACCATTGAGCAGTAGCCGCCGAGCGCCGGGTTCGGGGGGTCGTCCAGTTCGCGGCCGCCGTTCCGGGAGAGGAGGAGCAGGCGGTGGTGCGCCCCGAAGATCTCCTCCCTGACGCTTTCAAGAAGCCGGTCGCGGTAGTCCTCGGGGAGGTGGCTCACTTTGCGCTCGAACCGGGCGTTCATCGCCTCAAGATCGCGGAGGTCGTATGCCGCCACTTCGTCCGCGATGATGCGGAGGAGGTCGCCCTTTGTCTTCGCGTTCTGCATCCGGCGGCATGCCGCCCGGATGGCCGCCGCCGATACCGGCCCTCCGCGTCCCGCCTCCTCCCCGCCGTCTTCACTGAAGGTGTCGATGAGGAGGGAGCTGACCTCGTCGGGGCCGGTTCCGGAACGGGTGCTGCCTTCCCGGCCGATGAACCGCCGGATACGCTCAAGAATTGCTCGTAGCTGCATGGTCAACAATCTTACCAGGTATGCTACTCCCGAAGGTTTAACTCTCGTGTAACTCTTATAGTAACAACTATGGATGACCTGATCCGGAGCCTCACGGCGCTCGGGCTGACGGCGTACGAAGCCCGGGTTTACGCCGCCCTCGTTGGGATCGGGGAGGGGAGCGCCCGTCAGATCCACGAGGCGAGCGGCGTCCCGCGCCCGAGGGTCTACGACATCGCCGAAGGGCTTGCCGGCCGGGGTTTCATCACTGTCCGGCGGGGAAGCCCGCACGTCTACATCCCGGCCGAGCCCGCCGTCGTCATCCACCACTTAAAGAGTGCCGTGGATGCCGCGGCGACGGCGGCGGTGCAGGGTCTCGACGCCCTCTCGCTCGATGCCCGGGCGAAGAACTCGCCGATCTGGTACGTGCAGGGGGAGTGGAGCATCCGGCGCCACGCGGAGTCGCTTGCCGGGGGCGTCGCCCGCGACCTTGCCGTCGTCTGCCTGGACTACCGGGAGATCGGGGAGTTCGCCCGGCTGATCGCCGATGCATCACGGGACCACCCGGTGAGCGTCCTCCTCCCGAACGGGAAGCGCGGGATCAAAAAGCCGCTCGGGGACGCGTCCCTCTACGTCCCGAAGCCCTTCTGCACTTTCTTCCAGGAGAACATCTTCGAGAAGATCTACTGCGGCCCGATCCCGGTGGACGGATCGGCGTTCCTGCTCGAGTATATCTTCATCGCCGACGACCGCGTCTGCATGATCGTCTACCGCCAGGACGGGGTCCGGAACGCCGTCGTGATCACCCTGCCGTTCATCACCTGCGTCCAGAGGCAGTTCGTCAACAGGATGATCGCGAACGCCGATTGCATCGGCGGCCCGGCGGGAGATGAGATGGGGGTGCGGCCCCCTTCCGCGTAACCCCGGTCAGACGGAGTCCAGCGGTATGTAGGGGGCGAAGGTCAGGACGTCTTTTTTGACGGCGTCGAACCCGACCCGCTCGACGAACCGTGCGGTCCGCTCTCCCGGTTTGGCGTTCTCCCGGTAGTACTCGAGCAGCCGACGGGTAAGGTCGAGGGCCTGCTCTTTCGTGAGGTCTTTTGCGGCGACGTCGCCGATTCGGGGCCGGCCGCCGGAGTTGCCGCCGAAGATGACCGTCCAGCCTTTCGCGTTCCCGACGATGCCGATATCCCGGAGGTAACTCTCGCCGCAGCACCGGGGGCATCCCGAGACGCCCATCTTGAGTTTTGCCGGCAGATCCATCTCCAGGAAGAGTTCCTCGGCCTCGAGCCCGAGGCCCAGGGAGTCCTGCTTGCCGTATTTGCAGGTCACCGTCCCCGGGCATGCCTGGACGTAGTGGACGCAGGGCGCGGTCGCCTGCCCGACGGTCATCCCGAGTTCGTTCCAGATGCTCTCGACGTCCTCTTCTTTGATCCCGACGAGTACCATCCGCTGTCCCGACGTCATCTTGATAACGGGGATCTCATAGCGCCTGACGACCTTGACGATGCTCTCCAGGTGCTCAGGGC
Source organism: Methanomicrobiales archaeon HGW-Methanomicrobiales-6 (assembly GCA_002839575.1). Lineage (GTDB taxonomy): Archaea > Halobacteriota > Methanomicrobia > Methanomicrobiales > Methanoculleaceae > Methanoculleus > Methanoculleus nereidis. Next base: position 5,876 of record PGYH01000027.1, read on the forward strand.
TGACAATTCCGGCGGGCGTTCTCGGCACGATCGCGTATGATGTGCCGTCTCTCTGGAGGATTGCTCCTCTGGGTCCGTTTTCCATGCTCGTTTCACCTCTCCGGCAGCGTGGGATGCGCCGGATATAAACCAGCCATCGCTGTCCGGAGAGAAAAGCGTGCTGTCACTCTGCGGGGTACACCCGTTCAGTGATCCCCGTACGGCCCTTCGCCCCGCGAGCGCAGGCGCCAGAGCAGCACGGCTGCCGCCAGGAGCACGACGTTCACGGCGAGCAGGGGCAGGTTTTCGGCATAGGCGAGGAGGCCGGCCGGCAGGAGCGTTACGGAGATGACGGCGGTCAGGATGGAGGCGGCAAGGAAGACCGGGAAGGTCTGTTCATACCCCGGCGCCCTGAACCCCTCGAAGAGGGGCTGCTGCAGGAGGTACGATGCATAGGCGACGGCAAGCACCAGGACGATGTAGGCCACCGTCGCCGGGAGGAACCGCCGGCCGAGGCCCTCGCTCTTTATGAGGAGGTAGAGGATGGCGAGAGGGGAGGCGCCGACGAACGCGGCCATCCAGGTGGTGGTGCTCACTGTCAGGCCGAACGGCGGATCGAACCCGGCAAGGGCGAGTGCGCCGGGCTGGGTGAGAACGAGAAGGAGGAGGTTGATCAGGAGAAAGTCCGCTCCCGTGCGGTGTAAGGAGCTCATTCAGGTTTCTGTCGGCCGCCATGCCTTAAACGCTTTCCTGTTCCGCGCCGGCCCCCTCATTCCTCCTCGATATACCGTTTCAGCGCCAAGGCGTTGTTGTGGGTCTCGTCCCGGGCGGCGTAGAGGAGCGTGACGGTCCCCTCGTCTGCCTCCCGCCGGAGCCGGGCGAGCGCCTCCGCCTTCCCCTCAAGTTCGGCCCGGTAGCGCCGCAGGAACTCCTCCCACTTCGCCGGGTCGTGCCCGAACCACCGGCGCAGTTCGCCCGACGGCGCGAGGTCCTTCTCCCACCGGTCGAGCGACGCCTTCTCCTTCGAGATCCCTCGCGGCCAGAGCCGGTCGACAAGGACCCGGACGCCGTCGTCCACCGAGGGTTCTTCGTAGATCCGTTTTGTGCGTATCATAGGCGGGGATATGCGAGTGCCCTACTTAATCCTGTCCCTGCCGAAAACCCGGCCTTACCGGAGAAGATCGCCGGAATTGTCGGATTTCCGGTAAGCACGGGACAGCCCTGCAAAAGGTATAAGACTCGTTTCTATCTCCCTGCCCCGTATGACCGGACTTCCGGGACTCCTGATCTTCACCCTGGCGATAGGGTGTGCAGTCCTCTCTCCGGGGCGGTCGCCCAGGAGTACGGGGGCGACCTGGCCGCGACCCCGCTCGGCACCTACCACTTCCAGTGCGATGGCCATCCCTTTATGAACGGCGACTTCATCGTGGAGTGACCCGGAGCGCACCGGCATGCGATGAGCGGGATTGCCCTGCTCCTCCTGTCCTTTTCTCCTATGCGGACCTTCCCGTGCGGATACATATAAATAGCATGTACAGGATCGTTTCGCTCATGAAGCCCAATGCAGCCCTTCTCGTGGCGCTCCTCATCGTGAGCGCCGGCATGCTGGTCGCGGGGTGCACCGCGCCGGGTGGAGACGGCACTCAGCCGACCCCCACGGAGACGGTAACGACCCCGACCGAGACCCAGACCCCGGCAGCCACGGAGACAGCGAGCGTCACAACGGTAGCGACGACCGCAGCGGGCGGAGGGATCGCGACAGTCGAGCTCGCCGCCGATAACATGGCGTTCGACGCGAGCACGATAACGGTGCCGGCAGGGGTGGAGGTGACGATAATCTTCGACAACCAGGACGACGGCATCCTCCATAACGTTGCGGTCTACACGGACTCCTCTGCGGCCGAAGAGATCTACGTGGGCGAGACCATCACCGGCCCGTCAGTCATCACCTACACCTTCACCGCCCCTGAGGAGCCGGGAACCTACTTCTTCCGGTGCGACGTCCACCCCCAGCAGATGACCGGCGACTTCATCGTGGAGTGACCGGCACCCCTCATCACTGGGGGGATCTCTCTTTCCTTCCTCTCCTGAAGGGATTGTGCTGATGAAAATCCCACCTCAACCGTGTACCCGGGGTAAGGCCGGTCGCTCCGGCGCAACACTTATCAAGCCGGATGTCGTGCCCTGCTCCGCATGACAAAAGTTGCTGTTGTCATAGTATCCCTCCTCGTCCTCGCACTCGTCGCGGGTGCGGGTGCAGCGCAGGTGGGATCGAGCAATGTCATCGATGTTAATGAGAGTTCAAACCAGACGGCCGGTATCGAAAACATGAGCGGCAACGCAACGGACCTCACGAACGCCGGGTCCCCGCTTGCCGCGCAACTCCAGGACAACGCGACCCGGACAAACCTGACCGTATCGAACGTCACGACCGAGATCGGCCTTGAACTCGTCGCGGAGAACTTCACCTCGCCCCTCGCGCTCACGGCGCCCGACGACGGGACCGGACGGCTCTTTGTCGTGGACCAGATCGGCGTGGTATGGGCCGTCGATGCGAACGGGACCACGCTCCCCGAACCGTTCCTGGACGTCCGGGACAACCTGGCCGACCTCCGGCCGACCTACGACGAGCGGGGCCTGCTCGGTTTCGCGTTCCACCCGCAGTTCGCGGAGAACGGCAAAGTCTACGCGTTCTACAGCGCACCCTTAAGGCCGGAGGCTCCCGAAGGCTGGAACTGCACGAACTACATCTCCGAGTTCCAGGTCGACCCCGAAGACCCGAACCGGGTGAACGCAACCTCCGAGAGGGTGCTGATGTACATCGACAAGCCCTACCATAACCACAACGGCGGCCCGATCGCCTTCAGCCCTGCCGACGGCTACCTCTACGTCGCGCTCGGGGATGCCGGAAGGGCGAACGACGTCGGGAACGCCCACACCCCGGGTATCGGGAACGGCCAGGATCTCACGAAGATCTACGGCAAGATCCTCCGGATCGACGTGGACAACGTCACCGCCGGGAGCGTGACGGCCCCCGAGAACGTGACCGGGCTGATGAACCAGACAGACAACATGACCGTCAACCGGACGGAGAACCCGCCCGACCCGACGTGGACGACGTTCGCCGGCAGCCTCTACGGCATACCGCCCGACAACCCGTTCGCGGAGAACCGGACCGAGATCCTCGACACCTACGCCTATGATGCCGTCCCGCCCGAGATCTACGCTTACGGGTTGCGCAACCCTGCCTACATGTCGTTTGACTCCGGCGGTAATAACGCGCTCTTTGTCGCCGACGCTGGCCAGAACCTCTTTGAGGAGGTGGACGTCGTCTACACCGGCGGCAACTACGGCTGGAACATCCGTGAGGGCACGCACTGTTTCGACCCGAACGCCACCACGAGCCCGCCGGAGTCCTGCAACGCCACCGGCTACCAGGGAGAACCGCTGATCGGCCCCATCTTCGAGGGCGGTCGTGACCTCGGCATCGTCGTCGTCGGCGGCAACGTGTACCGCGGGACCGCTGTTCCGGAACTCGAGGGCAGCTACGTCTTCGGCTACTGGAGCGACAGCCGGACAGTGGGCAACGGCACCCTCATCGTTGCGACGCCCCCGGAGGGATGGGCTGAAGAAGCGCTGCCGGATGCGGCGAATCTGACTCCTGAGGCGAACGCCATGTGGGAGGTCCAGATGGTGAACATCACCGGCCAGACCAACGAGACCCTGGGCATGTTCCTGCGCGGGTTCGGCGAGGATGCCGAGCGTGAACTCTATGTGCTGACGAACGATGTGGGAGGACCTGACAACTCCACCAGCACCGGCAGGGTCTGGAGGATCGTGGCGCCCACCGCCGCCGGCCCCACCCCGACGATGAACGTGACCCCGCCCGCGACCGCGAACGAGACCCCTGTGGTTGTTCCCCCGGTCGGAAACCAGACCATGAACGTGACCCCCCCCGCGACGGCATCCGGGGCCGGGACGATGGTGAACATCGTTGCACAGGACTTCGCCTTCGACGCGGAGACGATCACGGTGCCGGCGGGGGCGGAGGTGACGATGGTTCTTGACAACCAGGACCAGGGCATCCCCCACAACGTCGCGGTCTACGACAGCCCCCTCAGGGCGGAGCAGATCTTCGTGGGCGAGATCATCACCGGGCCCGCCGAGACCACCTACACCTTCACGGCGCCGTCCGAGCCCGGGACCTACTACTTCCAGTGCGACGTCCACCCCGACATGAACGGCGACTTCATTGTGGAGTGATGCGGAGGGGGGATCACCTCCTTCCCTCCCGTTTCGATCTCTTCCTCCTCTGTGCCGCTGGTGAAGGGAAACAGCGGGCCTCTCCCCCGGGAGGCTTCCGACAGTCCCCCAACGGCCGCGACCCGCACGGGTAAGCAAATTATAAATACCATGTGTGTGATGGCACCTCCCATGAGGCAAATCTCAGTCCTTCTGGCGGTGCTTCTCATCCTGGGCGTGGGCATACTGGCGGCAGGATGCACCATGCCGGAGGGAGACGGCATCCAGCCGACCCCCACGGAGCCGATGACAACCCCGATGGAGACCGGGACTCCGATGGAGATCGAAACCCCGATGGAGACCGGGACTCCAATGGAGATCGAAACCCCGATGGAGACCGGGACTCCGATGGAGATTGAAACCCCAATAGGCGCAGCGACGACCGTAGCGGGTGGCTAGAGCGGGTACTAACACGGAAAGACTGTCGAACAGGTTGCATGGGGGGGTGCCCCCTTCCCTCTCTTCTCTTACAAAACTCCACGAAAAGAGCGCGGTCGGCATCCGCGTATCGACTTCGCTCCGGTTCTGGCTGGACGGGTGCTGCCGCGACCCTTGAAGGTGGCATATGGTGTTTGGTCCTGCCGGCACCGCAAGCGGGCCCACGGAGAGCACATCCGCGATAGAGCAGCAAAAAAAAAGGTAGGGTCAGTTAGTTCTTCCTTCTTCCCCAGAGGAGGAAGGCCAGCGGGGCGAGGAGGGGCGCGTAGACGAGCGGTGCCGCGGGTGTCGTCGTCGGCGCGGCGGCGGTCGGCTCCGTCGTCACGTTCCCGGTCACCTCAGGCGTCTCGGTAACGTCAGGCGTCTCGGTAGTCTCAATTGTGGCATTTACCTCTTCCGCCGACGCCTTCACATCCACCGGCGACGCGGCGATGGCAAACGTGGAGAACCCGGATGTGGTTGCCTGGAAGCGGTAATTCCCGTTCTCCTCACCGATGACCTCAGTCTCCAGGGGCTGCCAGGCGCCGTCGACGTAGCGCATGAGCCTGACGTCCTCTGCGGTTATGTTGTGGCCTTCAAGCCAGTCGGTGGGGACGGTAAAGAACACTTCCGCACTGCTGATGGCGTTCGGGCCCACCCAGTTGGGGGTGATCGCGACATACTCGTAGACGTCACCGGCAGGAGGCTCCGCCGCCGAGGGTGCAGTCGTCTTCTTCACGGTCAGCATCATCCGCGGGATTGCGCTGGCTGCCGTGACGTTGACGCTGCCGACCGACGAGGTGGTCAGATCCGAGAACATGAACGTATCGCCGCTTCTCAAATTCTCGCATGTCCTCGCACAGAACGTGGGCTCGCTGCTGCCGCCTCCGCCACCGCCGCCGCTGCTTCCGGGGGTGACCGGAGTGGGTTCAGGTACGGCGGTTGCCGAGACGGTGACGGTGGCCTCCGCGGAGGCGTCGCCTGCCGATGCCATTACGTTCGTCGTTCCCTCCGCGAACGCAGCGAAGAGCCCGGCACGGTCGATCGAACCTGCGTCCAGGTCAGAGGATGACCACGTGACGCTGATCCAGTCCATCTGGTTGTCGCGCTGGTCATAGACGGTCGCCGTGAACTGCCGGGTTTCTCCGGGCAGAATCGTGGCCGTGGTCGGCTCGATCTCGATGCGGGTCGGGGCCGGCGGGAGTTCGACGGTCACCATCGCGGTTCCGGTCTCGTTCTCGGCCGTTGCGGTGATGGTCGCTGTGCCTTCCTCAAGCGCGCTGAAGAGTCCGTCTGCATCGATCGTGCCGACCATCTCGTCGCTGATCGTCCATGTCACGACCGCGTCGGATGTCTCGTTGCCCTCCGGGTCATAGACGGTCGCGGTGAACTGCCGGGAGTCCCCGGCGTTCAGGGTGATCGTCGACGGAGAGACAACAACTCCCGATGAGGCAGTGGTGACTGTTACCTCAGCCGTCCCGGTTACGTTCTCTACTGTTGCGGTGACGGTCGCCGTCCCGTCGTCGAGGGCTGAGAAGAGTCCGTCTGCATCGATCGTGCCGACGGTCTCGTCGCTGCTCGTCCAGGCGATCTCAACGCCGGCTATTTCGGCACCGAACTGGTCGAAAGCGGTCGCGGTGAACTGCTGTGTCTCATTGGAGCCGAAGGTGATCTCCGAGGGTGTAACAACGATACTGGCGAGAGCCGGATCCTCGTTGTTGACCGTGACGTTCGCCGTTGCGGTTACGTTCTCTGCTGTTGCGGTGACGGTCGCCGTCCCGTCGTCGAGGGCTGAGAAGAATCCGTCTGCATCGATCGTGCCGACCGTCTCATTGCTGCTCGTCCAGTTGATTGCAACATCGCTCATGACGTTGCCGTCCTGGTCGCGAGCGGTCACGATGAACCGCTGGGTATCGCCGATCCCGAGGGTGGCCCCGGTCGGTGTGACCTGAATACTGTCCAGGATCGGCTCTTCGACAATGACGGTAGCCGATCCGGTTACATTGTCTGCCGTTGCCGTGACGTTTGTCGTGCCCGCGGCGAGGGCGGTGAAGACACCCTCCGCATCGATTGTGCCGACGGCCTCATTGCCGCTCGTCCAGTTGATCGCAACGTCGGTCATGGCGTTGCCGAACTGGTCGAGGGCGGTCGCGTTGAACTGCTCCGTCTCGTTGATCGCGAGGGTGGCCGTGAGCGGTGTGACCTGAATGCTGTCCAGGATCAGCTCTTCGGCGCTGACGGTGACAGTCGCTTCTCCGGTTACGTCACCTGCCGTTGCCGTGACGTTTGCCGTCCCCTCAGCATGGGCCGTGAAGACACCCTCCGCATCGATCATGCCGACGGTCTCGTTGCTGCTCGTCCAGTTGATTGCAACGTCGGTCATGGCGTTGCCGAACTGGTCGAGGGCAGTCGCGGTGAACTGTTCCGTCTCGTTGATCGCGAGGGTGGCTGTGAGCGGTGCGATCGTGATCTCTGTCAGGATCAGCTCCTCGGCACTGACGGTGACAGTCGCTTCTCCGGTTACATTGCCTGCCGTTGCCGTGACGTTTGCCGTGCCCGCGGCGAGGGCGGTGAAGACTCCGTCTGCATCGATCGTGCCGACGGTCTCATTGCCGCTCGTCCAGTTGATTGCAACGTCGGTCATGGCGTTGCTGTCCTGGTCAAGAACAGTCGCGTTGAACTGCTCCGTCTCGTTGATCGCGAGGGTGGCCGTGAGCGGTGTGACCTCGATGGCCGTCGGTACCGGTTCGGTCAATCCTGCAGGGTCATAGACGAACATATAGAGGTTCGAATCAGGGCTCTTGCCCCTCTGCCAGACGATGGTGTTGTCGCTGACGGCAGGGTAGAGTTGCTCATCGTTGGCCGCGTCTTCGGGCACAAATACGGACATCTCTTTCTCGGCGGAGAGATCGTACAGGTAGATGCTCCGCGATTCATCCCGCGTGTCTTCCCAGGCGATGATGCTCCCGCTGATTGCCGGTGAGACCTGATTCCTGGGGGCTGTGGTGATTCGCTCTTCCCCACCGGAGGGGTCGTCGAGATCGGTCATGTAGATCTCAGAGTCTCCCGATCCGTGCCGGTAATCTTCCCAGGCGATGGTGCTCCCGTAGAGTGAGGGCCAGGATTGGATCGCCTGAATCGTGGAGATCGGTCCTACAACCTCTTCGTTCTGGATGTCGTAATACCAGATCCTCTCTCCGTCAGCATCGTCCACCCAGGCGAGATACTTCTCCGAGAGGGCGGGTTTGAACTCGGTAGTCACTGACGTGAAGGGGATCGTTGTCCTCGCGTCACGCTCGATGACGTCCTTCACGCTGCCGGCGGCGATGTCGTAGATGACGATGTTGGTATCGCCGCTGCTGTCGTCGTACCAGGCGATGTAATCCCCGTGGATGGCAGGCAGCCGCTGGTTGCCCGTGTCATTAGTGAGTTGGGTTGTCTCGTCTGTCGAGCGCTTATAGAGGTAGATATCCCAGTTTCCGTTCCGGTCATCCTGCCAGACGACGTAGTCTCCGGATATGGACGGCCTTTCCTGTGAGGAAAGATTGTCCGTTAATCTCTCTCCGGTATAACCGGTCGGTCTGGATCGAAATTCGTCGATCGTCCCGAGATAGATGTCCATGTCCCCGTTTCGGTCGTCTTCCCAGACGATTGTGCTGCCATCGATATCAGGGTAGTTCTGGGCCTTGTCAAAGCCCCTGTAAATGTGCTCCCCTGGGGCAGGCATTGCCATAACCGGCGATGCCAGCAGCCCGATGACGACGACTGCACACAATAGTGCCAGATGTTTGTGTTCTGTCATTTATTTCCCCCTTGCATGAATTGCTCTCCACCTGCGAGATCGCGGTGCATACCTTCCGGTAGACACAAACAGACCACTAAAGCAGGTGCTCACCAGAGCACCCGGCAAGTGTACTGCGGATTTTGATTTAAGACCCGGTCATAGGGTAGCCGGTGAATGGGGGAATAGCGGTATAAATATATATCCTTTACGGTGATTTATTCTCAAATTTTTATAATAAATACAGGAATCTCTCATGTGTCTATAGGGCCGCAGGGAGACCCTGAGAGGCTCTCCACGGACCGTCTTCTGCCGGGAGAAGGGGAGGCCTCTGGCCGCGTATATTCTCCCGGGGAACGGTATGGTCACGGGTTTTTGAGTGAAGCCGCTGCTCATCGCCCGGGTGCCCTGCCGGTCAGCGCATCGCGGCAGGGTCCTGCCGGCTCCTCCGCCGGGCGACCCGTTCCACGATTCTTTCCACGGCGTCGTAGAGTGGATTGGCCGGGGCGTTCGTGTAGTAGCGGGCGGACGGATCAAGCCAGCCCCGCTCCTTCTAGCCGGTCCTGGTCGGCCGGGGCGGAGTCTGCCGTTCGTCAAAGCGCTGTCCACCGGCAGGGATCACCCGGGCCACTCTCGAAGATGCCGTTGCAGAAGTCAACGACCGTAACCGGGAGCCCGGCTGAACCCGGACTTCGTCGTCCCGGGAACCGCACCGTGGGCGCGCCAAAAAAAAGTGGGGTTAGTTCTTTCTTCTTCCCCAGAGGAGGAAGGCCAGCGGGGCGAGGAGGGGCGCGTAGATGAGCGGTGCCGCGGGTGTCGTCGTCGGCGCGGCGGTCGTCTGCTCCGCCGTCACCTCTTCGGTCGGGGTCACCGTGGCCGTGGCGTTCGTCTCCTCGAGCGTGGCGGTCGTGGTTACGGTCGCGTTCTCCGGCATCGCGGCGACTGCGAAGGTGGAGAATCCGGGGGTGGTTGCCTGGAAGCGGTATTTCCCGTTCTCCTCACCGATGACCTCGGTCTCCAGGATTTGCCAGTCGCCGTCGACGTAGCGCATGAGCCTGACGTCCTCCGGGAGCATGCCATGCTCCTCGAGCCACTTCGCCGGGACGGTGAACGTCACCGTCGCACCGCTGATGTCGTTCTGGTTCGCCCACGAGAGGGCGATCTCGACGTACTCGTAGGCGTCACCGGCAGGAGGCTCAGCCTGGTTGGGGCACCCCGTCTCCTTCACGGTAAGCAGCAGTTTCGGGATGTTGCCGGCCGCCGTGATGGAAACGCTACCGATCGATGAGACGCTGATGTCCGAGAACGTGAACGTCTCGCCGCTCTTCAGGTTCTCGCAGGTCCCCGCGGAGAAGGAGGGGCCGGAGCTGCCGCCGCCATCGCTATAGGCGCGGTAGGTCGATCCGCCGTTGTTCCCGGGATCCGGCGTGGGATCGGTCGTGGGCGCCGCCGTGATGGTGACCGCCGCCGTTCCCTCCACGCCGCCGGCACAGGCCGTCACGTCTGCTGATCCCTCTGCGAACGCCGCGAAGATTCCGGCCTGGTCTATCGTGCCGAGGTCCGCATCGGAGCACGACCAGGCTACCCGGACCCAGTCCATCACGTTCTCGCACTGGTCAAAGACCGTGGCTGTGAACTCCCGGGTTCCTCCGGGCGCGAGCGTGGCTTCAAGCGGTTCGACCTCGATGCAGGCCGGGACCGGGAGCGAGGGCAGAACGGTCACGCAGGCGGAGCCGGAGATCCCGTCAGCCGATGCGATGAGCCGCACCTCACCGTCGCAGAGAGCGTTGAAGACGCCGCACTCGTCGATGGTGCCGACGCACAGGTCACTGCTCTCCCAGGTCACATCGATGTCCATGGGGAAGCCATACTGGTCGAGTCCTCTGGCGATGAGCGTCAGGCTGTTCCCGGCGGGGATGCAGAAGTCGGACGGGCTGACCTCGATCCGCGCAAGTTCCGGCGACGTCGACCGGACGGTCACCGTCGCGGTCCCGGTCCCGGTCGCGGTCTCTCCGGCAACCGTTGCGGTGACGGACGTGCTGCCTTCGCCGTGTGAGGTGAAGAGACCATCTGCGTCGATATCGCCGATCTCCGGGTCTTCGCAGGACCAGGTTATCGCGGGATCGGAGGCGTTCTCCTGCAGGTCATACACGGTCGCGGTGAACTGCCATGTCTCGCCGACGTCGAGGATGATCGCCGACGGGGAGACCACGACACCCGTGGACTCATCGGTGACTTCTATCTCCGCCGTCCCGGTTACGCCGTTTGCCGTTGCGGTGACGGTCGCCGTGCCGGCGGTGAAAGCCGCGAAGAACCCGGTACCGTCGACTTCGCCGACAGTTTCATCGCTGCACTCCCACTCGATCTCGGCGTCGGGCATCTCGCAGCCGTCCTGGTCGAACGCTGTCGCGGTGAACGTCGCGGTGTCGCCTTTGGCGAGCGTGATCGCCGACGGCGTGATGGCGATGCGGGAGAGGACGGGGTCGTTGCAGTTCACGGTGACGGTTGCGGTTCCTTCAGCGCCGTCTCCGCATGCGGTGATGGTCGCCGTGCCCGCGTCAAGAGCGGTGAAGACACCGCAGCAGTCGATCTCGCCGACACACGGGCCGCTGCACTCCCAGGTTACTCCTGCGTCCTCAACGATGTTTCCGAACCGGTCGAACGCGACGGCTTCGAACTGCAGGTCGTCGCCGACCTCGAGCGTTGCCGCGGACGGCATGACCGCGATCTTCGCGAACGCGGGCCGTTCGTCGACGGCGACGGTCGCGGTTCCGGTGAGGCCGTCGGCCGTTCCGGTGACGGTCGTTGTGCCTGCAGCGAGAGCGGTGAAGAATCCGTCCGCATCGATGGTGCCGACGTTCTCGTCGCTGCTCGACCAGGCGGTCTCCCCGGCGGGCATGGCGTTGCCGTTCTGGTCATAGACGGTCACGATGAACTTCTGGATGTCCTCGACGTCCAGGGCGGCCGTGGCGGGTGTGATCGCGATCTCTGTCGCGACCGGGTCTACCGGTGAGCCGGAGCCGACGGCGACGGTTGCGGTTCCGGTGAGGCCGTCGGCCGTTCCGATGACGGTCGTTGTGCCTGCAGCGAGAGCGGTGAAGATTCCGCTGGACTCATCGATGGTTCCGACGGTCGTGTTGCCGCTCGCCCACGTGACCGCGACGCTGGTCATCTCGCCGCCGAACTGGTCGCGGACGGTTGCCGTGAACTGCTGCGTGTCGTCGACATCGAGGGTGGCTGCGGTCGGTGTGACCTCGATCTCGGTTGCGACCGGCTCTTCGTCCGTGACGGTGACGGTCGCGGTCGCGAAGATGCCGTCTGCCGACGCGGTGACGGTCGCCGTGCCCGCGGCCTTCGCGGTGAAGAGACCGGTACTGTCGATCTCACCGATGGTTTCGTCACTGCACGACCAGTTGAACTCAACGCCGGCCATCTCTTCTTCGAACTGGTCGAAGGCGGTTGCGGTGAACTGTTTCGTCGCGCTGAGATCGAGCGTGAACGTGGACGGGTCGATCGCGATGCGCGTCACGACCGGTTCTACCGGTTCGTCGGGGTTGACGGTGACGGTCGCGGTTCCGGTGATGCCGCCCGCCGACGCGATGACGGTCGCCGTGCCCGCTTCGTAAGCGAGGAAGTAGCCGCCGGAGTCGACGTATCCGACGGTTCCGTTGCCACACGACCAGGAGACCTCCAGGTTGGGTATGGCTTCGTCGTTCTCGTCGTAACAGGTGGCGTTGAACTTCACCTCATCGCCGATATCCAGCGTAGCCGTGGGAGGTTCAACCTCGATCCTGGTGACCTCGCCCGGTTCTCCTTCGGGATCGTACATGAACGCGTAGAGATCCGAGTAGGAATCGCGGGCTTTCTGCCAGACGATCATGTTACCGCTGGCGGCGGGGTAAAGCTGTTCGCCGCCGGCGGTGGGCACGGCCATCTCTTCACCGTCGGGGAGGTGGCTGAGGTCGTACATGTAGATGCTTCTCGGTGCGTCCCGCTTGTCCTCCCATGCGACTATCTGTCCGGTGAGCGCCGGCGAAACCTGGTCGGAGCCGTCGGAGGTGATCCTATGCTCCCCTTCGAACGGGTCGTCGAGATTGGTCATGTAGATGTCGGGGTTCCCGTGCCGGTTATCCTCCCAGGCGATGATGCTCCCGTAGAGCGAGGGCCAGGACTGAATCGCCGTGCTCGTGGATACCGCCCCTTTTATCTCGCCGTCGTTGATGGAGTAATACTGGATCCTCTCGTTGGCCTCTTCGACCCAGGCGACGTACTTCTCCGAGAGTGCGGGCTTGAACTCGGTGCTCCCGCCGGGGATCGTCGTCTTCGCGTCGCACTCGATGACGTCTTTCACGCTGCCGGCGGCGATGTCGTAGAGGACGATGTTGGTATCGCCGCTGCTGTCGTCGTACCAGGCAACGTAGTTCCCGCGGACGATCGGGAGCCATTGCTTGCCCGCGTCATTGGTGAGTTGGGTTGTCTCGTCTGTCGAGCGCTTATAGAGGTAGATATCCCAGTTTCCGTTCCGGTCATCCTGCCAGACGATGTAGTTGCCCGAGATGGACGGCCTCTCCTGTGAGGCAGGATCGTTTGTTATCCTGGTGCCGGAGGTGCCCGGACTGTCCGAGAAGTAGATCTCTTTGTTCCCATCCCGGCCGTCTTCCCAGACGACCATAGTTCCGTCGATGTCGGGGTTCTCCTGCGACCCGGGGAAGACGGCAAACGGTACCAGATCTCCCGGAGCAGTTTTCGCCGCCGTAACCGGCGGTGCCAGCAGCCCGACGATGACGACTGCACATAACAGTGTCAGATACGTAAGTTTTTTCATTTTTTCCCCCTTGACAATCGCTCCCTGTCCGCGGGACGGCGGCGGATACCTGCCGGTAGCACAAACGGGCTTGCTAAAGCAGGTGCTCGCCGGGGCGTCCGGCAGACGGATCGCGAATTTCGATTTAAGACCCGGTTATAGGGTAGCCGGTGAATGGGGGATAGTGGTATAAATATATATCCTTTACGGTGATTTATTCTCAAATTTTTATAATAAAAACAGGGATCTCTTATGCGCCCGTAAGGGCAGAGAGAGGACCGGAAGGGGCCTTCGCAGGCCGTTGTCTGACGGATCGTGGGGAGGCAGCTCGGGGCGTGTATTCGCCCCGGAATCGGTACGGACAGTAATTTTCTATCGAAACCCCCGCAGAAGAACCGGTGGCCGGATCTGGTCGGCGCTTCTCGTCCAGCTCGAAGCACGCGCCGTACCCCGGCAGGGTTCAGGACCGATGTCCGTGAGCATGAGGTATTCGAGCTCGACGTCGTCCTCGATCCCGCCGCCCGAGAGGTGCTGCCTCTGCGGAGGGTTCCATGATAACCGGGATCGTCATATTATGATGCAGTAGCCTGTCTACCGTAACATTATCCCCTTGCTACAGTAGTTTACAGTAACTATGGTTCTCGATCACCTCTTCGCCCTCATCAAGAATGGAGAATCCGAGCAACGGGGAAGCCTCCCTGCCGCCCGGTTCGATATGAGCAGCCTTTTATCCGATTTATCGCGATATTTCTTTTAATGGCAGGCGCGGATATCGAGGGCGGGGTCTCGGAGGTGCTGAGCACGATCCTGATGGTGGCGGTCGTGGTCACCCTCGCGGCAATCGTGGCATCGCTGGTCTTCGGGATCGGGCTCCCGGAGGAGCCCAAGACCGTCGTGGTGACGGCGACCCGGTCGGGGGATAACGTCACGTTCATTGTGCACGGCGGGATGAACATGGACAGGGTATCGGAGATTACGTGCTGGATCGGCGGGACGGATCCGGAAAACGAGAATTTCACGCTTGAAACCCGGGCGGGGGCGACCAAATCGTGGTCTGTTCCGGACGCGACGCGGATCGTGGTCGTGGGGAAATTTGAGGATAACGAGTCGTGGATATTGGTTGATAAGACGCTCTAATGCGTCGGGCGGTCTTCATCTGCAGGCGGGG
>PGYH01000028.1 GCA_002839575.1 Methanomicrobiales archaeon HGW-Methanomicrobiales-6
TCTATCTCTTTTTTGAGCTCATAGGGTGATCTCATATGTGCTTGTGATTCGGTATTTTATATATATCTTTTCTTTTCAATCATATAATCGGAGATTCTGCCAGTAGGACGACAATTGTCTGACGAAATGCAATCCGGCGAGGTGTAATGAGATTGTTTGCCATATAACCGGATCATAAACGGTTTGATACACTTTTACACTCAAACAGTCCCGGCTTTATACCCCCTTCCCCTGACCTCCTGCCCCATATGCGCGTCTGCTGCGCCGCCTCATTACACGGGGAACTGCTCTCCCGGGTATGCATGCACCTGAGCGGCATCCCACGAGCGGGATGTCCCCGGGAAGGGTATGCTTCCGGCTCCGGGCGACGCCATTTCACGCCATACAAGCATGAGCAACCCTTTAACCTTTCACAATCGTACACTCATACAGCATGGAATTTGTCAGATATGACGTCAACAAATACCCTCCGCGGCAGATGGTAGCGCTGCCCCTCGTTCTTCTTCTCCTGGCCGGGGTCCTGCTGGGCTACACCACGCTCACCACCGGCCTGCCCCTGAAACCGGGCATCGACTTCGCGGGAGGAACGGCGGTCACGGTGTTCACCTCTGATGGCAGAGAGGCAATAGAGGCAACCTTCTCCGGGTATCCTCTGTTATCGGTCGGCGAGGGGATCGGCGACGGGAGATACCTCCAGTTCGGCCCGATGGACGATGCCCGGTACCAGAGCCTCGTTGGGCTCATCAATGAGAAATACCCCGATGCAAAGATAGACCAGATCGGCGAGACGTTCGGAAAGACGCTCCAGGGCCAGGCCTTCCTCGCCCTGATCTTCTCGTTCATCGGGATGTCCGTCGTGGTGCTCATAGCGTTCCGGAACGTGGTCCCGGCGGGCGCGGTCGTCCTCTCCGCCTTCGCCGATATCGCCATCACCGCAGCGGTCATGCAGGTCATCGGCATCCCGCTCTCCCTCGGGACGACGGCGGCCCTGCTTATGCTGATCGGCTACTCCGTCGACAGCGACATCCTGCTGACCACGCGCCTCCTGAAGCGCAAGGGGAAACTCGACGAAAAACTCTCCGGGGCCTTCAGGACCGGGATCATCATGACGACCACGACGCTCGCGGCCATCGCCGCGATGTGGGTCGTCTCGACAGCGGGACAGATCCAGATCATCAGCGAGATCGCAGGCGTCCTCCTCATCGGGCTCTTCGTGGACCTGATGAACACCTGGATGCTGAATGCCGGGATCTTGAAGGGATACATCCTCCGGGGGAACAAGAGATGAACAGCGAAGCCATCAAGAACCTTATCAAAGACTGGCGGGTTGCCCTGCTGCTCCTGCTGGTCGCCGGCTCCCTCGTCGGGATCTACCTTGCCCCCCCGAGCCCGGAGAGGGGGCTTGAAGGGAACCTCCAGTTCGGCCTCGATCTCCAGGGTGGGTCGTGGCTGCAGATGGAGTTCCAGTCCGTGGTCGTGGCCTACTCGACCGACGGGTCCGCCGGCGACCTCGTCGAGAACCTGCGCACAGGCCTCGAGGCGGAGGTCATCCAGATCGACGAGAACCATCTCGAGATCCGAAAGAACGTCCCACGTGCCGACCTCGAACCGATATTTTCAGCATCGGATGCCTCGATAGTCACCTACCAGACGGGCGTATCGCCGTTCACCGCAGACGAGGTCAAAAGGATCCTCAACGAGAAGGTGAACGCCCTCGGGATGCAGGACGCGAGGATCAACCTCCTCACCCCGACGGGTAGCGAGTACCCGCAGTACGTGCGGATAGAACTTGCCGGCGTGGATATGGCGACGGCGCAGGAAATCGTCGGCCAGCAGGGTCTGTTCGAGATACGGGTCCAGACGACCGGGAACGAGACCGAGCACGTCCTCTACGGCGACCAGATCACCAGCGTCGGCGTGCCGCAGAGAGAGGCCGATGGCACATGGCGTGTTCCGTTCTCGTTCACCGAGACGGGCGCAGAGGCTTTCCGCGAGGCCGCCCTCGAATCCGGAGCAGTCGATAACCCGAACGCCCACCACCTCGTGATGATCCTCGACAACGAGACCGTCTACAGTGCTCCCCTCGGCGGGGGCCTTCCGGCACAGCTCCGATCGGGCCCGGTCAGGTCGCTCTCCGCGAGCACCGGCACCGGCGACGCCGGGCTCGAGGATGCGATGACGCTCCAGATCCACCTGCGGGCCG
Organism: Methanomicrobiales archaeon HGW-Methanomicrobiales-6; assembly: GCA_002839575.1. Lineage (GTDB taxonomy): Archaea > Halobacteriota > Methanomicrobia > Methanomicrobiales > Methanoculleaceae > Methanoculleus > Methanoculleus nereidis. Next base: position 2,204 of record PGYH01000028.1, read on the forward strand.
GTGCGCTGCCGGTGAAGGTGGATATCGTCGGGTCCGGTTCCGTCCCGGCGGCGCTCGGCGAGCAGTTCAAGATGACGGTCGCCCTCGCCGGGCTGCTCGCGCTGCTCACCGTAGCGGTCGTCGTCTACTACCGCTACCGCGAACCCGCGATTGTCCTCCCGATGATCGCGATCAACCTTGCCGAGATCGTCATCCTGCTCGGGATCGCCCGGTTCATCATCCAGCTCGATCTTGCCACCATCGCCGGCCTGATAGCGGTGGTGGGTACCGGCATCGACCAGCTCGTCATCATAACGGACGAAGTCCTCCACGAAGGGCGTGTCCCGTCACCGAACCTCTACATGAAGCGGTACGGGCGGGCGCTCGGCATCATCGCCATTGCTGCTGCGACGGTCTTCATCGCCATGCTCCCGCTGGCGCTGATGGATCTCTCCACCCTCAGAGGCTTTGCCATCATCACCATACTCGGTGTCCTGATCGGCATCCTGGTCACGAGGCCCGCATACGGGAAGATACTCATGACGATCCTCTCAAAATAACAATCCTACAACAACCTTTATTGCCCCGTTCACACACAATGTTTGAACGGGGTACAGTCCTATGGGAAAACCGGTTTTAATGGACTTTTTCGCCGAGTGGTGCGGTCCGTGCCACCAGCAGACACCAATCATCGATGAGCTTAAAGCAAAGATGGGCGACCGGGTCGATATTAGAAAGATCGATGTCGGCGTCGATTCTGAACAGACACGGCAGTATGCTGCGAAATACGATATCCAGTTTGTACCTACGCTCATTATCGAGAAAGACGGGAAGCTCGTCCGGAAACTGGTGGGCGTCCAGGACCTCGGCACTCTCGAGGGCATCCTGAAACCGCTTGTAGAGCAGTGAAGATCGGCATCGTCGGCGGTACCGGCGATATCGGGGGGGGTATGGCGCTCCGGCTCTCTCCGAAATACGATGTTATCGTGGGGTCCCGCGAGGAGACAAAGGCGATCACGACCTGCGAGACCTGCCGGGAGACCCTGCAGGTGCAGGGGATGGAGTGCAGCCTCATTGGCGTCTCCAACCAGTGCGCGGTCGATGAGGCGGATATCGTCGTCCTTGCGATACCGTTCAAGCACGTAGCCCCCATCCTGAAAACCCTGACCGGGTTCGAGGACAAGATCGTCGTCAGTCCCGTCAACCCGATCGAGCGGACGACGTACTTCTACTACGCCCCTCCGTCGGAGGGGTCGGCGGCGATGATGATCAAGGGGATGCTTCCTGAAAGTGCGACCGTCTGTGCCGCGTTCAACAACATCGCCGCGAACAGGTGGAAGATGCTCGAAGAAGAACTGGACTACTCGGTGGCCGTCTGCTGCGACGACGACGGGGCCAGGCAGACGGTGATGGAGATCGTCAACAACGTCTCACACCTCCGCGCCTATGATGCAGGGCCGCTCGCGGCCGCATCCGTTGTCGAGAGCGTCACGCCCCTTCTCCTCAACATCGCACGGTTCAACAGGATGCGGGACGTCGGCGTGAAGTTTGTGTAACCATTTTTTGGCAGGGCGGAGAGCCTGTAATCCGCTGGGGTTTGGTTTGCTGTCCCAGGAACTTGCGGCCGTGCCGTACGGATGTTTTAGCAGGCCCGGTACAGTGGACCGTGGGGATATCGCCACGCACTGCCCCCGCCCCTCGGGGCGGGGGAGGAGGCCGGAGGCCGGGCGGGGTGGGGGTCTAACAGAAAAGTGCGAGTATAGTTAGCCGGAGCCGCAAAGATACACTCTGGAGACAGGGGAGGGGGGATGCTTCCCCCTCCCCGTCAGCCCCACCCCCAATGGCGATAGTCACCGGGAAGCCGTGCACAGGATGTGGACTGGCGACCGGTCGAAGGTTCGGCGTTCCGGCAGGAATGACTGTCTGAAGCGCGATGGTCTGTAAGAACCAGAGCGTGAGCACCGGAGGTGCGAAGGACAGGAGTTCAAGAAACCCTTCGGGTTTCGAGGCGCGAACACAACGAGCGTGAGCACCGGAGTGCGAAGGTGCGCAGTCCCCGCGGTTCACTGTACCAGGACATGCCAGGAAAAAGCAATGTTTGGTGTGCCTGCGTTCTCACCCTACCAGCCTGCGACATTCTTGAACCTGGCTCCTGGATGCCAGCAACACTCCGGCGCGAGATTACTACCTGGCCGGGTGGCTTACGCTCTCTTTCCACATTGCACTCCACCATGCCCCAGGCGGCATGCACATATCCTGGAGTACGCCAAACCATTCTATACGAAAGTCAGGGTGCCGAGAATGCTGGATCGGGAGTTCGAACGGATCGGAAAGAGGCTCTTTATGGAAGGGCTCGTCGGAGCGAATTTCGGGAACATGAGCGTGCGGGGCGAGGGCGGCTTTAACATCACCCGGACCGGCGCGTACCTGGATGCAGGGGACACGCCGGCCTTTGTGCCGGATACGGGCGACGCCCCGCATGAGGCCTCAAGTGAGTACCGGGTTCACCGGGCGGTCTACCGGGAGACATCCCACTCTGCAATCGTCCACGCCCACCCGGTCCACGCCGTCGCCGCCTCGCTCGATACCGGCCTCGTCCTGCCCGTCGACAGCGAAGGGGGGGCGCTCTGCCCCGAGATCCCGGTCGTCACCGGGGACCCGGGAACCGATGAGATCGCAGAGAACGTCGCCGGGGCGCTCCGCGACGGCCACATCGTCATCGTCCGGGGGCACGGGACGTTTGCAGCCGGAAAAACGCTCGACGAGGCGTATATCTACACCTCGATCGCCGAGTACGCCTGCCGAATCCTCTTTCTATCGGGGAGGCTTCGGGGGGTTCTGTAACTGCTCGATCTGACGGGTGGTCTCGCGGTGAAACCCGAGCAGCATGTCGCTGATCACGCCGAACATGAAGATCTGAAAACCCATCGTGATCAGGAGGACCGTGAGGATGGTGAGCGGCAGGTGCTCGATGTTCTTGAGCCACTCAAGGACGACGTAGACGCCGATGACGCCCCCCAGAAGCGATATGAAGAGACCGATGATCCCGAAGTAAAAGATCGGGTTGTTCATCTTCGCGAGCCGGTATATGGTCGAGAAGATCCGCAGGCCGTCCTGGAACGGGTTTAGTTTGGTGACAGTGCCGGGCCTCGCCAGATACCGGACCGGGACGACCGTGACCCGTTGCCCGTTCCTGACCGCCTCGACCGCCATCTCCGTCTCGATCTCAAACCCCGCCTCCTTGAGGGACATCTGCCGGATCGAGTGAAGGGTGAAAGCACGGTAGCCAGAGAGGATATCGCTGAGGTCTTTTCCATGCGCTATCCGAAACATCACGTTGAGGAGCTGGTTGCCGAGGAGGTTTAACCGCGTGAACGCTCCCGCCCCGGGATTGACGAGGCGGTCGCCGATGACGTGATCGAATCCCCGGCCGAGGGGTTCGAGCATCTTCTCCGCGTCGTCCGGCGAGTAGGTCCCGTCGCCGTCGAGCATGAGCACGTAGGGCTTATCGATGACCTCTACCGCCTCGATGATGGCGTTGCCTTTTCCCTTTCCTGCCTGTGTCCGGACAACCGCTCCCGCGGCCCGCGCGATATCGGGCGTGTTATCGGTGCTGTTTCCGTCCATGACAAGGACGTGCTCAAAGCCGCGCTGCCGGAACCCCTCGACCAGCTCGCCGATCGTCGGGGCCTCGTTTAGCGTGGGGATGAAGATACAGACCTCATCTCGCTCGACGTTCATTGGTGTACTATATCCGATTGAGCAACATAAGGACTTCGCATGCACGTAGCCAAATCGGGGCTCCGGGCTCTCGGTATCGCCGAGAGTTATTCGGGGCGGGAGCAGTCCACCCTTGCTGGCGTCGTCATGCGAAAGGACCTCCAGATCGACGGAGTGGCCTTCGCCCGGGTGACCGTCGGCGGGTCGGACGCCACCGATGCAATCATCCGGATCTTCACCCGTCTTGCCCGCCGGGACATCAACCTCGTGATGATCAGCGGGAGCGTTATTGCCTGGTACAACATCATCGACCCGTCGGCGGTGCAGGACGCGATCGGTCTTCCCGTCATCGTCACCACCTACGAAGAGTCGGATGGGCTCGAAGAGGATATCCGCAGCCACTTCCCGGGCGATGCCGGGAGACTCGCGGCATACCGGCGGCTCGGCGACCGGATCCCGGTTCGGCTGCACTCCGGGTATACACTGTTTATCCGTCCTTACGGACTCTCTCTCGATGATGCCGCGAGGCTCTGCAACGACTTTACGCGTGAAGGAAGGGTCCCCGAGCCGGTGCGGGTTGCGCGGCTCATTGCCCGGGGCCTCGTCCGGTCATCCCTGTCAGCCCCTGACGATCAGAACCGCTGACGTCGCATGATCGACGACGTAGGAACTGACGCTCCCGAGGAAGAAGCGGTCGATCCGGCCCCTGCCGTGCGACCCGACCACAGTCAGGTCGGCACCGAGTTCCTGTGCCACCGCGGTGATCTCCGCTCCGGGGTGCCCCCAGCGCTTGTGGACGGTTATCCGGAGGCCGGCGGCGGCCGCCTCCCGTTCCGCATCGGCGAGAAACTCGTTCGCCTCCCGGTCGAGGGCATCAAGGAGCGCCTGCTGGGCGATATCCGGCGGTTCGAGCTCGCTCAAGATCAGCGTGGGGTATGTGCCGGTCTGGACGACGTGCATGGCATGCACGGAGGCATCCATGACGCGGGCGATATCCAGAGCCTCTTCGAGCGCCCGATGGCCGATCTCCGACCCGTCGACCGCTACGAGTATTGATTTGAACATAGTAGTCTCTAGGAGCGTTCCGGTACAAAAACATGGTCTTTGCAGACTGTCCCCTCATACCTTCACTGTCTGCTTCGATACCGCCTTCTCGTCGCGTTTATCTACAATCTCCACCGTGACCTCGATTCCCGGGTAGAGGGTCCCGTCGGAGAGATCCGCTATCATCTCCTCGCCCGGGTTCCAGTAGCGGGTCCGACAGCCCTCGCCCTCAAGGAACCTCACCCCGTAGTGGTGCGACGAGATGAGAAGGTTGCCGTTTAAGGTCTGGACGATGCAGACGATCTGGCCGTTCTTGTAAAAGACTGCTTTCAGGCAATCGTTCTCATATGCCGTACTGCCGTTGTTCTTGAGGGTGACCCTGCTTGCGTAGGTCAGCTTCCCGGTATCTTCGCTCGTGTGCGCAATCCCGGTGACGATGATCGGGGACTGTGGGGGCTCCGTCCACGACCAGGACGGGATCATCGCGAGCACCATCAGCAGGACAAGAGCGGCGAGAATGATGGTTACGGCAACCATCAGGAGTACGCCGTGTGTACTCGAGAGGGCATTCTCGTCCGCTGCAGTCCGCCTTATGCGTGCTTTCGGTGAACCGGAGGGGGGCGGCGCCCTCCGTGCAGCGCCCTGCGGCCGGGCCCTAATATTCCATTCCATACGACTGGGTCAGGTTCCGGTAACGCCCATACGGATCCGTTCTCTGCGCACGCCCCGTATCGTGTTCCACCCGGCTGCATCGGCATGCTCCCGCCAGAACCCTCGAATGAGTCCCCGTCCGCAACGGCGAAGACCTTCGGGTTCGACCTCAATTGACGACCGCTCTCTATACTCCCCTCCGGCATCGGTCGGGATGGACGGCACGGTTGTCTCGATGAACGCGTACCCGGTGTTCCGGTAGCAGTAATCTTCCGGCGTCCCGGCGGCCAGGGCACCTACAGACGAAGAGATCTCTTTGCCCCTGGTGACAATTATGCCGAGGACGGCAAGGATGACGATAACCTTGCCGACAGGATTTCCGAGCGGACGATCGCGGTCGCTGGACATAGTAATGAGAAATTAATTTCATGATGTATTAAAGTTTCTAAAACAATCCTCGAACGTGAAGGATTAATGGGAAATATTATTTTGAAATATTGATGTTCACGTCATTCTGCCGCACTGCCGGCAGTGAATGCAGCCACTCCCGGAGAGCCTGGAGTGTGAGGCGGGTTGTCCATGCAGGGCATGCAGGGACAAACCTTCTTTTTCTTCAGGCCCAGGTGGGATCATGGCAGAAGCAGAACGAACCCAACTACCCGGATACGTACGCCTATCCGGGAGCGGCGAGCTGGAGGAGCGAGCGCGGCGGGCGCACGAGGTGCTCCGCGACTGCGTCGTCTGCCCCCAGGAGTGCCGCGTGAACCGTATCGAGGATGAACTGGGGTTCTGCCGGACCGGCCTCCTGCCACGGGTCTCGAGTTACAGCCCGCATTTCGGCGAAGAAACCCCTCTCGTGGGGAAAAATGGGTCGGGAACGATATTCTTTGCGGGCTGCAATATGCGGTGCGAGTTCTGCCAGAATTACGAGATCAGTCAGTGCGGGGCCGGTTACGCGGTCTCGAACGAAGATCTCGCCGCGATCATGCTTCACCTGCAGGAACGCCGGTGCCACAACATCAACCTTGTCTCTCCCTCACATGTCGTCCCCCAGATCCTCGGTGCGGTCGCCCTCGCCGCCCCCCGGGGCCTCAACGTCCCGCTCGTCTACAACAGCGGAGGCTACGACTCCGTGGAGACCCTGCGGCTCCTTGATGGCGTCATCGACATCTACATGCCGGACGCGAAGTACGGGCGGGACGACGTGGCGCTGGAACTCTCGCACGCCCCCGGCTACACCGCCCGTATGCAGGCCGCCCTGAAAGAGATGCACCGGCAGGTCGGCGACCTGGTGATCAGGGACGGCCTTGCGGTGCGCGGCATGATCATCAGGCACCTGGTGCTCCCCGGAAACCTCGCAAGCAGCGAGATAGTGCTCAAATTCATCGCCGAAGAACTATCGCGGGACTCCTACGTGAACATCATGGCCCAGTACCACCCGGCATGGAAGGCGGCCGAAGGAGGGAGGGGGCCGGTGCTTGCGGCGCTGCAACGCCCGATCACGTCGCGGGAGTACCAATATGCTATTCGTTGCGCCAGGGAGAACAGCCTCTCCCGTGGGTTCCCATGAAAGGCAAGATATCGCCACCAAAAGAATATTCGCTTGAACAGTCCAGAATTGTGTGGTGCAGGTGAAGGAACGGTCAGGACTCCGGTATGCGGCGATGAGCGATACCGGAGGGCGGGACCACAACGAGGACGCTTTCTTTACCGGCCGGGTGGACGGGCATCATGTATTTGCCGTCGCGGACGGGCTCGGAGGGCATGCCCGCGGAGAGGTTGCGAGCAGGATGGCGGTCGAGATCCTCGCAGAGGTCGCAGGCGAGGATCTGCCGAAAACCGAACCACCCAGAGTGCTCGAACGCGCGTTCGAGCGTGCGAACGCAGCAATATACGCATACAACCGGGAGAACGGCCTGAACGCAGGGACAACGCTCTCTGCGGCGATCGTCGCAGAGTCAGGCAGGTGCTGGATCGGCACGGTGGGCGACAGCAGGACGCATATCATCGCGCCATCGTCCGTCTGGCATACACACGATCAGAGCTATGTCCAGGGCCTGGTGGCATCGGGGGCGATCACCCCTGCCGAGGCGATGGGCCACCCGGGAAAAAACATCCTGATCCAGGCGCTCGGCCTCGCGTCCCGGGTGCAGGTCGACCTCGATGAGCGGGATCTTGCCGGGGGGGTCCTGCTGCTCAGTTCGGATGGGCTCCATGACTACGTCCCGGCGAGCACCATCCAGGAGATCGTGCTCGCCGGCGACCCTGAGGCGGCATGCCGGAGGTTGATCGATGCCTCCAGGGATGCGGCAAGCACCGATAATACCACAGTAATCGTTGCGCGAGTTTAGTCTCTGTCCGCTCCTGTATCGCGAAGCGCCTCGAGAATTGCCGCACGGACGCCGTCCGTCGCCTCATCCTTCAGGGCGGCACGCAGCGCCAAAACCGCCGATTCACCCCCGATCATGCCAAGCGATCGGGCGGCACTCCGGCGCACAAACTCGTTCTCATCGCGCTGCATGAGTCCCAGGCGTTCGATCGCCCGGGGATCGCCAAGCAGCCCGAGCCCTTTTGCCGCCATGTAACGGACATGGTCCTTCCCATCGTCGAGGGCACCAGTGAGGGGCACATACGCTGCACCGTCGCCAATCAATCCAAGCGCCTCCGCCGCACGGTAGCGCACCCTCCATTCGCTGTCTCGCAGTAAGGCTATGCAGGCGGGTACGGCTGGTTTTCCGGCCTCTACGAGCCCGTGCATAGCGTCGGCCCGTACCGCCTTATCCGGATCGGAGAGCCGAACGAGCAGGGCCTGTATATTCAAACGATCGTCTCCAGCCTGTGTTGGCGTAGTATGGGTCATCTTTCGTCACATCCGTGAAGCAGTCTTGCATCAAACGTTGAAGCGGCTGTGTAATAAGTCCTTAGGACCGCCGGAATCCATTACAGGCATCGTATCCCGGCGGCCGCCTCTTGTTGTCAGGTCAGAAAACCAGAGGTATATAGGACCAGACTTGCAAAAACAAGAAGACCTGTCCCAAGGATGAGCTTCCCCAGAGTGCCAAATACGGGATCGCTCTCAATCCATTTTTCCAGAGCGTGCATGACACCGGATACCGCATCATGGTATATATATTTTACCACAGGAATAAAAATAAACCATCATATATAATCATTTTTAATAGCGCTAATTGCCGGAGCGTACACTTCTCGAATTATCGACACATACGCGGGGTATTCTGGCGTAATGCGGTCACCGCAGGACTCGCTTCGCTTGAAGAGGAAAAGTAGAAGAAAGTGACGCCCAGGACGGAATTCGAATCCGTGTCGACGGCGTGACAGGCCGTCATGATAGGCCACTACACTACCTGGGCACTCATTGTTCGAGGGGATCCCGCCTCCCGGATTCGAACCGGGGACATCGCGGTAGCCGCGCAGTTCGCCCGAGAGCGAAGACTATACTACAGCCGCGCACTCTACCAGTCTGAGTTAAGGCGGGTCTCTGCTCTAATAATGTTAGAGCGAGTTGTTATTAAATATTTCGCAGAATCCTCCGGGTATTGCACAACTCAGACGTTATTGTTTATATACGACCTCAGATAATGGATAGGTATGAACCCTACAAACGCTGAAGCACCTAGGAACGCTGAAGCGTACTGTCTTCTTCACCGATAGCCGTGCGAAAAAGAACGTCACTGTTTTCGACACCACACTGCGCGACGGTGAACAAACACCGGGTATCTCGTTCACGCTCGAAGAGAAGCTCGGTATTGCAGAACAGCTCTCCGGAATAGGAGTCCACGCCATCGAAGCGGGCTTTCCCGCATCCTCCGATGCCGAACGCGAGATCGTAAAGGCCATTAAAGGTCTCGATCTTTCGACGCAGGTCTGCGGCCTTGCGCGGTCAATCCGGGCCGATGTGGATGCGTGCATCGACTGCGACGTCGATATGGTTCATGTCTTCATCCCGACCTCCGACGTCCAGCGCGAGTACACCATCAAAAAGACCCGCGAGCAGGTCCTCGAGGCCACCGGTGATATCATCGCGTATACTCGCGACCATATCGGCCAGTGCATGTTCTCTGCGATGGACGCTACCAGGACCGACCCGGATTACCTGATAGAGGTATACCGCGTTGCGGTGGATGCCGGAGCGACGATCATCAACGTGCCCGACACCGTCGGCGTGATCACCCCAACGGCCATGAAGCACCTCATCGAGCGGATCGACCGCGAGGTGAACTGTCCGATCGACGTCCACTGTCACAACGATTTCGGGCTTGCGGTGGCAAACACCATTGCAGCGGTCGAGAGCGGCGCCTCCCAGGTTCAGGTGACGGTGAACGGTCTCGGCGAACGGGCGGGGAACGCCGATCTCGCACAGACGGTGATGGCGTTATCGTCCATCTACGGGATCGATACCGGCATCCGGACGACGGGCCTCGTCGAGACTTCAAGGCTCGTCTCCCGCTACGCGGGGATGAGCATTCCGGCCACGCAGCCGATCGTCGGCGAGAACGCCTTCGCCCACGAGAGCGGGATCCATTCCCACGGCGTGATCACCCGGTCGGACACGTTCGAGCCCGGGATCATGACGCCGGAGATGGTCGGCCACCGGCGCAGGCTGAAACTCGGCAAACACGCCGGGAGGCACGCTGTCAAGCAAATGCTCGCCGACGTGCATATGGAGCCTGCTGATGCACAACTCGACGAGATCGTCCTACGGGTGAAGGCGATTGCCGGCAAGGGTAAACGGGTGACGGACGCGGACCTCTACGAGATCGCGGAGAGCGTCATGCAGCTTGCACCCGACGAAAAGACTCTCGAACTCCAGGACGTCGCCATCATGACCGGCAACCATGTGATCCCGACGGCCAGCGTCCGGGCGATCGTGAATGGAGAGGAACACGCCTTCTCGAGCATCGGCAACGGCCCGGTGGACGCGGCCGTGCGGGCGATCCTCGGGATCATCCCGGCCCCGGTTCAACTCAAGGAGTTCAACATCGAGGCGATCTCCGGGGGCACCGATGCTCTCGGGCACGTCACCATCTCCGTCGAGGACGAGCGGGGCCGGATCTTCGATGCCAGCGCCTCAAGCGACGACATCATCCTCGCATCGGTCGAAGCAGTGATCAACGCGATCAACCTCGTCTGCCGGACGCAGAAGAACGACCGCGAGCAGGAGGAGTGAGCGACTCACTCCTTTTTACAAAAAAAGTTCAGGGATCAGGCGGATCCGGGAGGCTGCTGTTTTCCTTCCAGCGCCCCCCTGACCTGCGAGGATAACTGCTCGAACCTGCCCTGCAGCGCCTTCTCCTGCTTCTCGAGCGACTTGACGCGGAGATCGAGCGTCTCGACACGCTCGTTTAAAGAAGCGACCACCTGCTCCTTGCTCTTCTGCATCATGACGCTGCCGACGTTCATGAAGACCGCCGCATCCTCAGGGACGTCGGCAAGCTCCTCGACAGCCCGCCTGGCTTCGCGGATCGTCATTTCGTACTGCGCTTTCTGTGAGACCACGGTCTGCAGCTGCTGCTGCATCTGCTGAAGCATCGCCAGCTGATTCTGCACTTTCGGTGGGATGTTTTCCATATTCATCAACCTCTTCGATTGGGACGAAGACTGGTAACAATATTTCGGGTGGCGGACAGGGGACTTTCCCGGCTCCCTGTCCTTTCTCTACATGATAGGGGCGTGAAGCCCATAAAATGTGAGGGTTCAAAAGAGAGACCTTCGTCTCCCGCCCGGCGTCTGCCCCGCCTACCGGGACGGCTGGGGCAGGACAGCAATCTCCCGCATCTCGGTCGCTATGGTTATCAGCCGCAGCCAGGTGTTCAGGGCCGCCCGGAGCGCGGGTATATCGGTGGCGGCCACCTCGAGAACGAGCGTATCGTCATCCTCAATCCTTACCCGGGCGGACGACCGGTCGCCCACATCGCCCATCTCCTGGCAGACGGAGAAATAGAGGGCACGAGCATCGCCGGTAGCGAACCAGAAGACTGCCGTATGCATCATACGGCAACCTTCAGGATGTAGCGTTTCCGTTGCGTCCCGTCAAATACAATACGGTGCCCTGAGAGGGACTCACCGGCAAACGCAACGTCGATGTTATCCATGAGCGCCTCATAGAGAGAGCGGTCCGAGACAAAGAGCCCCCGGGCGATCGATCCGGTCCGCTCTTCGATGGCAAACGACCTGACGCGGATCTCCGTAACCGGTTCCCCGCAGTCAAATACCTGAATGAGAAAAAAAGGGCCTGATTTTGAGACAATCAGAACAGGCTCGTCAAGGGAGAGGAGTTCGCCCATGCCCGCCTTCCCACGGGTGACGTACTCCCCGCCGATCGAGAACGCCAGATCCCGTGCAAGAGTCCGCACCTCCGGGACCGGTTTGCGTGACGTCGTGACGACCGTCATCGAGCCTTCAGGTCTTTTATTGCGGCTCCGCGTTCCTTGAAGAGGATGCGATGTCCACAGTAGGGACAGCGAATATTGATGTCGATCTCGACTTTTTGTTTACAACGAGCGCACTTATAGGCAGCCACGACCGATTAGCCCTCCTTCTGCAGCGAACGCTCGATGCTCCGCGCGGCGACGCGCATGGCCGGAGTCTCCGGGACGTAGCTGCCACCGGCAAACTTGAACCCGCATTTGCGGCATGTCCAGATTCCCGTTCCCTCACGCTTGACCGCTTGCTGATCGCAGCGGGGGCAGGCATGGTTCGCGCGGGTGACCTTTTCTATCTGGTTAACTCTCTTCCGGATAAACCTGCCATACCTCGGGCCAAAACGCCCAGAACTTCCGACTACCCTGCCCTTGGCTTTCTGTCTGCGACTTGCCATTTCGAGTACCTCTAATATGTCCTCTAGTTTTTGTGCTGTCGATTAATATAGTTACTCACAACACCCGCTCGACGATACGGGTCTCTGCGTTGCCTCTGGAGATTTTGTTGATCAGGTCGTAGAACTCTTCCTGGATACCTGCTGGAATCCTGACGACGGCGATCCAGGAACCATCCTTCTGCCATTCATTCTGCTCGACCGTCGTCGCGGTCTGGAGTTCCCCGTATGCCCTCGCGGCATAGTCCGCCGGGATCTTCACCGCAATACGGACCTCCTCGAACCGGATGGGGAGGAGCGGGCGGAGCGCCTTGACTACCTCTTTGACCTGCTCCTCGACGGATTTGAAGGGGTCGATGCTCACCCTCGCCTCTTCCATGGCGAGCTCGATGCGCTGCGGGGGATGAGGGAACCCGGACTGTGGATTGACGGCATTCCTTGCGATGAAGGTGATGACCCGGTTCCGCTTCTCTGCGGTAAGGTGACGGCGCTGTTCGGAGGTGAGATGAATCTCGCCCTTCTGGATGATCCGGAGTGCGGCCGGTTCGAACTCGGTCGTCTTGAAGACCTTCAGAAGGGCTTCGTCCGAAGCCCGTTCGGCATGAGCGGCGTTTGAGAAGACGGAATCGGCTGCGACAACCTCTTCCATGTCAATCTCCTCCCCCTGCCGGATGCGCATGGCCTGATCGGGGTCGACAAGCACTTCAAACCGTTCTCCGTAGCTCTCAAGCCGGGCTACAACAGCCTGGTCCAGGGGTATCATACAGGTGGCTCACTCTTCAAACTGGTCGACGTAGGCCTTTACCTCATCCTTCTCCATCTTCCGAAACTCCCCGGTCTCAATGGAGACGACGCCGATCTCGATAGCGCTCACGTCGAGTTTGCCCTCCGTCGCGGCGTGCAGGGCCTTGATCCCGAGCCTGATGGCGCCGGAGAAGTCCGCATCCTCCTGGTACTCGTCCTCGAAGGTCTTTATGACCGCAGGACGTCCGGTTCCGATTCCGGTCGCCTTGTACTCGAGCAGCGTGCCGCTCGGATCGGTCTCGAAGAGTCGGGCCTCCCCGTCGCTGACTCCTGCGATCAGGAGAGCGGTCCCGTAGGGGCGTGCACCGCCGAACTGGGTGTAGGTCTGCATGTGGTCGCAGAGTTTTTTGGCGAGGATCTCGACGTTGATCGGCTCGTTGTAGGAGACCCGGTTAATCTGGGACTCAACCCGCGCCCTGTCCACGAGGGACCGCGCATCGCCGACGAGGCCGGAGGATGCCACACCGATGTGCATGTCGATCTTGAAGATCTTCTCGATGGAGACCGGTTCGAGGAGACGTGAAGTCACCCTTTTATCGACAATCAGCACGACGCCTTCGCTGCATTTGATTCCGACAGCCGTCGTGCCCCGTTTCACCGCTTCTCGGGCGTATTCAACCTGGTAAAGCCTTCCGTCCGGGCTGAAGACAGTGATCGCCCGGTCATATCCCATCTGATATTGTGGTTGCATTATCGTTCCTCCAAATCGGCTTCGGTGAAAAACAATGACTTCTGATGCTTAATACCTTTTTCAACCAAATCAACCTTTTGACGCGGATAGCGGTACACCGTGAAATAGGTTTCCCCGAACTTCACGTCTCCGGCCTCGGAGAGAGGCCGAACAGGCTTTATCCGGCGCCGCAGTGCACGAATGGTCCCGGAGACGGCAACTGTCCGGAGTGCGGCCCGCTCGTCGGCGATCGCGTTGACCGTTGCAAGCGCAACGGCGATATCCTTCTCCGTTCCCCGCCGGCACCGGACGACAACATACCCTCCTTCGCAGAAGATCACCGCTGGTTGCGCAAGCCCGACGGCCGCATCGCCGAAGAGCGAGGTCGCGGCCTCGATGACCGAGAGGTATACCTGTTTTTGGTCCGCCGCCATTCCGTAGGGGAGGATCCGCGCCAGGATATAGCGCCGCTTTCCCCGCATCGTCGGGGGCCTCGGTTTCATTCGACCACCCTCACAGGCCGGTGTGGTTCGGTAATCCGGCCGATGGACGAGAGCGCTTCGGTCACTTCCGCACCGGTCATGCCGAAGAGTGCGCAGAGACCCCGGATATCGCGGACCGACCGCTGCCTGAGTATCGAGCGTGCATCAGATGATATCGTCAGTGGAAAGCCGTAGCGCCGCTGCAGCGAGAGGATATCCGCATACCGCTGCAGCGCCCTCTGGCGCTTCGTCCCGCGGAGGTGGACGATGGGGGCCATCGAGATGTCCACCGCCACGCCACGCTCCGCCGCCGTCCGTGCGGCGACGTGGTCGAAGGCGTTCCTCCGGGTGGCATGGATGCTCCTGACGACATTCACCTCTTTCACCGCGACAACTGCCCGGTTGAAAGAGATATCCCCGGCGTCAACAAAGACCACGTCGGCACGCCGGACTGCAGGCTCACGCACCCGCCTGAGAACCTCTTTTACGGCCGCAGCACCGATCACGGCACCCCGGAGAACTTCGACTCCATGATACCGACCCCCGTCATCTCCGATAGCAACGATGCTGTCGAACCCGAGTTCTGCTGCCTCGATCGCTATCCGCGCAACCGTTGAGTCGCCGACAGGATAAGGATGTACACAGGCGTCCGTGATCTTCATTGTGGGTAGGCCGTATGAAAAAAGAAGTATTTATTTGCCGCGGTTCGCGTGGGAACGGATGCTCGGGCGCGTCTTCTCGGTTCCACGCCCGCGCGTCCGCATCCCGCGACCCTTCATGCCGGCGGAGGTCTTGCCGCGCTCCGCCCGGCCCCGGTGAACCGGGTCGGCCAGCCACGCGAGGTTGCGGTCGCTCCTGATCGCCGGGTGGTGCCCGTCGACCATGATGACCTCGAACCACTTGGAGCGGCCGTCCTCACCGACCCAGTAGGAGTTCAGGGCCTCCATGTTCGGGAACTTGCGGGATGCGCGCTCTTCGGCCATGCGCTGCAGGCTCTTTGCCGGGGTCAGCCGGCGCATGCCCATGCGTGCGGATCTGCGCCCGCGGATGTACCGGGGCTTCCTCCGACCGCCGCGGCGGACCTTGACCCGCACGACGGCGATTCCCTGCTTGGCCTTGTAGCCGAGCGACCGGGCCCGGTCGATCCGGGTCGGGCGCTCCACGCGCACGATACTTCCCTCGCGCCGCCAGACCTGAAGGCGCTCCCAGAGGAGACCTTTCACTTCGGACCGGTCAGGCCGCTTCCATGCCTCGCGTACGTAGGCATACATCGATTTTGCCATGTTTAGAATCACCTCAGGTTCAGCGTTTCCGCCACATTCCTTTCCGGGACGTATCCCGTGGTTCCTAACAGGTTGACGGGAGCGCAAATAAAGGATTGCTTTTGCTGCCCACCGCCTTGCAGGAAGACCTACACGCCCTTGCGTTTCTCCACGACGCGGATGGCATCCATCCGGGTGACCGGGTACTGCCCGTTCTCGTCTTTCTCCGCCGACTTGACCATGTCCCAGACGGTGAGAAGGGCGACGGAGACGCCGGTGAGCGCTTCCATCTCGACGCCCGTCCGCCCGTAGGACCTGACACGGGCGGTCGCCTCGATGTAGCCGTCGCCCTCTTCGAAGTCGATGGTGATGCCCCCGAGCGGTATGGGGTGGCACATGGGGATGAGGCGCGGCGTGTCTTTCACCGCGAGGGTTGCCGCCACCCGTGCGGTCGCTAAAACGTTGCCCTTGACCGCGGTTCCTTCCCGGATGGCGCGGAGCGTCTCGCTCCGGAGGTAGATCCTGCCGCTCGCAACCGCTTCCCGGGTGACCTCGCTCTTTGCAGAGATGTCCACCATCTGTGCGCGGTCGTTCTCGATGTGGGTGAAGACCGGGGTCTTGCCGTGTTCGCCGGACTCGTTCATGTGTATCGCAGGAGATCTTCTGTCTTAAGGGATAAAAGAAGGCGGCTATCGGCAGTTCATTCTGGTGCAGGGCGCCGGAAGAGAACTTCCGGGATGTAGCCGGGCATATCGGTGGCGAGCATGCCCTCTCCACGCTCTTCTGCGGCGAGCATGCCGGCCCTGCCGTTGACGTACGCGGCGATGCAGGCGGCCTCGAACGCGGGGATCCGGCAGAAGAGCGCGCCGGCGATGCCGGCGAGCAGGTCGCCCGTCCCGCCGGTGGTCATGGCGGGGGTGCCGGTCCGGTTGAACCGGACCCGCGACCCGTCCGAGATGACGTCGACCGGGCCTTTGAGCAGGATGGTCCCCGCCGTCGCGGCGGCCTTCACGCACCGCCCGCGCGCAGCAAGGTCCGCCGGGGGCCCCATCCCGGCAATCCGGGCGAATTCGCCCGCGTGCGGGGTGTAGATCGTCTCCCTCGCCGCCGGCAGGGGCAGAGCGAGCGCATCGGCATCGAAGACCGCCCGCTTCGCCGCCTCCGCGACGGCGATCACGACGTCGTGGCTCTCTTTCCCGAGACCCATGCCGCAGACGACCACGTCCGCCCGGTCGACGAGGGAGAGGATCGTCTCCAGGTGATCGGCCGTGATCGTGCTCCCCTCCAGGCGCTCGTAGATCAGGTCGGGCATGGGGACGTATGCGGGTGAGGCGACCCGCACGATGTCGGCCCCGGCGCGGAGCGCCCCCATCGCCGCGATGTAGGGCGCCCCCTGGTAGGGCCCGCCCCCGACGACGAGCACCTCGCCGCCGGCACCCTTGTGGGCCCCGGACGCCCGGGCCGGGACGAGCACGAGGTCTCCCGGGCCGGTGAATATCTCCGCCTCGAGCGGGATGCCGATATCCGCGACGTCCGCGCCCTCTACCTTCGGCCGGTGGAACGATACGACACGGTTGGCCCGGATACCAGGGGTGGGGACGTCGACAGCGATGATCGGCGCCTCGCTCGCGTTCGCCCGGGCAATGAGGGTTGCAAACGGCTCCCGCACCCCACCCGACACCCCGGTGCCGAGCATCGAATCAACGATCACGTCGGCGTCGTCAAAGAGGCGGGAGGAGGGCGAGCTGGGCGGCGGCCGAGGCGGTCGTCGAGCCGCAGTCGGGGTAGACGACGTCGATCAAATCAAGGTGCTGGAGGTAGCGGGCCGCCACCATCCCGTCGCCGCCGTTGTTTCCCCTCCCGCAGAGGATGAGAACGTGGGCGGGATCACGGGCGAGGACGGCATCCGCGACCGCCCGGCCGGCGCTCTCCATCATCAAAAGCGACGGCTGACCGAGCGCAACGGCGTTCCCCTCGACCGCTTTCATCCGGCCGGCGTCGATCACGCCGGTCTCCAGAAATTCCCGCATATCGTTTGTCGTCATGTTCCGCACCTCCAGGAGCGTTGTCTGATCGGTGCTATGGCGTTTCTTTCATAGATAGTTTTAGTTTCTGACTGGAAAAACGCCAGGGAGGCTGCCGGTTTAGAGGAGGGGTGGCAGACGAGCAGCCAGAGTGCAACCGGTGTATCCAGTGGTGCTTATATTCTTCTCGTTCGCATATGCTCTTGCACGGATTTCCACTGGAAGTCGCACCTTTGTGCTCGAGTTCCTGCCCCTGCACCTTGCGGTGCTCAAACTCCTGCCTGTAGGGCAGTCGCATTCCGTTAGAACGTCGTACCTTCGGCCAGCCACCAGTCCAAGACCTTAGGTCTTCTCCGGCTCCGATTCTTCGCACCTCACGGTGCTCACGCTCCCGGTCTCTGGTCAGTCGCACCGAACCATCGCCTATCGCCACGCACTGCCCCCGCCCCGCAGGAAGGGGGAGGAGGCCGGAGGCCGGGCGGGGTGGGGGTCACAGGCATAGCCTTACG
This sequence comes from Methanomicrobiales archaeon HGW-Methanomicrobiales-6, assembly GCA_002839575.1. Lineage (GTDB taxonomy): Archaea > Halobacteriota > Methanomicrobia > Methanomicrobiales > Methanoculleaceae > Methanoculleus > Methanoculleus nereidis. Next base: position 20,184 of record PGYH01000028.1, read on the forward strand.
GGGTAGAGACAGGGGAGGGGGGATGCTCCCCCCTCCCCGTCAGCCCCACCCCCAGTGGCGATATCCAGTGAGAATCCGTGTAAGGGCATGTGCAATCGAGAAGATGTAAGCACCAGTGGGTGTGGGTTGCATAGTCCGTCGCTTGAAGACTCAAGCCGCTCATGTTCCAACCCTCCATTTCGCCGACCTTCCCAAACTCCCCGATTCCCTCCACACTCCCATGCATTATTGACCCTTCACCACCCACTACAATGGAGATGAGCCTCGAAAACGATGTGCGGAGAGCGGCGGATATCATCCTTGATGCGGACTCAGTGACGATCATCTCCCACATCGACGCCGACGGCATCAGCACGGAGGCGATCCTCGCGCAGGCACTCACCCGCGAGGGCATGGCTGTCGACTCCGTCTTCGTCCGCCAGCTCGAGCCGATGGCGATGCGCCATGTCCCGAAGGATGGTTCGCTGAAACTCTTCACCGACCTCGGCGCCGGGCAGCAGAACCTCCTTGAAGACCACGGCCTCTCCAGCGACGAAGTTCTGATCCTCGACCACCACGTCGGCCAGCCCTGCGGCACGACCTACCCCCAGGTGAACAGCCTCGATCACGGCATCACCCGGATGAGCGCCGCCGGAATCGCGTACCTGGTCGCGAAGGCAATCGACCCGACAGCCATCGACCTCGCCAAACTCGCCGTCATCGGGAACGTCGGGGACATGATGGCCCGGGAGAACTGCGGGCTGGTCGGCCCGGCACGCGAGATCGTCCGGGACGGCGTGGAGTACGGCAACATCATCGTGCAGGACCATGACCTGAACTGCTACGGGACGTCCACCCGCCCGGTCCACGTCTGCCTCGGCTACTGCGACGACCCCTACATCGACGGGA
>PGYH01000029.1 GCA_002839575.1 Methanomicrobiales archaeon HGW-Methanomicrobiales-6
GATCCGCTACGCCCACATATCGGACTCGTGTATCAACTGCGGCCAGTGCGAAGAGCACTGCGCGATGGATATCCCGAACGCGCTCTTCATGCACGCCCTGCAGGTCGATCTCCAGGAGATGTTCGGCCACACCCCGGGTGTGGACATGGAACTCCCGGTGCTCGCCATGGTCGAGGAGCAGACGGAACGCAAGCGTCTCTCCGACACCGGCAGCGACCAGATCTTCAACATCTTTGAGTAAGGGAGATATCTCCCTCTTTTTTTTGGCAAGGCTGCAACCGGTGAGCCACGGCTCTCCGGCAGTAGATCACCGACAATCGATAGGCCACATCGTCCCTCTGTCGGGGGATCCGGGACGCCGTTGAAGAGGGCTTGTGTGCAAAAAAAGAAAAGAGACTGGCTCACGGAACCGTGTGAGAGAGAGCCGGGATGGCACTCAGGTCGGAGAAGGTCTCTTCGTGACCGCCCGGGAACCGGACCACTGTCAGATCCGGGGAGAAGTCGGCCTGGACCAGCGGCGCAAACCAGTAACTGTCGAGGATCGCCTGTGCCTCGGTGAAGTCGAGGCCCGGTGTCGAGTAGGCTTTCCCGTCGTCGGCATCACTGATCTTTGCAAACTTCGTAACAGAGAACGAGGCGGTGTCGCTCTCGGCCGAGATCACCGTTACCGGAACCCCCAGCGAGCTTTCGAGCGCGGACTTCAGTTCCTGCTCCGGCTGGGTGATCTTGAAGAAGACGGCAACCCTCTCAATCCACGAGAGAGTGTAGTTGAACGTGATGTTCGCGCTCCCATCCTCGTTCACGGTTATCTGAAGGTGGTCCGCGCTGAAAGCACCTGCCGGGGCCACGATAACCGCCATGAACAGAAGGGAGGCGACCAGAATCTCGTGTTTCATTCTTGTACCTCGAAGAACTCTATGCCGTCTATATGGATAAATTTTTGGAAACACTCTGCGTCTGGCCCTTTTGCTGTCAGTGCACCCGCAGCCAGAGGTGCAGGTTACGGTAGCCGGCTTCGATAAGGCTGCTCTCCGGGATCTCTTTGGGAGGTGTCTCTGCAAAGAGAAGGAACTCGATCCGGTTCGTATCCGATTCCATGATCCGGAAGGTGTAGGGCTGCTCTACGGTCTGGTTGTGCGGCACCGTGACGGAGAACCGGTCGATGAGCGTCGCAGAGGTGACTATCGTCTGGTTTGTCGCGGTATCGAACCTGCTCTCTACGGCAAACGTCTCCACCGTGTAGCTGATGTCGCGATACTCGTGGTTCCCGATCCCGATGATGACCGTCTGCGGTGTTCCGGCCATGAACTCGGTAGGGTAGTCGGCTGCCTTCCCCTTCGGCCCGAGAATATAAAATTCTGTGAACTTTTCGCCTTCTCTTGGGACCACGGCGATATAGGCCGTAGCGGCAACGGCAACGAGGACGGCGGCAACGAGGATGATGGTCAGGACCCGGGAGAAGATGCCGCCGGCAGGCTCTTCCTTCGCCGCGGCGAGGCAGTTGCTGACCGGGGCCGTAAACCGGCTCACTCCGGGATGTCCACGGCGCTGGAACCGGGTGGGGAGCCCTGCGGTGGTTTCAGGCGTCATTCTGTTACCCTCATAAAAACGCATGCTATAAATATGTTCTCCGGGAGGAGGCTCCTGTCGCGGTAGCAGGGTGTTCCCGGGAAGGCTTCCCCTTCGGATCCGTGATCGCCGCCTTTTCTCGTATTCTTTGAGGAAAATCAGTATCTTTTAATCAAATCGCGACCAACCTGCAATTATATGCCCCGGGAAGACAGGGACGAGCAGGCTTTTACGGGACTCGAGGCGGCCATTGTCTTCATCGCCTTTGTCGTTGTCGCATCGGTCTTTACATACGTCGTTCTCGGGGTGGGCATGGCCACATCGCAGAAGAGCCAGGAGACGATGTATTCCGCCCTTGGCGAAGCCGGGTCTGCACTCCGCCCGGGACAGACGGTCATCGCCAAACTGGACAACGACCAGGGCAACCTTGAGTTTATAGATTTTGACCTGGAGACCGCGACCGATCTCGCCGCAATCGACCTGGGGCGCATCACCTACACCGTCGCCACAAAGGATGCCCTCATCACGTTTCCCCCGGGTGATTCCGGCGTAACCGTAACCTGGCGGTATCCAAAAGACGGCGGACCCCTCCTGGAAGCGGGGGAGGTCGTCACGGTGAGACTGAAGGTCGACTCCGCGAGCATCCGGCGGGGAGATACGTTCACCCTCGATATAACCGCTTCGGACGGGACGACCGCTTCGCTGACCAGAACAATTCCCGCGGGGGTTGGGAAGAACGTCTACCTCGAGCTCTTCTGATGCCGGGTTCACCGGGCTCGAGGCAGCGATCGTGCTCATCGCGTTTGTCATCGTTGCCGCCATCTTTGCCTATGTCGTCCTGACGGCGGGTATCCTCTTCTCAGAGGAGAGCCAGTCCACCGTCCACCAGGGCGTCCATGAGGCAGGGTCGAGCATCGCCCTGGCCGGTACTGTCTACGGCGTCAGCAAGACGCGCGAATCCATCGATTACATCCTCATCCCTATCGAGCTCACTGCCGGCGGCGAGCCGATCGATATGAACACGGTATCCATCCGCCTTATCGGTCCTTCACATGCGAGAATCGTTCTGCAGAACGATCCTCTCATCGACGCCTGCCCCCTGGTTGGAAGATGGAGCGTCCAGGAGCGGTTCAACGCCGACTCCGATGCTCTTCTTGAGGCCGGAGAGCGGTACGTGTTGAACATCTCACCGAATATCAGGACCGATTACAAGCCGTACAGAACATTTGCCGTCGAGATCAAGCCGGCAGGGAGGGCGACGCTCCGCGTCGAGAGGACCGTCCCGGGCAGCATCGATAAGATCACCCTTCTCAACTGACGGCGCTACCCGGCATCCAGGAGATCCCGGTGCCGGATCGCCCCGATAACCCCGACAGTCCCCACCGCTGCAAGCATCAGGAAATCCTCCGGCCCCGCCCCGGCCATCAGGATGCTCTCCGGGACGCCGGCTGCCCAGGCGTAGAGGGAGGCGAGGGTGAGGATTGCCACGAGCGGGAGGGAGACGCGGACGATCGTCGCACCGATACCGGGAGAGTCGGGGTGGATGCCCCGGCAGGCAGCAAGGGCGATGCCGGCCGATGCGGCGAGGAATATCCATTCAGAGAGCGAAGAAACCTCAGCCAGAATGGCGTTGCCGAAGTAGTTGGTGAACTCGTGGGGTTCGTACGGGCCGAGGAGCGGGAAGTACCAGGTGACGGGTATCGCCCACATCGCGTCGAGGACCTGGTGGGAGAGTGTGCCGGCCGCGACTGCGAGGAGTGCGAACGATTGGCGCCGTCGCATGAGAATGATGCCTGCAACGAGCAGGAGCGCGAGGAAGAGCAGTCCGTGCCCGAATATCCGCCCGGAGTTGAGGGACCCCCCGAGAAGGATGTGGCCCAACGGTTTATCGATCAGGTCGGGCAGGACGGCCCCGAGAGCACAGAAGCCGATGAGCCGCCGGTCATCCAGATGTTTGGCGATCGCGAGGCCCAGGATGAGGCCGAGGAACAGGTGGCAGGCAACGAACATTCTTCATAGAATCGATGCCGGCGGGTATAATCCTGCGGTCAGGGGTATACCAAACGGTTATGGTCGGAGAAGATCGAGAACTCTCCAGACAAATGGCTGCGCTCGACAGACGCGAACTCCTCGTTATCTTCGCATCCTTCCTCATCGGCAGTGCGGCGGGCTGGTGGAGCCGCATGCACTGGCAGAGCAGCATTGCTGCCGTCGCAGCGACGCTTATCGGGACCGTCGCCGGCTACCTCCTCATCGCCGCTGCTCTGCGGGCCGCGGGTCACCCGGTCAGGTAGCCGGCGTGGAAGGGGCACTCGGCCCGCAGGCATTCGCGGTTGATCTCGCTGTACTCGCACCGCACCGCTTCCTCTAGCGGGAGGGTTACGCCGAACCGCTCCGAGAGAAACGTGACCGCAGTGCGGATCGCAAGCCAGGAATCACGTTTGCAGCACCGGGGGCCGCCGTGCCGGGCGATCGTCATCAGGCTGCGTGCGGTCATCTGGTTTGCAAGCGACCACTCCTGCTTCTTTAAGGGTGTCGACCCGGTGATCAGGCTCACGAAGATGCCGGTCCCGACCGCCGCGCCGCAGGTGCCGTGGGTTCCGCAGGCCCCTCCCGGGACCGCACCGGCCCTTGCACGCGCCTGCCGGAGCAGCGGCCCCTTTCGCCCCGGCTCTCCCCGGTGGTTGCAGTACGCGGCGATGAGGCTTGCGGGCACGAGGAAGTGGTGCTCCGGCCCGTGCATCCTGACCGCCGGATTCCGCATCAGGATACAGGCGATGGCAAGCGGGTCTTCGAGCGCCGTCGTGATGCAGAACTGCTCGATAAGGTCGAGCGCCTCCAGGCTGTGGCACCGGTCGCAGACGAAGTGCCCGGCTTCGCAGGCAGCGGTGGTGCTCCGGACCTCGCCGCAGACGGCGCACGCAAGGTCGCGGGGCTCCTCGCTGTACACGAGGTCCCGGCCGCAGATCAGGCAGCCTGCCTTATGCTCCATGCCATACGATGCGTCGCCGCACGGGATAAGCCTGCGGCCCGGGGGATCAGGAGACGGTTGACCGGCCGAAGAGGGAGGTGCGATCGGTACCGGGTGTATCGGTGGTATTTGCTCCCCGGCACTCCCGCGCTCGTCCGCCTTCGATCGTGAGGACGCGGTCGGCGAGTTCCAGGAGCGACGGGCGGTGGGAGACGAGGATGGTCGTCCGGTCCCGGACCAGGAGCCGGAGCGTCCGGCGGATCTGGTCCTCGGTCTGCATATCCAGCGCTGACGTGGGTTCGTCGAGGATGAGGATGGGCGCATCCTTCAGGAACGCACGGGCGATGGCGATCCTCTGGCGCTGGCCGACGGAGAGCTGGGTCCCGCGCTCCCCGACGATTGTTCCGTAACCTTCGGGAAACCGCACGATGTCGTCATGGATCTGTGCTTTCCGGGCGGCTTCTACGACGTCCTCGAAGGTGGCCTCGGGCCTGCTGTAGCGGATGTTCTCCTCGATGGTGGTGTAAAAGAGGAAGAGGTCCTGCGAGACGATCGATATCTGCCGCCGCAGCCACCGGGGGTCGAGCGATGCAAGGTCGTGGTTGTCAAGCGTGATCGTGCCTTCCTGCGGCGCAAAGGCCCGGAGGATCAGATTGATGAGCGTCGTCTTCCCGGCCCCGGTCCGCCCGACGACGGCAACCACCTCGCCGGGACGGGCGATGAAATTCACGTCCGAGAGGACCGGTTCGGACTCCGTGTAGCCGAACCGGACACCGGAGAACTCGATCCGGCCCTGCACCGCGGCGGGCACGATCCCGCCGCCTCCTCCGGTGCCCGCCTCGCCGGGTATCCGGAAGAGTTCGCGCAGGCGGGCGGCGGACGTGAGTGCGGGCTGCATGACGACGGGGAAGGCGAAGAAGGTGTTGACGGTGGGCGCGAACGTCACGATATAGATCGCGAACGCGACGAAGTCCCCGACGGTCATGGCGCCGGCGAGCACCTCGTTCCCGCCGAACCAGAAGACGGCGATCAGCATGAGCGACATCGTGCCAACCCTGAAATACTCCGCGAACGCCGAGAGCATCGTGTTTTTGATCCGGGCGTCGACCATGTTTTTGAGCGTCCCGGAGACCCTGTGCACCTCCCGGTCCTCTGCGGCGTGCGTCTTTACGGTGTCGATGCCGGAGATCACCTCCTGGAGGTCCCGTGAGACGTAGGCCTGCCGCTCCCGCTCCCGGTGGGTGGCGGCGCGGATCCGCCGGATAAAGACGGCGTTGACCAGCAGGTAGAGGGGGATGAAGGCGACGGCGACGAGGGTCAGCCTGAGGTTCAGGAAGCAGAGGATGGCGAAGGTGAAGGCGACGTAGAGGGCGTTCGAGGCGATCTGGGGGAGGTACTGGGAGACGGTGTACTGCAGGATCTGGACGTCGTCGGAGAGGCGGGACATGATGTAGCCGGTCTGCTGCGACTTGAAGTACGAGAGCGGGAAGCTCAAGACGTGCTCGACGAGGGTGGTCTGGAGGTTGAAGGCGTAGCCTTCCCGGAACCGGGCGGTCCAGTAGTTCCGGAGGAGATCCATGCCGCCGGTGAAGAACCCGAGCACCAGGAGGGCGGCGATGAGGATGTTGAGCGACGAGAGGAGTCCGCCGGCACCTGCAATAAGGGTATCGGGGGCCGGGGTCTCCCCGAGCAGGATATTGTCGATGAAGAACTTGATGCTGAGGGGGAGGACCGCCTTTGCGGCTGCAACGAGCGCCGTCGCCACGAGGGCCAGTACGCCCAGACTCCAGATCGGCCGGGCGAACCGGAGGAAGAAGCCGAGATCGGAGAACCGGAGGTCCTTCTTCGCCGTCGCCGGCTGCTGCATGATCTCCCGGGTGAAGGCGACGGTGCGCCTGCAGTAGTCTGTGATGCTCATGGTATACAATCCGGTAGGGGAACGTTCTCCGGTCTTTCGCCGGGTCTCTGTTGCAGTTCCATACCCGCCCTGCCGTATAATACCTGTGCTCCGCCGGCCGGGGCGAATCGAAACGGGTAAACCAAGACGGGACGAGATCCCCGTATGGCAGCGTGTGCCCTCGGGCGCTGGAAAGGGGCGGTCCTGGGAGCACTGGCAGGCGGCGGCCTCTTTCTTCTCGGCCGGCTGGAGTTTCTCCCGGATCCGGTGATGACGGTGGCGTTCCTCTTTTGCGGGGGGCTCGTCGCCGGGCTCCTCACCCCGGGAACGATCAGGGACGGCGCTGTTGCCGGTGCCGTCTGCGGGGTGATCGTGGCGCTGATTATGGCCTCCGGAGTAGCCCTCATGAGCCTGGTAGAGAGCAGTCCGCGGTATCCCCCGCCCTGGATGACCTTTCTCTTCTACGCCCTCATCCTCACGGCGCTCTTCCTTCCCTACAACGCCGTCGGCGGGGCGGCCGGGACGGCGGTGCGAAACGGGGTCCGGAGAGGCGGCACCGGGGCGGGCGAACGGGGCCGGTGGGTCGGGATCGGCATCGGCACGGCCGTCATCGCCGGTTCGTCTCTCTTCGTTGCCTTCCTCGGCCCGCTGCTCCTGGCTCCTCCGCTCGTCGGGGGGTTCATCGCAGGTTATTCTACGAAGGGAGGGGCACGAGACGGCCTTGAGGCCGGGCTTGTCGCGGCGCTCTTCGGTACCGGCCTTTTTCTGCTCCCGTTCCTCTGGACCGCGTCGCATGCTGAGGGGTTCGTCGCCGGGCTCGCGGGGATGGCCGCGATCGCCCTGGGACTGCTCTTCCCTCTCCTCGGGACCGCCGCCGGGGTTGCCGGGGCGGTTTTCCGGGCGAGTTTTGGGAAAGAGCAGGGCAGGAACTTGAGAGGGCCTGAGGGTTAAGGGGGAGGCTCCCTTCACCCCCGTAAAAGATGCTCGCGATTTTATTCAGGAATTTTTGCGTGTGGGGGCGGGCGCTATGGTCTCACGCAGGAGTGTACGATGGGCATGAGAAAGGAACGTAAAAAACAGGGAACTTTCGGTTTTTTTGAACCCGGATCTGTCTCTCCCGATGGTCGCACTCCGGAGCACGGCTTTCCACCGTATATCGCCATGACTGCCCCCGCCCCGCGGGGTGGGGTGCGACTGCCGGAACGGCAGGAGTTTGAGCACCGAAGGTGCGTCTGAGGAGGCCGGAGGCCGGGCGGGGTGCAACGGACGGGACGTCCGGAGCTTGAGAAGACCGAAGGTCTTCAAGTGGGGGTTACACGTCTGCCTTGGGATAGAGACAGGGGAGGGGGGATGCTCCCCCCTCCCCGTCAGCCCCTCCCCCAATGGCGATAGCCGCCACGGTCCACTGTACCGGGCTTCTGCATCGCCGCAGTTGTTACCTCTCGGCCTCCCGATACCAGACCCCTGCCCTGCCTGCAACGCCGGGTGCAACGCTATCCCCACGCCACAAACCGTATTCCCGGGACTAAAAGCGATTGAGAGGCCCCCGTCACCCCCCGTAAAAGATGCTCGCGATCTTGTAGAGGTCCATATCCACGGTCTTGAGGTTCGCCACCGCCTCTTCGAGCGGGACCGCGACGATATCGTCCCCCCGGAGCGCGACCATCTTCCCGAAGTCTTTCTCCTTGATGAGGTCCGCCGCCGCCACCCCGAACCGGGTCGCGAGCACCCGGTCGTGCGCCGTCGGGGAGCCGCCGCGCTGGATGTGCCCGAGCACCGTCACCCGCACCTCCATGTCGAGCCTCTTTTCGAGTTCGTCGCGCAGGTAGTTCCCGACACCGCCGAGGGTGACGTGGCCGAACTCGTCCGTCCGTGCGGACTGTGCGATCGCCTCCGCCATCCCCTTCGGCTGGGCGCCCTCGGCTACCACGACGATGCTGAACTTCTTCCCCCGCTCGTAGCGCGCCCGGAGGTGGTGGGTGACCTCGTCGAGGTCGAACGGGATCTCCGGGATCAGGATCTCATCGGCCCCGCCCGCGATCCCGGCCACGGTCGCGATCCACCCGGCGTGCCGGCCCATCACCTCCACGACCATGACGCGGTGGTGCGACTCCGCCGTCGTGTGGAGACGGTCGATCGCCTCCGTGACGGTTGCGACGGCGGTGTCGAACCCGAAGGTGTAGTCGGTTGCACCGACGTCGTTGTCGATGGTCTTCGGGACCCCCACCACCGGGATACCTATCTTCGAGAGTTTGCTCGCGACACCCAGGGTATCCTCGCCGCCGATCGCAACGATCGCATCGATTCCGAACTTCCTGATGTTGTCGCGCAACCGCTGGACGTCGGCCTCGTTCTTGAAGGGGTTCGTCCGCGACGTCCCGAGGATCGTCCCGCCCTTCGGGAGGATCCCGGTCACCGAGTAGTCGGTGAGCGGTTCGACGTTCCCGGCCACGAGGCCGTGCCATCCGTCCCGGATCCCGATCGTGTCGAACCCGTGCTTCGCCCCCGTCCGCACGACCGCCCGGATCACCGCGTTCAGGCCCGGGCAGTCGCCTCCTCCCGTCAGTATGCCGACTGTCGTCATCCTAACACCTGCCTCCCGTGCAGATCTCGTTTGCCTCCTCCACGCTCGCATCGTCGAGGGTGATCGCCGATATCGCGTTGCAGAACCGGACAGCCTCATCAAGCGACCGCTGGTGAATGTTCCTGCCGGTCGCGTTCCCGACCGTGCCGCCGATGTGGATCTGGTCGTGGAGCTGCTGCAGGAACTCCGGCATATCGGCATGCGACCCGCCGGCACAGACGACACCGGTCCTGCCTGCGGCCGCCACCGCCTCCCTGAGCAGCGCAGCGTCGACCGATTTACCAACTTTGGGCGGGTTCACCTTCGCGAAGTCGCTCCCGAGGGTCGCCGCGACGCCCGCCGCGCCCGCGACCAGGTGCGGGTCCCGCTCGTCCTTGACCGCCTTGCCGCGAGGATACATCCAGAGCACGGTGATAAGGCCGTTCTGGTGCGCGTTGTTGACGATCTGCGCAGCCTGGTAGAGCATCATCGCCTCGTATTCGCTCCCCAGGTAGACCGTGTAGCCGACGCCGAGGATCGAGAGCCCCGTCCGGTCCCGGAGGTCGACGACCTGCCGGACAAGATGGAGTTCCGAGCTGAGCGGGTCGCGCTGGGAGGTCCCGACCAGGTTGGTCTTGGAGTTGAGTTTGACGAGATACGGCACGTCACGGTAATCTCCGCCGTACCGGGCGATCATCCCGAGTTGCGTCGCAAAGACCCCGATCCGCGCCCGGCTCGCGATCCGGAAGAGGTGCTCCGGGTCGGCATCGTCTGGATGGATGCCTTCGCCGTAAAAATCGTCGTTGAGGTGTTCAATCTTCTGGTCCCCGGCAAAGAGCATCAGCCTCCCGGTGCCATGCGTGATTGTCCGGTAGTTCTCCCGATACCTCTCCTGCTCCTCAGGGGGCACATCGAGAGGGATCCTGATATCGGGTGCAGGTGGCATACCCCCTTCCTCGGCGTCCCCACATACTTAAGTGTTGCTGGAGTCCGGGGGAACGGCGTGGAGGAATGAGTCGAATGCCAGCGGCGCCGGATATCCGGCTTACGCTCTCTATCGGGGCGTTGCCGGGCCGTTCATGAAGAGGACGGAGCGCATCACCGCCGGGGGTCAATCCTCCTCAATTGAGGAGGATTTAACAACGTTTATTTTGCTCTCCGTCAGAATCATTCGTAGAGTACCCGGCGCTGTCCTTCCGTCTGAAAAACAGTGTCGCACAATGATTCAGGGATAGCCAAATGGACGTTCTGCCAGTTCTTATCGAGTGGTTGCCGTATCTCCTATCGGGTGTTGCCTCTACCCTCGGCCTGGTCCTCGTTGCTCTCGTCCTCGGCCTCCTCCTCGGGCTGCCCATGGCGCTCGGCCAGGTGTACGGCTCCCGGCCGGTGCGCTGGGTCATCGGGATCTACGTCTGGTTCTTCAGGGGCCTCCCCATCCTCGTCCTGCTCTTCCTCTTCTGGTTCGGCATATTCCCCGGGCTCGGGCTCGGTAATCTCTCGGCGTTCGTCGTCGGAGCTGTCGTGCTGGGCCTCCGGGGAGCGGCATACCAGTCCCAGATCTTCCGGGGAGCCATCCAGTCGGTCGGGGAAGGGCAGATGATCGCAGCGCGATCGCTCGGGATGAGCAGACTCACCGCCATCCGTTCCGTCATCCTCCCCCAGGCGATGCGTATCGCTCTTCCCGGATGGTCGAACGAGTATCCCAATATCCTGACCGACTCGGCGGTCTGCTACGCGATCGGGGTCGTGGAGCTGCTCACCATTACGTCGCGGATGGTCACGCAGACCAACATAACCATGCCTGTCTATCTCGCCACGGCGGGGATCTTCATCATCTTAAACTACGGGGGCCTCAAGGTCCTGCACAGGCTTGAAGCGAGGATAGCAATCCCGGGATTCGGGACCGGAGCGATGTAGAGCATGAACAGCAATAACGTTGTGCTGAAAGTCGAGGACATTCGCAAGTCCTTTGGGGAGAACGAGGTCTTGCGAGGGGTCTCGTTCGATGTCCGCCGCGGCGAGACGAAGGTCTTCATCGGTCCTTCGGGGACAGGAAAGAGCACGCTTCTGCGGTGCATCAACCAGCTGACACCGCCCGACCGCGGAAAGGTCTGGCTCGACGGAGAGGAGGTCACGAATTCGGGGGCCCGGATCAACTACTTCCGGCAAAAGATCGGGATGGTCTTTCAGAACTTCTTCCTCTTCGACCACCTCACCGCGCTGAAAAATGTCGAACTGGCGCTCTTGAAGGTCAGGGGCATGGGCAAAGCGGAGGCGCGCGAGAAGGCGCTCACCGAACTCCGACAGGTGGGGATGGAGGACTGGGCCGACCATTATCCGGCCGAACTCTCCGGCGGCCAGGCCCAGCGGGTATCCATCGCCCGGGCGCTTGCCATGGACCCGGACGTCATCCTCTTCGACGAACCGACGTCCGCGCTCGATCCCGAACTGACGAGGGAGGTGCTCGAGGTCATGAAGAAGCTGGCCCGGGAGGGGATGACGATGCTCGTCGTCACCCACGAGATGGGGTTTGCCTGCTCGGTTGCAAACGAGGTCCTCTTTATGGAGAACGGCGTGGTTGCCGAGCAGGGGTCGCCGGACCTGCTCCTGCATGATCCGCGGTTCACCCGGATGAAGGACTTCATCGGCCGGATCGATTCCCGGATGGAGGATTGAGGAGCGGCATGGACCAGGCAGTCTTCCTCTTCGAGATCCTCCTCCCGGCGCTGATGCAGGGGCTGGTCGTAACCCTGCAACTGATTGCGTGCTCCGCCCCGTTCGGCCTTGCGCTCGGGATCGCCGTCGCGGTCGGAAGACAGTACGGCAACCCGGTTGTATCCTGGCTTTGTAAGACGTTCGTCTTCCTTATCAAGGGCACGCCGCTCCTCCTCCTCCTCTTCATCCTCTACTTCGGGCTCCCGTCGATCGGGATCACCTTCACCGCGTTCGTGGCATCGGTGGTCGGCTTTATCCTCTGCAACGGGGCGTACAACGCCGAGTACATCCGGGGTGCCCTTATCTCCATCAAGGACGGTCAGATGGTTGCCGCCCAGGCGCTCGGGATGACCCGGTGGCAGGCGATCAGAAGCGTCATCCTGCCGCAGGCGCTCTGCCGGGCGATACCGGGGCTTTCGAACGAGTTCATCTACCTGATCAAGTACTCGTCGCTTGCCTACATGATCACCGTGATCGAACTCTCCGGGGCGGGGAAACTGGTGGCGACGAAGTACTTCACCTACACGGAGTCGTTTGCAGCCGTCGGCATCGTCTACCTGGTGCTGGTCTCGATCACGACCGTCGCGGTCAATATCCTGGAGAAGCGGGTGGCCGTCCCCGGAACGACCCGGGCCACCGCCGCGGCTCAACTGTAATTTTTTAATGACTTCTTTGGGCTTCTGGGGTTTACGGGACGGGTACGAATTTTATCCGGTGGTGCTCAAACTTCCGATGCCCTGTCCATCGCATTTTAGAGCATTGTTTGAAACGTTGCAGACCCATTCACGGCCTTCTAGTGAGTATCGCCACGCACTGCCCCCGCCCCCGGGGGCGGGGGAGGAGCGCGAAGCGCGGGCGGGGTGGGGGTTACACGCTTCCTTAAGGGATTGAGACAGGGGAGGGGGAGACCCCCTCCCCGTCGGCCCCACCCCCGCGAGGCGATAGCCACCACGGTCCACTGCACCGGGATAAGTAGGGGAAAAGCGGGTCCAGTCTACCTCCTCTGTGCATTCTCCAATAGTGATATGTGACTGACCAAAGTTACGACATTTCGGAGAACGACTGCCTGTCGGACTGGAGTTCGAGAACGGTCCACTGTACTGAGCTTTTTGACAGTTCAAGCCCGTATACCGGTAGGGCTTAAGCAGCCACCAAGCTTCGAGTAGTGTTCACCTCATCCTACCGCCTGTGCAAATGCCGGTGGTGGATATCGGGCTGGTGCGGGTGCTCGTGGGCGAGTTCGGCATGGGCATGCACATGGGAATGCTCGCCGGCCGCCGAGAGCGGCGGGTCGCCGGCCTCATGGTCGTGGTCGTGATGTTGGTCGTCGTGGCGGTGGCGGTGCTCGTGGATGGTCGCCGGGTGCCGGTGGGGATGCGAATGCTCCTCGGAGACCATCAGCCAGGCCCCGAGCGCCATAACCGGCAGCGCAACATAGAACGCGCCCGCCGGCAGTTCGGCGAAGAGCAGGAGCGAGAAGAGGACGCCGAAGAACGGGGAGATGGCGAGGAGCGAACCCGCCCGGGCGGCGCCGATGCCCCGGAGGGCGAGGAGGAAGAGGATGCTCGTCAGGCCGCCGTAGCAGAGGAACCCGACCACCATGGCGGCAACGGCCGTGGCCGGGCCGGGGAGCCCCTCCCCGGCGGCGAGCGCGGCAAGAAGCGTGACGGTGCCGGCCCCGATCCCCTTTATGGAGATGACGAGGAGCGGGTCCTTTGCCGAGAGCCGCTGCCCCAGGTTGTTGTCGACCGCCCAGAAGAGGCAGGTGAGCAGGATGCCGAGCGCCGGGAGGGATAACCCGAGTCCGGCGGCCGGGTGCCCGGTGAGGAGGAGGCACGACGCGGTGATGCACCCGAGCGCAACCCAGGCGCGGCGGCTCACCCACTCGCCAAAGACCGCCGCGGCAATCACCGTCGTCGCCACGGCCTCGAAGTTCAGGAGGAGGGCCGCCGTCGCCGCCGGCGTTCCGGGGAGGCTGTATACCAGGGTGACCGGCGCGAGAAGCCCTCCAAAGAGCGTCACGCCGATGAGCCACGGGATATCGCTCCTCCCGGGCGGCGCCTCCATGTGGCTCCGTTTGTTACCTGCCGCCGTTCCGGCGAGGGAGAAGAGCAGTGCGCCGGAGCCGCTCCCGAGCGAGACCAGTGCGGCGAGCGCGAGCGGCCCGGTGCCGTCGAGGAGGAGTTTCGTGAACGGAGCGCTTCCCCCGATGAGAACCGCCGTCGCCAGCGCACAGAGGACGGGTGCCCGGTAGCTCGCCAGGGTGGATCCGTTACCTATGGCGGCGGGTTTACGCGGATACAGAAGAGTTGCCTCCGGGAGGGTTGAAGGTTGTGAAAAATGGGGGACAAACCGTCCCCAATTACTTCAGGTTGTGCTTCTCTTTGAGCTCTTCCCAGTAGGGATCGGCTTGCAGTTCCGCAATTCCCTCGTTCATGAGCTCGAGGAGCGCGGTATCTTCCTTTCTGATGGCGACACCGAACTGCTCCTGCTCCTGTGTCTGAACAGACCCGATGGTCTTCAGCGGCTTGTCGCTGATGATGTCCTGCAGGGAGACGTCGTCGTACATGACTGCGTCGATCCTGCCGATCTCGAGGTCGCTGACGGCAGCCGGTGTGTCGGGGTAGTACTTCAGGTTGTCTTTGGGCATCTTCCCGGTCTCGATCAGGTTCTCCTCGATCCACATGGCGGCGGTGCATCCCCGCTGCGCTCCGATGACCGCCTTTCCGTCAAGGACGTCGTCAAGCGTCACGTTCGAGTCCTCGCGGGCCGCGACGTCCTGGTTGATTGACCAGTAGGGGTTGGTGAAACTGACCTTCTCCAGCCGCTCGGGGGTGATCGACATCCCGGCATAGACCATATCGATCTTCCCCGCCTGGAGGGTCGGGATGATGGCGTCCCAGTCGACCGCCATGAACGTCACCTCGATGCCCTTCTGCTCGGCGATCCACCTCATGGAATCGACATCGAATCCCTGGGCGTTGTCGTCCTTGTCGACGTAGCTAAAGGGAGGATACGCGCCGTCGATGCCGACGATATAGGAGTCTTTCAGTTCCGCTCCGCCGGTCTGCTCGGTCGTGCCGGTGCACCCTGCACCGACGACGGCCAGCACTGCGACAAGACAGGCGAGCAACGTAAGAATACCGTGAGTTCGCATGAAAGAGAAATTTGTTAGATACCTAAGTTTGCCACTCCACTCAAATCTCTCAGATTGTGGCGGAATACAATTTGACAGTTCCAAGTATTTGGAAAAATATGGTAGTGCCCTACGAAACAACTGATAATAAATTTTGTTGAGATCCCATCCGGGTGTTCCCGATTGATTGCAATCCGGGGCACGGCTTTCCATTGGATATCGCACCTGACGGTGCTCGTGCTCCGGATGTCCCATCCATCGCAATCGCCATGACTGCCCCCGCCCCGGGGGGCGGGGGAGGAGGCCGGAGGCCGGGCGGGGTGGGGTGATGAGGTGTTCGGATCTTTGCGCAAGACAGGGGAGGGGGAGACCCCCTCGCACCTATCGGTGCTCAAGCTCCCTCCGGTCGCACTCCCCGTCAGCCCCACCCCCAGTCGCGATAAGCGACGTTCCGACAGGAACGGAGCTCAAGCACCGTCAGGTGCGCAGGCCACCACGGTCCACGGCATGAGGACATGCTTGAGAAGAAAAAGGTCGAACTCAGGGATGAGCCGAGTTCGGCACCAATCTCGTCGGGGAAGAATGACAGCCGAAATAGGGCTTCACCAGAGCCCGATAAGGGAAATCTTCTCCCCAGGTTATTTTTTGTCATGAACGCTGGTTGGTGCGCAACGGAATTCGGTCGGATCCTCTGAGATCACTTATCAGTTATATGCTGGGGCACTACCAAAAATATCTCCCGAAATCTCCTCATTTTGACCTTGAATTTCAGACAGATCTGGTATTCTGATAATAAAACGTGCATTTCACACACAAATATAACTCAACTGTCAAATTCTATTCTGACTATCTTGGACTTTTTTGGGGCATGAAGCACCTTTAGAAGCCAAATGGCAAACCTGGGTTAGATAAGTAAAATTAACCTTTTGATTTGGCCCTGCCGAGGGGCGGTTGGCCTGACAGCCAGCGAAATCTCAGGTTTCGAAGCAAATATCCCCCGTTGCCGCCCTTCTGCTCGAATCGGTGCAGCCTCCGGCACCCTGCCGGCGTTCGCCGCAGGAGGGGTCCGGTTGCTTTCGCCGGCACGGGGCAACCATCCCACCAAAGTACGGCCGATAGGTATTTATTGCATCTTACCCTCCTGGGGCCGCCTCCCGGAAAGGGAGCGCAGATATGACGGTGAGCAGTATGAAAGGCATAAAAGAATCCGCCATGGGCGGGATGTCGAAAGTCGCCGGGTCCCTGCAGGAACTCGACCCCCGGATCATCGAACAGATCACCTCGAGGATTAATTTCCCCGCATCGAAAGACAATCTTCTCTCCCAGGCGAAGGAGAGCGGAGCACCTCAGGGCATCCTTGATACGCTGAACCAGTTTGAGGATAAGCAGTACAACAGCAAGGAAGACATTAAATCAGAGTTTCAGAAGGTTCAGCAGAAGTAACCCTTTTTTCAGCCGCACACAGGTGCCGCCTCCGGCACCTGCCCCTGAAGGAACCGTTTCTCAGGGCGGCGATCCGTGCCGGGAGCCATGCAGGCAACCGGGCTGCACCATGCCGGAAGTGCCTGGTATGGACCGCTCTGCCGGAAAAGCCCGCCACCTATATCTGGTCCCCGGGTGTATGGCGTCGCATGCTCATCATCGGACACCGGGGGGCAAGGGCTCTCGGACCGGAGAATACCCTGAGGGCCCTGCGGAAGGGGATGGCATGCGCCGATCTCGTCGAGGTCGACGTGCGCCTCACAAAAGACGGTATTGTGGTTGCGATCCATGACGCGGCTGTCGACCGGACGACGGACGGGACCGGACCGGTCAAAGGCTTCACCATCGAGGAACTCAAAAGGCTGGACGCGGGCGGGGGCGAGACCATCCCGACGCTTTCGGAGGTTATCGACCTGGTCCGCGGGCAGACGGGACTTGTCGTGGAGTTCAAGGAGCCCGGGACCGAAGCGATCGTCGTCTCGGTGCTCATGGACCGGATGCCGGAACGGCTTTTCCTGGTCTCGTTTCACCCGGAGAGTGTATCGATGGCAAAGAAGCTCCTCCCCGGGGCGCAGGCGGGCCTCATCTACTCGCAGGAGATCGTCGATCCTGTCGGGCTCGCCCGCTCGGTAGAGGCCGACCTCATCCTCCCGCGATGGGACCGGGTCTCCCGCGAACTGGTGGATCAGGCGCACAACGCCGGACTGCTCGTCATCCCCTGGCTGTTGAATTCACCGGAGGATATCGAGGACGCGGCCCGTATCGGCGTCGAAGGGTTCTCAAGCGACGATCCCTGCGCCGCACGCCGATACCTGGAGGGGATGGGCGAGGAGCGCCGGGTTCTATCCGGGATCAGCCGAACCGGGTCCTGAGATAGCCGTCGAGGCGCTCCAGGGCCTCAGGCATATCCTGTCTCCCGTAGCCGAACCTGATATGAGCGTCATCGTGCTCGAAGACCGTTCCGGGAACGAGGAGGATACCTGCCGAATCCAGGAGATCGGTGCAGAGTGCGAAAGCGCCTTCCCCTGCCCTGAGCCGGGGAAACGCTGTCGTTCCTCCCCGGGGGCGGACCCACGAAAAGAGGCTGCTCCAGGTAGTAAAGAAGTCGTCCAGCAGTCCGACGTTCCGCCGTATGATATCCAGGTTCCTGGCGACGATCTTTCCCCGATGGCGGAGCGCGATCCCGGCAAAGAACTCGCCGGGAGCGCTGTTGCAGATGGTTGAGTAGTCCTTGTACCTCGCAAGCCGTCCGAGCAGGTCCCGATCACGGGTCGCAACCCACCCGATGCGGAGTCCGGCAAGCCCGTACGCTTTTGATACGTCTCCGAGCGAGACATGAGCGCCCGGCACGTCGACCATAGCGGGGAGTCGGTCGTCGGCCCGGTGCTCAAGGAGCCGGTAGACCTCATCGGAGAAGATGGTGATGTCTCGTTCCTCCGCGAACTCGATCAGGGCCGAAAAGCTGCTCTCCGGGACCTGGTAGCCGGTGGGGTTGTGCGGGGAGTTGATGACGATCGCCTTCGTCGCCGGTCCGGCCAGTTCCTGCAGCACCTCGAGGTCCGGGCTCCAGCCCTTCTCCTCATCCATCCACCAGAGCGTGACGTCGCAACCACGCGAGCGGGCGACCTCGTAGAGCGACTGGTATGCGGGAAACTGGACGATAACGTGATCGTCGGGCTGGAGGGCGGTCGACATGAACGCCATGATCCCTTCGGATGCCCCGTTGAATGTGATGACCTCGTCGGGAGATACCCCCGAGTAAAGCCCGGCGATTGCCTCCCGGAGCGATGCGCTTCCTGCCGACTCGACGTAACCGAGACGCAGCCGCAGGAGGTCGTTTTCTGACCCCGGATCAAGGGAGAGAAGTTCCTGTACGCTCAGGGTCTCGCCGTCGGAGGCCCCGAGCACATACGATGCCCGGAACTCGTGCTCCGCCATGAACCGTTCCAGCTTGAACTCGCGAATAGACATTCCCGGTACCGGATCAGACGACCGCTCCGGGGAGGTGCTTGAGGAGCCACGCCTTCACCTCGACGTAGAGGCTCTCCGCCGCCCCGTCGAGGGTGTGGCCCGCCCCTTCGTAGATGACCAGCCGTTTTGGCTCGCCGGCACGCCGGTAGACATCCTCCGATGCGCCGTGGGGAAGGACCGGGTCGTTATCGCCGTGCAGGAAGAGGAGTGCCGCACGGCCCGCGAGGCCGGCGACCGGTTCGGTCCCGCCGGTCTGGGTGGAGATGGCGACGACGACCCTGGCCGCCGGGACGTTTGCGGCCGCCTGGATCACCACCGCTCCCCCGAGCGAGTGCCCGACCAGCCCGACGGCCGAGACGCCCTGGCTCTCAAGATAACGCGTACCGAGGACCGTGTCGATGACTGACTCCACGAGATCCTTCGGGTGCCGGTACTGCACCCGGAGTGCGCTGATCCGGTGGTTCGGGAGGTCTTTTGCCAGCCGTGGGTAGAGGTCCCGTGCAGGGGTGTCGAACCCGCCGCCGGTCCCGCCGACCATGACGACACTGGTTCTGGCCCCTGCGGCCTCGTAGTAGCGGCAGGTGGTCGTTCCCCGGTCGGTCTCGATCTCCACGAGATCGTAGGCTTCCCCGGCCTGCGGCAGTCGCCTGACGTTCGTGGGGTGCACCTCGACCCTCGTTGCCTCCACATTCACCTCAATCGCAGCCGTCTCGAGCATGGAGGGCAATAGCGATTGCGGCTATTTGTCTTTTGCGGCGGGAGTGATGTAGCCCATGAAGAGCATCCCTGCGCGCCCAACGCAGGAGCGATCTTACGCGCCGCAGGAAGCGTTGCTCACCAAACCTGTGCGGAAAGTACATTACTATTGATTATAAAATTATAAATTACAATGAATAAAACAGAGCGCACATTCTTCCGACAGGTTGGCGACTCTCACCCGGTATCCGCTCCGTCCGGGAACGGTGCATCTTCAAATACCGGGGAGTCGGATGCCGACCTCCTCGACGCCTACTCCCGGGCCGTCGTCCGGGTCGTCGAGTCCGTGGGGCCCGCGGTCGTGAGCGTGG
>PGYH01000204.1 GCA_002839575.1 Methanomicrobiales archaeon HGW-Methanomicrobiales-6
GGCGACGAGGGCGGCGCCCGCCGGTCGTTCCAGGCGGCCTGCTCCTCGAAGCCCCGGTCGAACACGGACGGCGGCGTGATCGAGGCGGAGGTCGGTGAGCGGCACTGCCCCGCCTGCGGCGCCTTCACCTACAAGAACCTCTGCGAGTGCGGGGCGCACACGAACCCGGTCTTCCGGTGCCCGAAATGCGGCAAAGACGTCGGGCAGGACGTCTGCCCCCGGTGCAACGTGGAGACGGTCTGTCTCCAGAAGGTCACGATCAACGTGAAAAGCGAGTATTCGGCGGCGATGGAGAACCTCGGGGTGCGCGAGTCCTCGGTCGCGCTCTTAAAGGGCGTGAAGGGCCTGATCTCGCGTGAGCGGCCGGTGGAGCCGATCGAGAAGGGGATCCTCCGGGCGCTGCAGAACCTTTATGTCTTCAAGGACGGCACCGTTCGCTACGATATGATTGACCTTCCCCTGACTCATTTCCGGCCGGACGAGGTTGGCGTCCCCATCGAGCGGCTCCGCGAACTTGGCTACACCCACGACACCTACGGCCGGGAACTCGTCTCGGAAGACCAGGTGCTCGAACTCCGCCACCAGGACATCCTGGTATCGGAGGGCTGCGGTGAGTGGCTGGTCCGGGTGGCGAAGTTCGTCGACGACCTCCTGGTGCGGCTCTACGGGCTCGAACCGTTTTATAAGGCGGAAAAACCTCTCGATCTCGTCGGCCACCTCCTGATGGGGCTTGCCCCGCACACGAGCGCCGGGGTTCTCGCCCGGCTGATCGGGTTTTCGAAGGCGCCGGTCGGCTACGGTCACCCGTTCTTCCACGCGGCGAAACGGCGGAACTGTTTCTCCGGCGATACGGAGATCACCGTCTCCGACGGCCGGCGGTGGATGTCGCTGCCGATCCGGCAGTTCGTGACGGAGAACTTCGATATATCGAAGCCGGGGATCGATCACGTCGGGACGTTCTACTCCGATCCCCGCCAGCCGTTCTACGTCCGGAGCATCGACCCGCAGGGGAAGACCAGCCTGAAGAGGGTGACTTCGGTCTCCGTCCACCGCGCCCCGGCGCACCTGATCCGGTTCGTAACAAGGCGGGGGCGGGTTCTTTCGGTGACACCCGACCACGCGATGCTGGTCTGGGACACCGATTACCTCCGCAAGATCAAGGGGCTCGAGGTCGCGGTCGGCGACCGCGTCCCGGTGGAGGAGGGCGGGCTTGTCGTGGCGGACGAGGTCGTCTCCCGTGAGACCGTGCGGGCGCTCGACGACCGGGTCTACTGCCTGACGGTCGCCGATAACCATACCCTGGTCGCAAACGGCATCTTCTGTGGACAGTGCGACGGCGACGAGGACTGCGTGATGCTCCTCCTCGACGGGCTGATCAACTTCTCCCGGGCCTATCTCCCCGAGACCCGGGGCGGGACGATGGATGCGCCGCTCGTCCTGACCACCCGAATCGACCCGGCGGAAGTCGACAAGGAGAGTCTCAACGTCGACGTCTGCGACCACTACCCGATCGAGGTCTATAACGGCTGCCTCGCCTACGCCCACCCGAAAGACCTCGACGACTACGTCGACCGGGTGGAGCGGCGGCTCGGGACGCCGGCGCAGTGTGAGGGGTTCTCGTTCACCCACGCGACCTCGAACATCTCGGCGGGACCGCTCGAGTCGACCTACACGAAACTCGGGTCGATGCTCGACAAACTTGATGCGGAACTTGACCTCGCAAAGAAGATCCGGGCGGTGGACGAGGACGATGTTGCCGAGCGGGTCTTGAACACCCACTTCATCCGCGACCTCCAGGGCAACCTCAATGCGTTCTCCAAGCAAAAGGTCCGGTGCATGAAGTGCAACGCGAAGTACCGCCGGATGCCGCTTGCGGGGAAGTGCACCCGCTGCGGGGGGCACGTCATCCCGACCGTCCACGAGGGCTCGGTGAAAAAGTACCTGGAGATGTCGCGCAACATCTGTGCGACCTACGCGATATCGGACTACACGAAGCAGCGGGTGGAGGTGCTCTTCATGCAGATCGAGTCCACCTTCGGCCAGCCCCCGGAGAAGCAGCTCGGGCTCGCGGATTTTATGTGAGGGCGGGTTCGCGGCCGGGGCTCCGGCGGGTGCCTGTCGGGGTGTCCGTCCCGGCGGGGCCGGCCGCCATCAAGCTCATTACTTTAGAGGTTCAAGAGG
>PGYH01000030.1 GCA_002839575.1 Methanomicrobiales archaeon HGW-Methanomicrobiales-6
TCTTCTCGGCGGTGACGTCGCTTTTGCAGTACGTCGGCAGCGCCGAACAGCTCCAGGCGGTGGTCTTCTGGATGTTCGGGTCGGTGGACAAATCCACCTGGCCGAAACTCGGGATCGTCGCTCTCGTCCTCGCCTGCACCATACCCTACCTCCTCTACCGCGCCTGGGACTTAAACGCCCTCGCGGAAGGAGACGAGGTGGCCGCCAGCCTCGGGGTTCCCGTCGAGCGGTCGATGACCGTCCTGATGATGATCGCCTCCCTGATCACCGCGGTGATCATCTGCTTCACCGGGACGATCGGCTTCATCGGGCTCGTCGCCCCGCACATCACCCGGATGGCCATCGGCAGCGATTTCCGCACGCTTCTTCCCGCTTCCGGCCTCGTGGGGGCTCTCCTCCTCCTCGGTGCCGACAGCATCGCACGCAGCGTCCTTGCGCCGCAGGTCCTTCCCGTCGGGATCGTGACTGCGTTCCTCGGGGTGCCGTTCTTCATCTATCTCTTCCTGCACCGGAGGAATGCCTGATGGCGCTGATATCGGTAAACGGCCTCTCGTTTGCCTACCGCGACCGGGAGGTGCTCTCCGCGATCACCTTCTCGGTGGACGCGGGCGAAGTACTCGGGCTCGTAGGGCCGAACGGGTGCGGGAAGACGACGCTTATCAGGTGCATCGACGGCATGCTCTCCCCCAACGGGGGCAGGGTGATGCTTGACGGGCGGGAACTCCGCTCGATGCACCGCCGCGAGGTCGCACGGGCGATGGCCTACGTGCCGCAGTCGGCCGGGAACGGGACCGCGGCGACGGTCTTCGAGACCGTCCTGATGGGGAGGCGGCCCTACCTGAACTGGACGGTGAACAGGACCGACGAGGAGAAGGTGGTTGCGGCGCTCGACCTCCTCGATCTCGGGGATCTCGCGCTCCGGAAGGTCGCCGAACTCTCCGGCGGGGAGCGCCAGCGGGTGATGATCGCCCGGGCGCTCGTGCAGGAGACGGGGGTGATCCTCCTCGATCCTCCTCGACGAGCCGACGAGCAACCTGGACGTCTGCCACCAGATGGGAGTCATGGAAGTCCTCCGCGGGCTTGCCGAGGAGAGGAACCTCGCGGTCGTCATCGCGCTCCACGACCTGAATCTCGCCGCCACCTACTGCCACCGCCTCATGGTGATGAAGACAGGGTCTATCTACGGCTACGGGACGCCGGAAGAGGTGCTCACCGAAGAGATGCTCCGGTCCGTCTACGGGATCGAAGCGGTGGTGAAACGGGACCTTTCGGCGCCATACATGGTTCCGGTCAGGCCGGGGCACCTGAGGGAAGGGGCGTGAGGGCCCCCCTCCTCATCCCCTGAGAATAGTTAACGCTTCCTTTGATTCCATGACCGGATGCACTTCTTTGTAGCCGAGGTCACTCCAGGGAGAACTGACCTTCATGAGGGCGACGGGATCATCCGTCTCGATCAGCCGGAAGACCGTGTTCCCTACGAGGTCGACCCACTCGTTGATCAGGGTCACGCCTTCCGGAATCTCCTCCCTGGCCCGCGCCTCCATGATCTCGGCCATCTTCCCGGGCTCCCAGGTGAATATGCTTAGGAACTGCATGCTCTTCCCCCCTCGTTGCCGCATCCCGGCGTGCCGGGATGGACGGTCGGCGCCATGGGCTCCGGAGTATAAAAACCTGTTGCAGGGCGGACCGTCCGCTACGGTTGCCCTCCCCTTCTCTCCTTCACGGCGGCAGAGATGAGCATGGCGGTGACGGCGGAGATCACGAGGAGCACGACCGTGTACTGGTCGGCCGTGCCCACGACCGCGACCAGGAGGATGGATGTCAGGGGTGCCCCGAGGGCGAGGGTGAGGGCCGCGACCTCGATGCAGAGCACGAAGATCGAGACCGGCACGCCTGGGAAGGCGAGGTTTAAGGCGAGCCCGATCAGCGTCGACGAGAAGATAATGGGAAAGAGCGGCCCGCCGATATACCCGCTCTTGAACGAGAGCGCGAGCAGGAGGATCTTCAAGACCGCTATGCCGAGCAGCATCCCGACCCCGAGCCGGGCCGGGTCGGCGATGATCCCGTGGATCTGGCTCTCCCCGGAGAAGAGCACCTCCGGGATGAAGTAACCGACGCAGGCAATGACCGCCCCGGCGGCGAGGACGCGGGCGACGGGCGCGTCGCCGAATATCCGGTCCATGACCGTCCCGGCGGCCTGCATGGAGGCCCCCGCAAAGATCGCGAGCAGCCCCCCGAGGATGCCGAGGATGACCGCGTAGAGGATGTAGGCGGGATGCAGTTCGGCAAGCGGCTGGAAGGGGATGCTCCGGGCGAACGAGGGGAACCCGAGAAGCAGGTAGACGAGAAAGCCGATGGTGCCGGCGAGCAGGTTCCAGGTGAGGAACCGGAAGGCGTTTTTGTTTCCGCCGACCTGGAACTCGGTGGCGAACACCCCCGTAAAGAGCACGCTGCCGATGATCCCGTTGAACGCCGATGCCAGGGCCGCAACGTCGAACCCGAGCGCGGCCCCGGGGGACCCGATCCTGAGCCTGTCGCGGATGTAGGGGGAGACGTACCCCATCAGGACGGTGATGGTCCCTTCCGGCCCGACGCTTGCCCCGGAGAGGAGCGAGAGAATCGAAGAGAGAAATGCGCCGGGAAACGTCCGATAGTCGGGCTTCTCGCCTCCGCCTTTGAGCGATTCGGCGAACCCGCCATGGATCACGTCGGGTGCGTGCAGGTACCTGCGGCAGAGGCCGACAAGCAGCGAGAAGGCGAGGACGCCTGCCGGGACCGCCCAGGGGTTGGCCTGCACGAAGCCGTTCTGGACCCAGACGACCCTGTTGAGCAGTCCGTAGAGGGCGAGGTAGGCGACCGTAAAGAGGATGGCGATTACGGCGATGAGGGCGACCTGCCAGAGGTTCGGGGTTCCTTCCCGGCTATCGGGCTCAACGCAGATCTGCTCTTCCGGCGGCGCCGGACCGTCTGCAGGTGCTGACATGGCAGGCACGATGCGGCCCGTTCGGCGGTTCCGGGTAATCTTCCTTGCGGTCGACTTCTCTCGACCGCCTGAAAAAAAGTATCCGTTCCCCAAACCCGGGGAACGGGGTTATCTCCGTCGGGGGCGCGTCTCGACGCGCTCCGTCGTGACGACCTCCGGCGGCGGGGTCTCCTCGCGCTTCATGGCTTCCGCTTCCTCGCGGGTCGGCGGGGTTATGGTTCCGGCCGACTGGATCAGGCCGTAGTCCGCTTCCCGGGGCCAGTTGTCCTCCTCGAAGCCCGGCTCATCGTCCAGCCGCCGCTTGTCGATGTTCACGACGAAGTTGTCGTCCCCGGGACGGTAGATCACGGCTTCCGGCGGGATGGCAAACCTCTTTGCCGCCACGCCGAGCACGCCGCCGTACCTGAGCACCAGGTAATCCACCTTGCCCTCGGGGAACCCGATCCGCATATCCGAGATCTCCCCGAGGTCATCTCCCTGCGGGTTGATCACGTTCTTGTCCAGGATGTCGTCGGCCGACATGAACCACTCTTCGCCGGCTGTCCGCGTCCTGCGTTCCAGAATTACATCCGATCTCTCCTGCATCTTCTTCGCCTCCGTTGCCTCTTACGAGGGGGCGTGCACTGAGTGCCGGGAGTCCTTAAAATGATTTGCACACCGCGACCGGGGGGTAGCCCGCCCTCCGGGAAGGCGGGTCCACTGCCCGAATAAACGCTGGATGTCTGATTATCGTCCCATAGGTGCCTTATTTGTGCCCTGAAGCAAATGGATGAGATTATTAACGGGTGCGACAATCCCCTGTTTATGGAGCCTACTGTCAAACTGGATCTCACCACGATCCTTGAGGCAACAGGCGAGTTGCAGCACTTTCTCGACCTGGGGGCCGCCCGCCTGCGGGCAGAGGGGCCGTTACCGGAAAAAGCTTCCGAAGAGTTGATCTTTTCGATGGCCGACGAACTTGAGGGCCACCTGCGGGCGATGCGCGTCCAGCAGGGGTCCGCCAGCATCAGCGATCTCCGGGTCTGGACCCGGGCCTGGATCGACGAGCGGCAGGAGGCACTTACGCGGGGGCCGGTGCAGGGCGGCGACCGGGGGTGACCGTCCCGGGCGCGCGTCCCCCTCCGGCTGACCCTATGATTTATCATCACCCGCGCCAATGCGGCCCCGATGCCTCATTTCGACCTCTTCTTCAAGACCGAGGAACTGCGGCGGAGGCTTGAGCCGCACCTGAAGCTGATCCCGCCGTACTTCGAGTTCACGGTTCGGACGGGCACCCCGGAGGTCCGTTATTTCGACCAGAAGGACCCGATGTGGAAAGGCTTTCCCTTCCCGGTTCCGGACGGAACTGTCTACGTCTTCGACGATGCGATCCCCGCCCGGGCCCTCGGGGGCGGGATGCAGAACCGGGCGAGCGTCCGGGTCACGCGCCAGGACACGGACGACGAAGCGCTCATCCTCCGGATCTGGCACGAGATCCTGCATGCGGTAGGGCAGCCGGCGGACGATCTGGTCAAGCGGGCGGGCGAGTGGCAGAGCCTCTCCGATCGGGTCATGTGGGCAGCCTGGCAGTCGCTCTCCCGGCCGATCGACGTGCCGTTCTGGCACCGGAAGTTTTACTCGTGGCTGACGGAGCGGGCGGCCTCCGGGGCGGGGGGGAGATAGATTTTCGTGCTGGACCAAGGACTCTGCACCGGGACAATACCGCATAATTTCTCTTTTTCCCGGTACGGCGAACCCGGAACCGGGACCTCATAGCCGCCCTGAGGATACACCGTTCGGGTCTTCCCGCGTGGCCCCTATCGGGACGGGGGGCACCCCTTTTTTTTGTTCGCCCTGGCTCTCCCTCACCCCACAACGACGGTGATCGGATTGCCCCGGACCGTGCCGCGAACTTCAACGACCGGGCGGCCCCGCGAGCAGGTCTTCGATCCAGAATACTCCAGACCCACCTGCTTTTTTATAAATAACCCCGGAGAAATTATGATCGATGAAACTGCCGTACGGGAGCCGGCTCGGGAAGGATAGAGAGGCAGAGGTCCCGGTGGTCTCGCCGAACGAGTTCTCACAGAGGGTTGCATACTCCCGGACTGAGGCGAAGAAGATCCTCAATGCGGCAGAGAACGATCTGGCAACCCTTGCCGGGATGAAATGGAGCCTTGAGTACACATTGCCCATCCTTGGAGCGGCGATACTGATCAACCTGGGGCTTCTGCTCGCACGTACCGGGGAGTATTATCTCTACTGGATCATGGCGTCCTTCATATTCCTGATGATCAATCCTTTCCTCCTTCTGCTCCCGACTGATGCAGGCGATCTGAAGTCCTATATCCGGTATTTCAACGATCTCAAGAATCGCGAGAGAAAGAGCCTCGAGGAGATCATCTCATGGGAGAGTCTTGAGAAGAGTGCCGCCGTCCCTGCCGATGCAATCGAGGCGCTCAAGCGGCTCACGCAACAGAGGAACTCCCTCTATGAACTTGGTTGGAACCTGTTCTTCATCAACTGCCAGCCTCTCGCCCCGGGCTTTCTCGTGCTCTTCGCTCTCTCCTCGGTGTTTGCGCTTGCAGGCTGGCTCGTGAGCGGTGAGTTCGGGCCGTACTCCACCGCGATCGTCGTCATCCAGTCCGCCGCAATTATCGTCTTCTATGTTGCGATCGTGTATGTGCAGCCGTATTCGCGAGGCTTCTTTGCGGGGATACTCGGTATGCAGTCCCGCATCAAAGAACGGTATAACGAGGCCTGGACCCAGGGGCTGAAGTATGCGCTCACCGCTGCCGTCGTGACAACCGTTGCCGGCGTCATCTTCATCGCGGCGATCGTTCTCCCCGGGGTGACCTACAACAGTTTCACCTCCGCCGAAGCCGATATCGAACTCAGGGCCGGCATGTTTGCCCTCATCTTCCTGACGCAGATGATCGTCGTGCGGCACCTGCAGGGAGGCTACAGCCGCACACTCGTCTACTCCCTCTTGTCATCCAGGATCGAGACGATCCGCGAGGAGGTGCTTTCGGTCGTCGCAGACCTCGCCTCGGTGTCGCTCCGCAACGGAGTGACCCCTCGGATGGCAGAAGACCTCGAGAGGATAACCCTTGATCTGACCCGGTGCCGGGCGCTCAAGATCGACTACGCGTCGCTGTTCGGCTATTTCCCCGTCTGTATGGTGACGCCGGACGTCGGTGCCATAATGCGTGTTGCCGAGACGGTGGATGGCAGCCGCGGAAGGACCCGGGTCGACGAGGCGGCAGCATAATCCCCCGGGCCACCGGGCAACGGCAGGTTGGGATGCCCGGCCGGGTGGGCCCTGGATCCGGGCGCAGGACCCGGTCATCGCTTGTTCTCATGGTTTCCGGGAAAGACTATACCTGCCTGCTCCCGTTGTGCTCGTGCTTGTATTGCCTCTGTGGGATATTTTCGGAAGTCGGCGCCACCATCCGCGTATCCATAGATCCACAGTTAGCCGTTATCTTGCTTCCAATTTTTTTATGGGCCTGTTCCGGGGGAGACCGGGGTAGTTTCTCCTCTTTTTTGAGGTCTCCCGGCAACTACCGGCAGACGCGGTATCCGGCTGCTGTGAGGGTACGGACGAAGGCTTCATCCCATTCCGTGCCGCAGAGCCCATCCAACGTCGGTTGCACCCGTTCCCAGAGCCGGCCGAGTTCGTCAGTGTCCGGAGTGAGCGCTCTCTGGTACGTCACACGTCCGGCCAACTTCCCCTGCGAATCAAGGACGAGCAGGCGGCAGCAGTATTCGCGGCAGAGGTCGGGGCGTGTCATGTGGACCGTGCACCACGCCTTTCCCGTCTCCCCATATCTTAAAAAGGGGCATGCGTTCGGCAATCCCTCGATGCTGCTCCTGTCCTCGAAGAGGGTTATTTTGTCCGGGTCGACCCGCACCTCTTCTGCATCTCCGGTATAGTGGTTGTGCACGATAAACGTATAGTCGCCACGCTCTTCGATAACCCTGTGGACGTCCCGCATGTGGGTGCAGCACCTGCCGCACTGACAGCATTTACCGGCGATGGTGCCCCCCTCCCCGAGCACCGGACGGCCAGCATACCGGCACGCTCATCATCCGGTATTCTGCACCGCAGTCGTATAATACCTGCCGGAACCGCCCGGGTGTTGGCAGGCCGCCGGCACGTCGATGCCGGTCATGGCGCAGGGGAGCCGTGACTGCCCGGGCACGCTCCTCAACACAGATGATGGTTGCTCGCCGGGAAGGGAAGATGTCTCACCCCCGACAAAGGAGCATACGGTCGAATTGACTGGCGAGATCTCGGCCGACCATTTCATGGACAACGAGGTGAACCGGGACGAGATAAAGGTCGGTGTGTGCATCTCCGAGATGATCGAGAACTACACCAATGCGTGCTTTGAGGACCTCGCCAGGGCGAACCCGAAGACGCTTGCCCCGGTGAACGCGGGGATATCACGATCCACGACCACCCAGACCTCCAGAGGACCCACGCGGAAGTATGCGTGAACCAGAACGTTCCGAAGGCCGGTCACCTGCTTGCAGGGAACGCCGGGAGAAGCGCTTCGCAGGTCCAGGGGAACGCGACGCTCCAGAGGGAACGGAGCGCGAGAAGACCTCTGGTCTTCGAAGACGTGCGGCTCACCGATGATCTGGAGGTGGTGAATCATCCAGACCTGCATCCGTTCATCCGGCAGGAATGTCTCCCGGTCGGAGCCTCCTTGACCTTGTTGCCCTGAAACAGGAACTGGAGGCGCTGCTCGGGATTCCAGTCGATACCGCCGAGCCTGAATCCCTGCACTGATATATCAGGGATCGGGATGCCACGCTCTACCCGCTCCATATCAGAAGCAACCACAGATTGACCGATACCAATCCTTAAGACCCGTTGAGGACGACAGGAGAATGGTATGGTCACTCTCTATCTCGCCAAATGGGAGACGCGGTTCTGGGCCTGGCTCATCGATATCATCCTGATCGGGCTGCCTCTCTGGGCGCTCTCCGACCGGCTGCCGCCCGCCTGGAGGTTCATGATAGACCCCGGACTCCTCTCCTTCAGCCTCTCCTCGGTCGTCCTCTTCCTCTACTGGACGCTCTTTGAGGGATACCGGGGCCAGTCCATCGGCAAGATGGCGTTGAAGATCCGGGTCACCGGCCGCACCGGGGAGGATATCGGGTTTGGCGCCGCGGCGATCGAGAGTTTCGGGAAAGCGTTTCTCCTGATCCCCGACTGCCTTATCGGTTGGCTCGCCATGCCGGGCTCAAAACAGCGGCTCTTCAACCGGATCTCGGGAACCGTCGTGATAGAGACCCGCGAAGCGGAGGAACCGGAGGGCGTCACTTATGTGAAGCAGGAGGAGTGAACGCTAACCCCCGGCCATCACCGGGAGCCCTGCAGCCCGCCAGGCGCTCATGCCGCCCTCGATCTCGTAAACCTCGCAAAACCCGGCCTCGCGCATCAGTTCCCGGACACCGACGCTTCGTACGCCCCGCTGGCAGTATATAAGATAGGTTCCGTCCGGGTCGAGGTCATCAAGGTGCTCTGAGATGTGTGCCGAGTCGATGTTGATTGCGCGCGGGATGTGTCCGCCGGCGAACTCATCCGGCCGCCTGGTATCGATGACGACAAAATCTGGATCTCCTTGCATCTCTTCGATCAGGACGGACGCCTCGGCGGGCGGAATGGTCCGGATGATCCGGTCATCAGGCGCCGGGCCCTCGTCAAGGCATCCGCCGATGAGGACGAGTGCGATGATACTCCCGGCAACGAACAGAAGTACGAGCGGGAGACGGTGGGAAGTCATACACCCATTTCATGACCATTGAGATAAAGGAGGTTTCGATCCTCCGGGTTGCCTCCGTCTCCCGGCTTTTGTCCACCGGTTCGGTAGCCGAGTATTTTAAGAAGAGTTGTTAGATTCAAGCGGTGTATCGCCGAGAGCCATCACCGCACGGAAGGTCTCGGGTGCATCGAGCGCCACGACCTCCCCGCCGTCCACCACGGCAACCCGGGTGCAGATTGCCTCCGCTTCAGCTACATCGTGTGTCGTAAAGATGATCGTCACCCTCCGCTCGCGGTTCAGCCGCCGGAGCAGGTCCCAGATCTCGCGGCGACCGGGTCCGTCGAGCCCCTTCGTCGGTTCGGCAAGGAAGAGGACTCCCGGGTGTGCAAGATATGCCCGGGCGATCTCAAGGTGCTGCACCATGGCAGGGGAGTAAGTCTCAACCGCAGCGTCGGCGCTTTCGCCGATTCCAAAGAGTCCTATAACCTCGGAAATCCTCCTTTTCCGGACCTCGTCGCCCAGGCCATGCAGCCGTGCGTGAAAGTCCAGATTTTCCCTGCCGGTCAGTGCAGGGTCGAGTACCGGCTCCTGGAGGACGATACCCATGCTCCGCCGCATGTCCCCGAGGTTCCCGAGGATCGCAAGCGGTGAACGTTCGGCAAATCCGGAGATCGGAAAGAGCATCGTCATGAGGATGGCGATCAGGGTCCGCCGGTCCTGACCGCAGGGACAGAGAATACCGAAGATCTCTCCGCTCTTCACATCGAACGGGATCGGGCCTCGTGCCTGAAGCCGTTCCAGATGCCGGATCAGATCCTCAACAGTGTAGCCAATCATGTTTCTCCGCAAAGATGTGTTCGGTCGGCGAAAACGGAGCCATTCTCAATCACCTGCTACCCCCAACATCCGTCCGATATTGCGCGAACTCCCTGCGGGATATGGCTTCTGCATGCATTATCCGGTGTCCGTTATCTGATTCGAGGAAGGAGGTATTGTTTATCACTATTTTTGGTTATCTCTATATGAATATATCTATCTAGAAATGATTATAAAATACGCAATTTATGCTTTTTGTTTTCTCTTGAACCTCCCTTTTGGCATACAACAGGTAAGAAGCATCAATCTGCGGAGGGATCGTGGCAGGTTTGGTGAGCCGGGCCGGCACCGTCCCGGCCGAAGAACCACCAAGCCGTACTGATGAAGTTATTTATGGCATGGACCCGTCCGGTACACTCCGCCTATGGAGACCGACCTGTCCACGATCGCGATTCTGCCGCTTCCCTTCAGCCCGGAGCAGATCCTTATCGCTTTAGCCGTCCTCATACCGGCTCTGGTCATATTCAACCTGCTTCTTGTCACCGAGGGGATCTTTGAGACGATCGGGCTCCGGTTCTACCAGGCAGTGCTGGTGACCACAGGGGCGCTGCTCGGCAGCCTGATCGACATCCCGGTAGTCCCTGTCGGGGAAGTGGTCATCGCGGTCAACGTCGGCGGCGCCATTATCCCCTCCTTCATGACCGCCGCGATGGTCGCGAGCGGCCGGGTATCGCGCTACAAGCTCGTCGCCGCCGTCATCGCCGTATCGTTCGTCGCATACGCGTTCGCAACACCGGTCCCGGGCCTCGGGATCACCATGCCGTTCTACATCGCGCCCCTCGCAGGTGCCGCCGCCGGGCTCCTCCTTGCCCGCGGCTGCCGCGCCGCACCCGGGCTCGCCTACGCAGGCGGGACCATGGGCACCCTGCTCGGCGCCGACATCCTCAACCTCGCGAACCCCGGCGTGCTTGCGGCACTTGCTGGAGGCCGGGCGACCACC
Organism: Methanomicrobiales archaeon HGW-Methanomicrobiales-6; assembly: GCA_002839575.1. Lineage (GTDB taxonomy): Archaea > Halobacteriota > Methanomicrobia > Methanomicrobiales > Methanoculleaceae > Methanoculleus > Methanoculleus nereidis. The sequence continues at coordinate 10,556 of PGYH01000030.1, forward strand.
CTCTCCATCGGGGGTGCGGGGATATTCGACGGCATCTTCGTCACCGGCATCCTCTCGGTCCTGCTCGCGGTGTATGCGGGGAGGAGTCTCCGGGAGAAGGGGGGTGTCTGCCCGCAGGAGGGAGGGGAGTGAGGGTGTTGAAAAAGGAGGGAGAAAGGTGCCGGGCTCAAACCCCGGCTCCGCAAACAGCCGCGACTTACGCCCGGGCGCAGCCCATGGAATCCCTACGCATCAAATTGTCTCAGCCACAGCTCCGCACAGGCTATCCGCCAGAACTCGGTTGAGTAGGCGCTCTTTCCGTCGAGGAACTCCCGGTAGTTCCGGAGCACCTGCTCAGCGTCCCAGTAGGGTCGCTCCGAGAACTCCGGTGAGGAGAAGAGTTCAAGGATACGGGGTGCAAGTTCATCCTTCATCCAGACCTCTTCGGGGGCGACGAAGCCCATCTTGTCCATCCTGCACCGGACGGCGTCAGGGACCAGCCCCCGGATCGCGCGGCGGAGGACATACTTCGTGACGCCGCGGCGGATCTTCTGGTCGAGCGGGAGCGACGCAAGGTACTCCACCAGCCGGTAGTCGAGGAACGGGACCCGGGCCTCGATCGAGAAGGCCATCGAGTTCCGGTCCTCCCAGTGCAGGATGAGGGGGAGGTTTGAAGCCACGATCTCCCGTTTCAGCACCTCGTCAAGCGATCCCGCATACCGGAGCACCTCCGGCGCCGAACCCCGGAGAAGGTCACGCCGCTCGGACCGGACAACTACCTGGCGGAATGCCCACGAGAAGAAGGACCGATGGTGCTGCATGCTCCCGATCCCCTCCTGGAGGGCCGCGAAGATCTCACGGCGCCGGAGGAGGGCGCGGATATAGGGCGCCTGGTAGGCGATGTATCCCCCGAGCTGCTCGTCGGCGCCCTGCCCGTTGAGGACCACCTTCACCTCGCCGCTGGCAAGCCGCATCACGCAGTACTGGGCATAGATCGAGAGGGAGGCAAACGGCTCGTCCTGAATGTAAAGCAGCCTCTCGATATCTTCAAAGAGCCCTCCCGTATCAGGCGTCGTCCGGTGGTTTGAAACACCCGTCGCCGTGACCACCGCATCGATATGCCGGCTCTCATCGAACCGGGGATCATCGAAGCAGACCGAGAACGTCTTCTGCTGCTCGCCGACGCTCTCCGGGTGCTCGGCCCGCAGGAGGTCGTTGATCAGGGCGGTGACCGTCGAGGAGTCGATGCCGCCCGAGAGGCAGGTCCCGACCGGGACGTCGCTTCGGAGCCGGAGCCGGACCGCATCGGTCAGGAGTTCGCGAACCGTTCTCGCGGCAACATCGTCGTCGACACCCCGTACGGCGTCGTTCATGATAAGATCCCAGTAGCGCACCGGCTCCCCGACCCCCCCCTCCGAGACGACGACCGCGTGGGCCGGCGGGAGCTGGAAGATCCCGTCGTACATCGTCTCGGCGGTGTGGTCCGCAACCCCCCAGGCAAGGAATGTCGAGAGCATCCGGTCGTTCGGCCGCCGGCCAACCTCGGAGTGCGCCCGGAGCGCCTTGATCTCTGAAGCAAAGAGAAACGATCCCCTGACCACGGTGTAGTAGAACGGCTTGACACCCAGACGGTCCCGGGCGCAGAAGAGTTCGCGGCGCCGCCCGTCCCAGAGGGCGAACGCCCACATCCCGTTGAACCGGGCGAGACAGTCCCGCCCCCACTCCTCGTAGGCGTGCAGGATCACCTCGGTATCGGTCGCGGAGGAGAACTGATGGCCGGCAGCGAGGAGTTCTTCCCGGAGTTCGCGGTAGTTATAGATCTCGCCGTTGAAGACGATCTGAAGCAATCCGTCCTCGTTTCCCATCGGCTGGCGGCCTTCGTCGGAGAGGTCGATGATCGCAAGACGGCGGTGGGCAAGGCCGATCGGGCCGGAGAAGAAACTTCCTTCGCCGTCGGGCCCGCGATGAGCCAGCCGATCCGCCATGGCCCCGACGAGGGGCGCGTCCGCCTCCCTCCTGTTCAGGACAAACTGCCCGGCAATACCGCACATATTCCGAAGTCGTCCTGAAATACGGGGGCATCGAGATAAAATTTGGGGTAGTGGACTCCGAAGGTCGATGACGGCGTCCGGAGCCGCATCGACGGGACACCGGTTTCTGCGGGCCATAAAGGAGGCAAAAGGGGGTAAACACTCACTCCCGGGGTCGGTTCGCCCGGAAAAGGGGCGAACGGCCTCTCCTTGTACGGGAGCGGTTATTTATCAGAACAGGTCTTGTTCAGCCCCGTGCCGTTGATGTCGCAGGAGGGGCAGGCAGCCGAGCCGTTCACCACCCGGTAGGCGTCAGCGAGGACCGCGGAGTTTGCAAGCAGTCCCGCGATCAGGATCACTTCGAGGATCTCTGCCCGGGTTGCTCCTTTCGCCATCGCTGACTGCATATGGTACTCGACGCAGTGGCTGCACTTGAGCGCGGCGCCCACCGCGAGGCTGATGAGTTCGATCATCTTGGGCTCGAGCTGGCTGGTCTCGACCACGGCGCCCTTGTAAAGGAGATGTGAAATGAGAATCTCCGGCCGTTCCGCCATCCGTTCAAAAATCAGGGGAACCCTGCCGTACTCGCTCTCGATCTCGCGGAGGAGTTCCTCCGCGATGACGTCCGATCCACGTTCTACAACCCTCGCAAGTATCTTCTCGAAATCCATCGCTACACCAATATCCTGGTTTCCGAGAAAGGTTTAATCCGAATCAATATGTAATTGCGCATCCGTGACGGCGTAACGTCGGCGATATCCCCGACCGTGACCCCGTCGGCCACCTCGAGCGACCGCACATCATCGGCGTAGAGGTCGTAGGGAAGTTTCACCCGGAGACCCTCCATCTGGGCGGTCACCGGCGTCGGGTGCGTCAGCATGCTGACTTCATGGATCCGTTCCTCGATGATTGCCATCAGGCGGGGTGGGAAGACAGAGAGCGGGTCTTTTGCAAGAGCGTCCCGCCGGGCGTCCAGGGTGCGGGAGACCTCGTCTACCAGTTCATCGAGCTTTGCGAGTTCGTCAGGGCGCTTGAACCGGTGCATGATCCTCCCCATTCCGCCGACATACCCCTCGACGGGCGGGTCGATGATCCGCATCAGGGTCTCGCGGTCCGGGGCCCCGGTCACCACGATCGGCACGTGGATCCCATGCCTGAGCACCGGGAATTTCTGCTGGATACACTCCTCGAAACTCCCGAGCATGTAAACGGCGAGATCGTGCTCGTTGATGACGTCCCGCTCCTCGTCGTTGAGGTTTGCTATCCGTTTCCCAAAACCCCTTGCAAGTCCGACCATGTTGGTCTTCGCACCCGACCGCCGGAGGTACTCGGCAATGTCGCAGGAGGTGTGGGGGAGGTGGTGGATCTCCAGGCTCGGGCTGACCACGGCGATCTCGGTCCCGACAAGCGGTGCCTCGACCACCTCGCCGGCGAGCGGTTTTGCGATCTGACGTATCAGGTCGATATCGTCCCGCGGCACGAACGACTGGAGCACGACGTCCTGGGCCATGACGTGTTTCTGCACGATATAGCCCCCCAGATCGTCGATCAGGTCCATGATCTCATCGTGCCGATAGACGCCTCCCTTGTAGGTCACCGGCACCAGCGTCGTCACAGCGTCACCCCCATTTTCGCGAAGATTGGCGCGACCAACGTCTCCACGATGTCGCCCGACAGGGTATCCTCGCTTGCCACATAGTAAAACTTCTCATCGCGGATATACTGGCGGCGGACCTTGAACCCCTCGGGAGCAATATACTGGAGCGCATAGATGACGTCCTTATACAGCGTCTCGCTCGGATCAGCCACCACCAACTGCTCGAGTTCCTCCTCCCCGGCCACACCCGCCGGGAGGACGACAGTGAACCGATCAGGCTGGTCGACGTTCTCCTTGCCGTAGAGGATCCAGAGTTTCTGGAGCAGCGGCGCAAGGTAGGTCTCGTCGCCAATATCGAGCACGACCTCCGTCTCACCACGGTTGACGTTTGCAAAGTCAGCAACGCGAATTGCGCGCGGCATGTGACGCAGGAGCCCGGCGGCGACGAAGATCGGCACCTTCGGGTCGACGTAGATGTGCAGCCGGTCGACCACCTTGATGAGATCAAGGTCCTGGAGGACATCGGCCGCGATCCGCTCGTAGGCCGCCCTTCCGACCTCGTCCGGCGACTCGACCACGAAGTAGTTCAGCGGGGGCATCTATTCTCCTTCAATGAATCCGGATGCAAGCAGGGCAGACCCAACCGCGCCGATGTACTGCGAATGGGGCGGGACAACGATCTCGGTCTGCAGGAGCTGGCCCATCGCGTAGACCAGCCCCTCGATCAGCGAGGTGCCGCCGACCATGATCACCGGCTCCTTGATATCGATCTCCTGCAGCTGCTGCTCGAAGACCTGCTCCGCAACGCTGTGGCAGGCTGCAGCCGCCACATCCTCGCGCGAGGACCCGGCCGCGAGCGCGTTCACCAGGCTCTGCGTCCCGAAGACGATGCAGTAACTGTTCATCGGGACGTTCTTTCCCATGCCTTTCATGGCCAGGGGCCCGAGCTCGGTGATGTCCACGCCGAGACGTTTCGCGGTCATCTCCAGGAACCGGCCGCTCGCGCCGGCGCAGATCCCGCCCATCGTGAAGGTCCCGGGGATGCCGTCGATCACGCTGATCGCCTTGTTGTCCATGCCGCCGATGTCGATGACGGTCGCGGAGCCCTGCTGGTGGCCGGCGAGGTAGACAGCGCCCTTCGAGTTCACCGTCAGTTCTTCCTGAATCAGGTCAGCCCCGAAGTGCTTCCCGATCAGGAACCGCCCGTATCCGGTGGTCCCAATTGCCTGGATATCCTCACGGGTAAGCCCCGCCATCTCGAGCGCGTCAGCAACCGCGCTCTCGGCGCTCTTGATCACCTCGGTCGTCGGGTGCCATCCGGTGCCGACGATCTCGTTGTCTTTCATCACGACCGCTTTCGTCGTGCTCGAACCCGAATCGACGCCCATCGTGATCCCGGTCTGCTCCTCGCGGGCGAGGAGCGCTCTTCTGCGTGCGATGGTGGTCAGTGCCTCCATCCTGGTGAGAAGGGTACCTGAGGTCGTCCGCTCGGTGAAAGAGTAGCTCACCACCGGCAGACGAGAGTTCTCATGGATGTAGCGCCGGAGTTCGTTTCGGACGATCGCCGCCTCGGCGCATCGGAAGCAGGTGCCGATGAAGACTCCGTCCGCATCGACCTTCCCTTCCACCAGGGCTTTGCCCCGGGCGATCATGAGTTTTAAGTCAGCGCTCCGGACATCCAGCCCAAACGCATCGACCGCCCGCTCGACGTCGGCGAGCGCGATATCGGGGAAGAAGATCTCCGCGTCCACTGACTCGGCGGCATCGTAGATCTCCTTCTGAACGCCGCTGTACTCCGGCCCACAGGAAAGCTGGGCGACCCGCACCTTCCGGCTCACGCTTCACCCCCCTTTTCGAGACCGTCGAGAAACTTCTTGATGGCGGCGACAAACTGCACGCCTTCCTCCTCGGTCGAGGGATACGTTAGTTCCAGAATCGGGATGCCGCTCTGGCGCAGGGAGAAGAGGATCAACTCGTCGGTGCGGGCGCACCCCATACACCCGAACGCGAGATCGGCGTCGGTGACGATGACCGCGGCCTCGGCCTCCTCGATGAGGGGGCCGTAGATCGCCATCCGTCCCCGGACACCGGACGGCACCTCGACCGCTGCATACTTCAGGCCGCGCTTGGGTTCTTCGGGTGTGATCTGCAGGGGCGGAGAGTCGACCCCGGCGGTCTGTATCCGTTCCCGGATACCGAGGGCTGCACCGAGCGGTTTATGGCCGAACCTGGCCACCAGGTCGGAGAGGATGAGGCTCGTTGCAGGATAGATAAACACTTTTGCCATTCTATTCAGGACTCCTCTGTCTCTATCAGTTCTTGTAGCCGCTTGATGTCGAGTAAGGGTTTCTTCTCGCGTACGGGCGGCACAGGTTCTGGCGCCTCCCCCTCCCGCCGGCCGAGTTCCTCGAGCCCGTGGGTGATGTAGCGCAGAAGGCGGAACTCCCGTTCGTGGCCGAGATAGCCCGGCCTCGCTCCGCCGAGGTTCGCCCGACACCTTCGTGGATCGCCGGGAGGGAAACCCCGGTCCTTGACGAATATGTGAGCGGGGTCGAACGCGCGGATAACTTCGATGAGCCGGTCGACAGACTCCGGTTCGCCCGTCACCTGCAGCCCGAAGCACGTTTCCTTGATGAGGACGCCCTCCGACGCCTCGTATGCCCTGAGCGCGAGTTCGCCGGGGGTCATGGATGGGGACTCGACAAAGACGTACTTGGTCACCGTGCCCACGTATTCAGGAGTGTAATCAGCCATCATTTCACCTCCTTCACGTATACCGTTGCACCCTCGCGCATCCCGGCAAGGTTCGCCGCATCGAGCACCTTCCCGATGACGTTCGTGCCCGTAAGCGGCTCGGAGGTCGGGCCGAACTCGGCGTTCGCTGTCGTGCGGATCCCAACCATGCCGGTCCCCCGCCGGGAATCGTTCGTCATCGCGAGGGTGAACGCCGGCACCTCCCCGGTGGGAGTGTTCTCCGGGATGATCCCGACGCCTTTTGCGATCTTCGGCTTGAAGAGGAAGACATCCTCGAACGTGAAGACAAGAGGCATCTTCCCGACGGCGTGATGCTTGAGCCCGGTCACCTCACGGAAGATCTTGACCGACCGGGGCGCGGCCGCCTCGTCGAGAGTGATGCTGATGACATGGTCGGAGGGCTCCGTTGTGATCCTGACCTCGCCTGCGGCCAGCACCTCGAGTGTCGTTTCCGGAGCCTGGCCGACCACAACGCGGTCGCCTTCGGCCGCATCGACGGTGAGCGCGATACCCCGTCGGGCGGCGACCGCCTCTGCCTCGGGAAGCGCGAGACCGACCAGATCAAACCGTTCCGGCTCTGTGCGGATTGCGAGGAGGTCGCCCTCACCGGCAAACCGGACGAGTTCGATACCGTGAACAACCCGGCCTACGACGGTGTGCATCGGGCTCGCCGATACGCCCTGTGTGTAGATGTAGACCGCTCCCGAAGATTTCCCGGCGGTCCTGACGGTGATGGCCCCTTCAAGCCTCGGGCCGGGGAACTCTGCCGGAACCCTCGTCGGGACCAGGTGTGCGTCGGCGACGTAGGTGCTGCTCGAACGGTCAACCCGGAATCTGCCGTCCTGCACGGAGAGAAGAAAATGCTCAACGCTCCGGGCGGTTTCGGTGTCAATCCCGTCTTCCACGAAGCCCTGCACTTCGGCCTCCACGTAGGAGAGGATCTGCATCCCGTCCTCGAGCGGGAACTCCGCGTCACGGGTGATGACCGCGTGCGATCGGTCTGCACGCCGGAATATCCGCTCGACATCAATAACCCGGTCGCCTTCAGCGACGCGATCGAGCAGCCCCCGGCCGGTGACGACCCTGCCGATGACACCACCGTCCGCCGGGGCGCCGTAGTCGGCAGTATGCCGCATGCGCGCGAAGATCAGGTAAGACCTGGATGGGTCGTAGCCTCCGCATCCAAGAATAAGGTCGCCGCGCTCGTACCGGCCAGGGGTCCGTGCAGGCCGGATGCCGGACTCGAACGGTCCGAAGGCGGCGGCGTAGCGGTCCTGCCAGTGCAGGCGGAGCCGTTCGGAAAGCCCGGGCTGAAAGAGCCGGGAGGCCGTCGCTGCCTCCGCCATCTCGGCGATCATATCGCCGGCCGAGGTGACGAACCTGACCTCCTGCGACTCCGCTGCATCCTCCTCAAGTGCCGGGCGGATGACGGCGACACTGCACCGTTCGTCCCGTCCAGGGAGATCCCCGAGCCGCGAACCCGCCGGAACTGAAACGCGTTTTCCGTCCAGGTGGATCTCCATCACACGCACCTCAGGGGGCCCCGCCTGCCCCCATCACGTTTCGTTCGTCCTCGGTGAGGTGAGCAAGCACCTCCTCCGTCGGTCCCATCTGGATGATCTTGCCTCCCCGCATGAGGGCGACGCGGTCACAGATATCTCTCACAAATTCCATATCGTGCGAGACCACAATAAATGTCTCGTCCATCTCTTCGCGGGCATGGAGGATCGAGTGCTTCACATCGATCTTCGTGATAGGGTCCATGGTGCCGGTCGGCTCGTCGAGGACAATCAGCAGAGGCTCGCGAATAAGGACCTGGGCCAGCGCCACGCGGTGCTTCTCGCCCTCGGATAACTGGCTAGGGTAGCGGTCCAGGATCTCCTTGCTCTTTTCAGGGGTGAACCCGGCCATCCCGAGGGTGATGATCGCCTTCCTCATGGCGAGTTCCTTGGGGAACTCAAGGCCGATAGCGTCGGTGAGGTTGTCGAGGACCGTCCTGTGCGGGTAAAGGTCGTACTCCTGGTGGAGAAGTCCGATGTAGCCCTTCGCCCGGCCGCGGTTCTCGATGCCGGGTTTGGTCATATCGATCCAGTCGTCTCCGATCCGGATGTTCATCTCGCCGCTGGTTGGCTCGAGGATCCCGGATATGATTCGCGAGAGGGTTGTCTTCCCCGCACCGCTCTTGCCGATGATCCCGAAGATCTCCTTCTCGCCGACATCATACGAGACGCCGTTAACCGCCCGGACCACGCCCCGGTCGACCGAGAGGTAGCGCTTGACCACGTCCCGGGCGATCAGGATCTTCTCGCCGACATCCCCGGCCTCGTGCTGCTCGACGTCGCTGTAGTCCTGCATGAATCGGCCGATAATCTCGTCCGGATCGCCTATCGCCTTGATTTCCCCGTTTTCAAGGAGTATGGCCCGGTCCACGACGTCTCTGATGACGTTGGAGAAGTGGGACGTGATTACCATGCCCATATCGTTCGCCTGCGCGCTCTCGATGAGCATCTTGTGGACGAGCGTGGCGGTCTCCGGATCGAGCGTTCCGGTCGGCTCGTCCGCATAGAGCATGAACGGGTTCTTCGCGAGCTGCCGGGCGAGCACCACCCGCTGCTTCTCGCCGCCTGAGAGGTCGCGGGCGATGTGCATCATCCGGTGGGAGAGCCTGACCTGGTCGATGAGGTCCGCGGCCCTGCTGACCGCCTTCTCGCTCGGGTAGCTGACGTCGTCGAGCGCCCGCAGGACGTTCTCGATCACCCGATCGTCGCCGTAGAGGGCGAACGTCCGCTGGAACATGATGGCGGTTCTTCGCATGACACGCCGTTTCATTGCCGCGCTATCTTCCGCCCAGAGGTCGACGTCCATCGGCTTGAGTTCGCCACCGCAGACTGGACACGGCTTCACTGCCTCGCTCGGGACGCCGATGTAGCCGCACGCATCGCAGGCGACGACGTGGTAGATGATCGCACCCCGCGTCGGGGGCTGGTCTACCCCCCGCATAAGGTGCATAAGAACGGTTTTACCGGCCCCGCTTCTCCCGATAATACCGACCGTTTCTCCCTCCGCCACCTCGAAATTTATGTCCTTGAGTGCAATGGTTCCATTGAACTCCATGCAGAGGTCCTTTACCGTAATGAGTGGGGTCATCTTGAGCTCCTCGTTAAACTAATCTTCTCGTGGTATCATATTAGGGTTTATATTGTTGCACT
>PGYH01000031.1 GCA_002839575.1 Methanomicrobiales archaeon HGW-Methanomicrobiales-6
CCTCCCCTGTCCCCACCCCCCCGTGGCGATTCTCCCACGGTCCAGTGTATCGGGTTTTTTCCGGGCCTCTAACGACCCGTCAATCTCGTAAAAGGAGGATAGATTGTGATTTCCCGATAGCAGAGCCGTTTCTACCCTTCTAGAGCCAATCCTAACTAACCCAAAGGGCGGCCCAAACACGCCCGCGCTCTGCCATGGTATCCAGAAAACCGGCGACCTTTCCCCTGTTCCGCGCTCTCAAGCCCCCCTCACCCACGGCTCCCCGCGCCGATCAACCCTTCAAAGAAAGCCCAAACCCCCTCAAACAGCCCGGCAGCCTCTCCGCGTGTCTCCGCCGGCACCGGGGTCAGAGGCAGGGGCGTCTTTGTTGCATCCGGCGTCTGCTGCACCGGGACGCCGGAGAGATCGAGGCTCGCGGGCTCCGCCATCGGCGGGATGTAGCCCACGTTCCCGGGGACGACGAACCAGCACCGCCCGTCGGCGTCGACGAAGAGTTTCTTGACGATGTTTGCGCGGATACCGTCTCCGGATGTGATATGCAGGGCAACGCCCGATGAATTCCATCCATATATGCCATTATCGGACGCGATGTAGAGCATCCCCCCGGACGTCGCCGCGATATCGTTGATGGTGACCGGGAACCTGCTCAGGTTCCCGGCGCCGAGAACCCGGGTGACCCCCGCACCCGGGGTATAGTGGAGAACCGTCGTGCGGTTGAAGAGGTACACGCCGCCGAACGGATCGACCCGCACCCCGGAGATCCCGTGAAGCGTGTCGTTGCGATACGTGACCTGCTCGAAGCGGACCTCCCCCGTCCGATCCTTGAGCACCCGGATACCTTCGCTCTCCGACCCGATGACGAGCGCATCGCTCGCGGCATCGACCGCCATGCTCACAACGGTATGGCACCCGAGGCCTTCGGACCCGGCAGGCTTATACCACGTCCAATCACCGTCACGGTATCGGTGGAGGCCCGCCCGCCCGGTGGCGATCCACATCTCGTCCTCCCACCGCGCGATGCAGTTGATGTTGCGGTTCTTGAGGAACTGCAGGTCCTGGATTGCCCGGTACCCCTCTCCGTCCCCGACCTGCAGCCCGTTCGGATACCCTATCCAGAGGTGCCCCTCTGCATCGAGGGCGATCGCGGTCACCATGGTTTCAAGAGGCGCGAGCGTGCCGTAAGCCGTCTCGCCGGGGAGCCTTGCATTGACCGAATACCAGGTGCCGTTTGCCGTGTACACAGAAATGCCGTTATCGGTCGCAAAGATCACGTCACCGTATCGACCGTTAATGGCATCAAGGACGCCGGCGGATGCGATGCCTGAATTGTAATCAGGCACTTCGACGTAAAGAGCTGATGAGAGAGGTACGAAAAGGGATGCCGCGGCCACAAAAAGTATCAGAGCGCGATGCATGTCCCGTCCGCCCTCTTGACGATGAGGCGGCCTTTCCCCTCCGGCCAGTAGTACACGGATCGTCCAACCTTTCCACCGGTCTCTTCATACTCGATCCCGATCCTCTGTTCGTGAAGCTGGTCCTTCACCGCGGCAATGTTTCTATCGCCGATATTCAGAGAACTGGCCGAAAATTCAAACATACTTGCACCGCCGACGACGATCGCGGTGGTTGAGCATTTCACGCTTCCGAGATTTTCCATCTCCTCGAGGAGGACGCTCATGGCGGTATCCGCAAACTTACCGGGACGTTCGGTGTTCCCGCGGCTTTCCGGGAGCATGATGTGGGCGAGCCCCGCAAGAGACCTCCGCTGGTCGTGCAGGATGAGCGCGATGCAGGAACCAAGCCCAATGGTTCCCATCGGATACGCACCGACCCGAAGTTCGCCCAGACCCAGGATTACACCCGCCTCTTCGTCAAAAAAATTGTTCTCCATGGTATCCCGGAGGCTGGTTATGCGAGCGGTTCCATCAGGCGTTCGAGCATCGTGAATAATTGCTGCGTGAGTTCAACGTTCGGGAGCATGAATATGCTCCCGTAGACGGGCGGCGCTTCGCTCGTGAGTTCGGTGTTGAAGATCAAGACATCGTTCACGTCGCTCGCGACCTGCGCGACGATGGATTCGAAGGCGGCATGCGCCATATCTATGGCCAGCGCCGGGGGAGACGGCAACATGACGATACCCAGCAGTTCTGCAGTCGCGTCGAGGAACGCTGAGATCATAATGTTCCCGATCTCGATTGCGGCGCTCTGGTCCATCTCGTTGATCTCACGGTCGGTATCGGTAGTGCCGAGCATCTGGTTCGTCAGCTGGATGATGGTCTCCCGAGGCATGCTGACGACGACATAGCCTCCGTCTGCAATCTCTCCCTGGATCTGGAAGACGACCACAGCGGATATCTCGTTGCTGATATAATTGTGCAACTCGGCGATGTCGATGGCCAGCACCTCCGGCACCGTCATTTCAACCGGGCTCATAAGCATCTGCGACAGGCTCGTTGCCGCGTGCGCTGCACCGATGTTCCCAAACTCAGCCAGCGCGTCCTTGTGAATCGGATCTAACTCCATCAAAACTCCCTCCTAAACCATGGTATTTACGTCGAGTACCGGCACGACATCGCCGTCTCCCGGAATGGTGATCCCGCTGATCCCGCGACAGTTGCCTGCAATCCGGGAGAGCGGTTTCACCACCACTTCCTGCTGACCGTCCACGGTATCGACGGCAATACAACACCTTCTGTCGTTATTCTGCAGCACAACCAGTGTTTCGCTCATCTCCGCCCGGCCGAACATTTCCTCCAGGCGGTGCAGGGGGAGGGTCTGGTCCCGGAGCAGGATCGCTTCGGTGTTGCCGATCCGGTGAATCGCCTCCATTCGTGTCTGCGCCACCTCGACAACGTTGCTGATCGGGATGGCGCACCGCATCCCGTTGATATGCACCATCATGACATCGATGATCGCCATCGTCGGGGGCAGCACCAGCTCGAACTTCGTTCCCCTGCCGGATTCGGTTTCCACCTTGATCGTCCCTTTGAGCGATTCGATCGTCTTTTTGACCACATCGAGTCCAACACCCCTCCCACTGATGTCGGTGACCGTCTCGGCCGTGCTGAACCCGGGCTCGAAGAGCAGGCCGACGAGTTCATCTTTTGTTGCGTTCGCCGCTGCCTCAGGCGTCATGAGGCCTTTGCTGACAGCCTTCTTCCGGAGTATCTCAGGATCGATGCCGGCACCGTCGTCCTCGATCTCGATGATGACGTTGTCCTTATCCCTCCGCGCGGTCAGCCGGAGCGACCCTTTCGGCGGTTTACCGCTCGCCGCACGGACCTCCGGCGTCTCGATGCCGTGGTTCACCGCGTTTCGGATGATATGCAGAAGCGGGTCGGTAAGCCCGTCCATCATACCCCGATCGAGCTCAGTCTCACCGCCCTCAATGAAGAACTCGACTTCCTTCCCGTCATGGTTCGCGACGTCCCGCACGACCCGGGGAAGGCGGTTGAAGATGCGTTCGAGCGGCATCATCCGAATTCCCATCATAAGGTTCTGAAGATCGGAGACCGAACGGCCGATCATGTTCAGAGCCTCGTCGAACTCTTTGATGCCGTGCCTCTTCGCGATCTGCTCGAGACGCCCGCGGTTGATCACCAGATCCTCTACCAGGTTCATCATTCGGTCGAGACGCTGGATATCGACGCGGATATTCTTGATCTCCCGGTTCTTCTCGGCTTTTACCGCCCGCTGTACCTGGGGTTCCGGGATCTGCCCGGGAGGTTGGGCATCCCCGGTCATCACCGGGATGACCGCCGGCACCGACTGCGCGAAGGAGAGATCGAGAAGGGAGATCTCGGTGCCGGAAGCAATTGTCCTGAGCGCATCCTCCCCCGCCTCGCTCTCGATGAGAATCTCAAACGGCCCGTCGAATTTCCCGTCCTCGAGGAGTTCCCGTGAGGGGACCGTCGAGAGGATCGTCCCGATCTCCTCCAGGTTCTGCAGGAGAAGCATGGCCCGGACGTCCTTCATGGTGCTGGACGGGTCGACGGCGACGGTTAACGTGTAGACCGGATGACCATCACCCTCCCCTGCCGGCTCCGGGTCCGCATCGCAAGATGCTTTCTGATCGACCGGTTCCCCTTCTTCGGCAAACGCCCGAAGTTCATGCACCAGGCTTCCGGACTGCTCGTCCGACGGGACTCCTCCCGCCTCGATAGCGTCCAGCATCTCCTCGATCGCGTCGGTGCAGGTGAGCAGAAGGTCGGTGAGGGATGCGGTCACCTCGCGCCGGCCGCTCCGGATGAGCGAGAAGACGTCTTCCATCGAATGGCAGAGGTGCTCCATCGCATCAAAGCCCATCGACGCAGACATCCCCTTGAGCGTGTGTGCGGACCGGAAGATCTCATCGATGGCGGTCTGCTGATCGTCTCCGTTCTCAAGGGCGAGGAGGTTGTTCACGATGTTCTCGTGGTTCTCCCGCGACTCCTCAACAAACAGCTTCCGGTATGCCTCTTCATCAAACATGATTCACCTCAAACCGACTGACTGCTCTCGCTATCTCGTGTGCAAGTCTCCCGAGAGGAACCACCTTATCGACGCAGTTCCTGGCAAGGGCGGATCGCGCCATCCCGTATACGAGACAATCTTCTTCAGCGCATACCATCGTGGTGCCGCCGGCGGCCTTCACCGCAAGGGTTCCTTCGCCGCCGTCGTTTCCCATCCCCGAGAGGAGCACGGAGACGGTGCGCGGACCGAATACGTGCGCTGCGGAGGTGAAGGTCGTATCAACGGCAGGCCGAACCGCGTGCAGGCGGGGAGCGGTCGAGTGAATGATGCGCCCGTGGACGCTCCCGCTGCCTGAAGCGACCCCCGAGATGACGGAGTGAAACCCGGCCTTTGCGATCAGGACGGCTCCGGCCTGCAGGCTCTCACCATTTCCTGTCTCTTTCACCGGCAGGGGCGAGACCCGGTTCAGGCGCTCAGCGAGCGATGCGGTGAACCCTTCGGGCATATGCTGGGTGACGACGACGGCGGCAGGCAGATCGGGCGGGAGTGCGGAGAGGAGCGTATCAAGCATCGGCGGTCCTCCGGCAGAAGAGCCGATCACCACGATCGCATCCGCTGCCTGCTGCCGGACTGCAGTGGGTTTTACAATCGTCGGGAACGCGACAAGGTTTCTGATCTTCTGGACAAGTTCTCTCTCAATGCCTCTGACGTTCGGGACATCCTTCGGTTTGAGCATGAAGTCATCCGCCCCGAGTCGAAGCGCCCGGTGGGTCATATCCGCCTGCCGGGACGTCAGCGTGCTCAGGACAAGCACCTTCGGTTTCGCGTTCTCGTTCCTGAGCGCTTCGAGCACCTCGAGACCGCCCATCCGCGGCATCTCGATATCCAGCGTGATGACGTCGGGTTTCAGGCCCGATATCTTTTCGAGGGCGTCGATGCCGTTGACCGCTGTCCCGACGACCTCGATATCCGGGCTGTCTTTAAGCAGATCCCGGAGAATTGTTCGGATAAAGAGCGAATCGTCGACGATCAGAACCCGTATCATGGTCACGCACTGAGGACGTTCTTGACTTCTTCGAGGACTTTTGGCGCCTGGAACGGTTTAACGATGTAGCCTTTTGCACCGCTCTTGACGGCGAGTTTGACCATCTGCTCCTGGCCGACCGCCGTGCACATAATGATCTTTGCCGACGGGTCGGCGGCTTTGATGGCCTTGAGCGCTTCGATCCCGTTTACCTTCGGCATGACGATATCCATCGTGACGAGGTCGGGCTTGAGTTCCTGATATCTGGCAAGGGCCTCTACCCCGTCTGCTGCCTCACCAACGATGTCGTGCCCGCCGGAGAAGAGGATGTTCTTCAGCAGCGTTCTCATAAACATTGTATCATCGACGATCAGAATTCTCCCCATCGAACACCACTCACTGTTTATTTAGAGAAAAGGTTATATATGCTTTATTGTTTTTGAGAAATAAGGCTTTTATTCGTTCTGAGATTTTACCGACTCTGAGATGTATCTGACGCCTTTTGCGGTTAATTGCACTTCTTTTCTGACATAGAGCACTTCGGCAAGCCTCATGTCAAGGAGCTTTTCGTAGATGGCGTCGAGATCCCTGTGTGAGAGTTTGAGCATGTTCTCGATGGAGCTCGAGTCCATCCCGCTGTAGACCAGCATGGCCACCTGCCCCGTCAGGGGATCAATCTCCTCGCTGACCTCGGTGTCGTGCGTTGCCTCTTTGAGAAAATTGTAGAGGACCTGGAGCGTCGTCATCGGGCAGAGGACGAAACTCGTCACGACGTCGTTCTCGCTTAAGTGATCGATCTTCACCACGTTGAGATCTTTCTCCTGGATCTCGCGGGATGTGAGTTCGATGCCGGCCACGTCCTCAAGAGGGATGCAGACCTGTTTCTCCTGGCTGACGAACCAGATACCGGTCTTCATGACGGCGATCGTTCCCTTCTCCCACCGGGCGTCGTGGATGAGCACACCCCCGCGGACTGCGGGTGACATGAAGAACGCGTTCAACCGGTAGGCGCTCGCCTGCGTGATGATAAACTTCTTTAAGACCGAGAGAACCTTCTCAACCGAAGCGATACGGTAGGTCGCCGTTCCATCCGCTCCGGCGGTGACGATGATCTGGTTCTTCTTCTCCTCGAGATTGACCACGGTTTTGTAGGGGATCTCTTCTTTTAGAGGAGCATCAATACGGAAACGGTCCTCACCGATACCCACTTTCGTTGGGACCCACCTGCCTTCATGTTCGACCTTTGCCGGGACTGATTTCATCTGCGCCTCGTCACCTTCCCCATACTGGTATTTCACGGGACCCCATCATCGTTTTCCCTGCATCGCTGCAAGGATCTCCTCAAGCTCGGCTGCCAGGTCTTTTGCAGGGTATTTTTCTCCTTTCAACTCACGAACCAGGCTGATATCCTCCACGTACTTCTTCTTTTTGGTTTCGGACTTGAGTGCGGTGATCAGGTCGTCATCGACCGTGCCTCCGGATGCAAAGGAGATCATGTCGAAATCTTCTTTCGTCTCCTCCTCTTCCTCCTCAAGAATCTCCTCGTCCGGGACAGGTTCTTCCGCATCAGCCTCTTCTTCTCCTTCTTCGCCCTCGATCTCGATCTCGCCGATCTCCAGTTCGTCGAGTGCAGAGAGTTCCTCGCTCAGTGCGCTCATGTCCGGCATGCCGGTATCCCCGGGCAGTTCAGGGGCATCCGTTGCTGCCGGGGAAGAGGCAGTACCGATGCCGGACGGCAGGTTGAGTTCATCGATATCGTTCTGATTCGCCTTGAGGATCTCGGATATGGCGTCCGTATCTTCTGCGGTGAGCAGGGCGATCTGATCGGGTTCAAAGGCCGTCCCGGGATCGGACATATCCCCCTCAAGGTCGAAGTCCTCGAGCGAGTCGAAGTCAAGGTCCGCAAGCGAGGCAAGGGGATCGGCTGGATCCTCGCCGACATTCGGGGTTACGGGCAGATCGGGGGCCGCGCCGTCGACTGCGCCATCAAGCATCGCATCGATCGTATCGAGCCGGTTCTTCTTCTCACCTTCTGGGGCGCGGGCATGCGCGATCGTCTCCCGGATCGATGCCGTGAGCGTCCCGAGCATACCGGAGAGGCCGGGCCCGGCGGATGACGGCTCCTGGCCTGAAGACTCTTTCTCCACCGTTGCGTCCGGCAGTTTCGTCTCCGATTGTTTCTTCTCCTTTCGCTCCCGGAGCGCCGAGCGTATCCTTGAGGGTCTCAGCTCTTGCAGGTCGAGCGCCCCCGTGACGACGAGCGCGAGAAAGCCCGCGAGCACGGTTCCTGCGATGACGACCTCGGCGGCAGCGTCCAGGACGATGATCAGGGAGCCTGTACCGACGGTGATCAGGAACAGAAGCGGACGACGCAGGTTTTCTCTCACTATCACACCTCCACAAGTACAGGAATAGAAAAGAATATGTCCACGATGATCGGTGCAACGATATAAATGATCCCGGTGCCCAGACAGAGCAGGCTTGCGAAGAAGTAGTACAGGTATCGGTCGCCGCCCATGACAATCTTTCCTGCAAAGATGTTGGCAACGGTCAGCATTAAGAGGATCGTTACCACGTACATTCGCATTACGTCCTCGGGGAAGTTTACGAAGATGTTCAAGGATGTTGCCATCGAACCGCCGATCGAAGACGTTCCTCCCGCGAGGGCTGCCGAAGTCTCCTCGAAGTGGCTCATCACATCCGTTATGGCATGGGACATGGAGAGAAGGATCTCGAAGAGGAAGACGAAGATGGCGACCATTGCCGCGTGCATCGGCACGAGCAGGACGACAAAGCCCTTCACCATCATGTCGCGTTTCCTCCGGAGCAGCACCTGTTCGAGCATTGAAGAGCCGACGATCTTTCCGATCTGGTCGGGAGACCCGCCGAGGGCCACTGCATCCCGGAAGATGTTCATGTACTTGTAGATCAGGTAACTGCCGGTCTCCCCGATGAACTTCTTCCAGCTTCCGGCTTCATCGAGCCCGAGGTTCAGCTTCGACGAGACCGAGTTGACGAACGGTTCCAGGTGGAGGAGCGACTTTTTGTCCACCTCCTGGAGTGCGTCGGTGGTGGTGATGCCCTTTCCGCCCATGACCGACCCGAGGTTCCGGATGAACGTGGAAAAGTCGTTGTCCCGGTTGATGACATTGGCATCGTCGATGTAGCCGATAACCCCGAGCGGCATCAGGAGCAGGCCGGCGAGCATGAAGATGGTGCCGGCGTTGGCGCCGATGAGGATGAGGACCAGCGAGATTGCGATGGTGATCGGCACGATCAGGCGCTCCAATCTCCTGATGATGCCCTGCTCCCTGGAGCAGATCTCGGCAAGGCCGTGTGTGCGAGGATCGTCGGGGACGGCCCGGTACATGATCACGAGACCGAAAACCGATATGGAGATGATGATGAGGTAGGAGGAGTTCAGGGCCGCTTCGATCCCATCGGGAGCATAGATGGCCACCGATATCATGATGATGATAGCGACGAGCGTTCCGGAGAGGAGCATCGCGATGTAGGCGTCACCCCATTTCTTCAGGAGTTCGATCCCCTGCTCGAACGTGTTCCGGTAGATGCTGCGGATGCTCGCAAGTTCCGTCGCGATGAAGTCGTCGTCCGGGACACCTGAGTCGATGGAGTTCGCATAGCGGTTGAGCAAGCTCTGGAGGGTCTTGTTCCTGCACCGCTCGGCGACGGCCCGCAGCCCTCCGGCATAGTTCTGGCCCCACCCGGCGACCAGGCGCTGCACCTTCGCGATGTAGCGCGATGGGATGTATTCATGCCGCTCTGAGGTGTACTCGAAGATCTCGGGCCGGGTCACGGCCGACGTGGTGATCGCGGCCATGTAGGTGTACATGAGGAGCAGATCCTGCTCCATCTTCTTGTTCTCAAGGATAGATGACCGGAGATCGCTGAGGTATGCGGCCTGCTCCTCGAACGGTATTTTTCCCTGGTTTGCTGCGCGCAACCGTTCGGCCACATCCTCAAACACATCACACCTCGATGGTGAGCAGCCCCTGCTTCTTGATCTTCGTCGTCATGTGGAAGAGGTCCCAGAACTGGGTGTACCCGGCCTTATGGAGCCGTTCAAGAATTCTGGCACGTTTATCCACCTCGTCGTAGATGTCTGCCCGCCGGTTCTCGGGGATGCCGAGTACTGTCGCGATCTTGTTCTCGAGGAGGTAACTGCTCCCTTTCCCGGTGAAGGTGAAGGTATCGGTTGCCGGGTCCCAGACGAACGTCGCCATGAAGGAGAATCCCTGGGTCTCGGGGTCGTAGCCCACGAGCTCGTTGATGCTGAGCATCCGCCGGACGGTCCCGCCCTGGGGGAGTTTCACGGCGCTCTGGATGATGACCAGGTTTAAGTTGTCGACGTAGGTCTTGGGGATGTTGATCGGGTCGCCGCAGAGACGCTGGATCAGTTTCTCGACCGAAGCGGCGTGGAAGGTGCTCATCACCGGGTGGCCGGTCTGCATTGCGGAGAACGCAACGGATCCTTCCACCCCACGGATCTCGCCGACCAGGATCTGGTTCGGGCGCTGACGAAGGGCGGATTTCAGAAGGTCAAACATCGTGACCTCCGATCCCTCGCCCTCGCCCTTGCCTTTGGCCTTCGCGACCTCACGGGTCCAGTTCCTGTGGGGGACCGTCAGTTCCGGGGTGTCCTCGATGGTGACAATCTTGTTCTCGGGCGGGATGAAGGTCGTCAGGGCGTTTAAGGTCGTTGTCTTGCCGCTTGCGGTCTCTCCGGAGACAAACATCGACATCCCGTACTCGAGGCAGATCCAGAGATAGGCAGCCATCATGTAGTTGCATGCCCCGCTCTCGATAATCTGCAGGATGCTCAGGGGGATTTCGTTCACTTTACGGATGGTGAAGTTGCTTCCGTGCTTGCTGATCTCGGTTCCGTAGACGATGTTGATACGTGAGCCGTCGGGGAGGGTTGAGTCCACGATGGGGTTTCTGTAGGTCAGCGGCCGTTTGATCCGCTCGGCGAGTTTGATGACAAAGGCGTCGAGCTCTTTTGAGTCCTGAAACCCGACGACCGATTTCAGTCCCTTGAAGATCTTGTGCTCGATAAAGATCGGTCCGACGCCGTCGCAGGTGATATCTTCGATGTACCGGTCGGAGAGGAATGGTTTGAGCGTCCCCATCTCGATCTTGTCGCGAATTATCATGTACTCGAGCGCCTTGTACTCCTGCTGCGTGAGGATGATCCGCCCGTCGGCGAGTTCGGGGCGTCCTGATGTCTGCGGTTTTGCCGGTGCGCCGATATCCGAGGAGAGGAAGGTTATTATCCGGCTTTTCAGGTCTTTTGCCGTCCCGCCGGCGAGCAGGGACTCGTCGATCACCTCGCCCGGCTGCTGGACATACACCAGCTGCTGGATGAAGTTCTTCAGTACCTCGATGCGTGCCTGCTGGGTCACCGGCTCCTCCTCGAGGACATCGATCATGTCGATCAGCTTCTCCTCGATCACCGGGAGGATCTCTTTGACGGAATGGAGGAACGACGGCTCGATCGGGATGTACCAGTTCCGGACGTCGTCCGGGTCGGGGAAGATATGAATGAACGTTGTCTCGTTCACCGGGTAGATGATGTTTGGGTTCTCCATCGATTTTAAGTCCCGTTTCAGCTCCGAGAGGAAGAGCGGGATGCCGACGGTGTTGACCGGGAGGATGTGGAGGTACTCGAGGAGGTGCGGGCTCGCTTTGACGTAGTCACGGGCGTTTGCCGGCAGCATCCGATACAGTGCGCAGGACTCTACGTTGTTGTAGCAGTCGTTCCCTTCGTCGATGAACTCGGGCTCGAAGGGGAGGATGACCGTTGCTTCCAGCGCAGATCCCATTCTTTACACCTTTGCGACTGTGACCGGGATGATCTTGATGCCGTACCCCGGGTGAACCTCGAAACTGATGATATTCCCGGTTGTCTTTCGTGCCCCGCGGACCTTGACGACCTCAAGCATCATCACATACTTGCCGCCGACAAGCGCCTTCTTCATGAAGAGGTGAGCGTCGCAGATCGAGCGGATACGGACAAGGGAATCTTCAACGAAGGCGTAGGTGTGGAGGGTTACGAGGATGGTCTTGCCGTGGTCGACGAGGTTCTTGCAGTTGGTGAAGAACGTGAGGACCGTGTCCTGCTTGGCATACTCGGTGAAGAGGGTGAGCGAGTCGATGACGATCACCTGCGCCTTGCTCTGCTCCATGTAGGCGATCATCCGCTCGAGCGTCCCCTGCATCTTCTCTTTTGTCCACTCGAACCCGACGACGTGCATGGGAAAGACCCGGAGGTAGCCCCAGGCGAAGTAGTCGGAGATATCAAGGCTCATCGACTCCATCTGGGTGAGGAAACTCTTGCTCGTGTTCTCGGTCGAGAAGAGGTCGACGTTGAACCCCTGCTTTAAGGCCCCCCAGACGATCTGCTGGGTGAGCACGCTCTTGCCGGTGTCGTTCTCGCCTTCGATGAGGGTGAGCGACCCGAGGGGGAGGCCGTCGGCGATCTTCTTGTCGAGCTCGGAGTTCCCGGTCGAGAGGATTGTCCTGTCAGGCAGATCGAGGATGTTGCTGTCTGTGTGGTCGCTCGTGGCCATGTTATTCACCGGGTTTACCTATGTATGCGGAACCTGAGACCCCATTTGGGGTGACGACCTGAACCCACGTCGGGCCGGCACCCTCCGGGCACGTGATGGAGAGGTTGAGGGTCTCGTCGGGGTCGAGCTGGCCCGGGTGGACTCCGTCCGGATCGATCTTCACCGTGCTCCAGTTCCCGTAGGGGACGTAGACCGGGACTCCCTCGTTCTGGAGGTAGACGTCGATGGACGGGATCTCGACGACCGGTTCGCTCCCGGTGTTCTTCACTTCGACATAGAGGGTCGAGCCGTCGATCGTCGTGTTCTGGATCGCGATCGCCGTCCGCATCCGGGCCTCCTGGTACGCGGCGAGGTTGCTCTGCGCTTCGACCATCACCTCCGTGGTGGTGAGGGCTCCGCCGATCAGGATGTAGGCGGTGACGACCAGGAGGAGGATGCCGACTCCGGATGCGACAAGGGATCCTGCACTCATGGCTAATCACTCGCGGTGAAGGTGGTCGACCGATAGAGGCCTGAGGGGAGGACGAACTGGAAATAGACGATATCTTCCTTATCGGGGATCTTTTCCGTCTTTGCCTCGATGTAGAGGGTCTCGCCGGGGTCCCAGTAATTGTTCGTGTCCTCGAGGATCTCGTACCTCCAGGTTTCATAGTCGAGCTCTGTTGCCCGTGTCAGCCGGACGAAGTCGCCCTGGCCCCCGAGGAAGACGTCGGCCTTCTGCACGTCGGCGCTGGAGATCCTGCCGGCGCCGACGTTCTTCAACCAGATTCTGGCGGTACTGCTCTCGTTGCCGGCATACGTCGTGACGATCTTCACGTCCGTGCTCAGCCGTTCGTCTACGGTGTGGGAGGACGACGCGATCGTGCCGGATAGGGTGTAGATGACGGGAAAGACTGCATTAATGAGGACGCCGGCCGATATGATGGCGGCGATAAGGAACATCGCGGTGGTGAAGGTTTCACTCGACATCCATCATATCCTGTCCAGCAACTCAATCCAGGTATCACCGGCATCTCGTTCCTGTGAGGATGTTTTCCTGCTTTCCTGTTCCCCCGAACCGCGCCGGGAGAGCATCAGCACCTCGATCAGGTCCCGGTCAAGCGTTGCGTCCTCGGGGTCGAGGATCCGGTTTAAGACGTAGAGTTCCGAGACGAACTCGTTTGGGCCGATATCAGCGACGTCGCACCGGGTCTCGGGGGCCATCCGCATGATCTCCCGGATCTGGTCGGCGACGTCGTCGGTGATGTAGCCCATCGACCGGTAGGCGTCGATCATGATCGTCATGTGCTCGTGCCCGTACTTGCCGCACCCCTGGTGCACCCACGCAAAGAGCCGGTGGACCTTCTGCAGTTTGAGTTTTCCCGCGCCCTTCGTCTCCGGGGTTGCGGGCTTTGCCTCCGGGAGAGCGGCCATGCTACCTCCGGGGAGGTCGAGGTCAGCGGGGAAGAACCCGGTGCCGAGCCCCTCCGGGGCCGGGTGCACCTCCGGCACGCCGAGGCCGGCGGGGAGAGCGTCGAGTGCGGGCATCTCGCTCTCCTCATCGTCCGCAGCGAGAGCCGGCGGCTCGAACCGGTTCCCGGAATAAGACATGGCGGCGCTGGTGAATGGGTTGTCCAGTTCGTTCATCCGCTCCCGGAGGTCGATGAGCAGCCGCTTGATCGAGGTCTTGACGAAGTCCAGTTCCTTCTCGAGAGCGTCGAGACGGGTCTCTGGGTCATCGGAAGACACCCCGGCAAGTATTTTATCGATCTGAGCCTGGTCTACCCCCACCATAATGTTGATTTATATTATCATTATTATTTATAAACCTTTGCCATATAGATACGTGATTTCCTGTTGGTTTGGGGTGTTCTGGAGGTTGTGTGGGGGTGGTTCGGGGTGGGACTTCTGGTGGCGGTGCGAAGTTGCGGCCTGGCGTGACACCGCATGAACTATCCAGAGGAGAGGTTTGTTAACATTCGAAGGCCGTGTGGCAGAGTTTTTCGGGCGATCGGTATGTCCACGACGCGGCCCCAACATGATCGGGCGGAAGAAGCCCGGTGCCGGCCGGAGCGGGGAGCGGTCTCGCGTTTCCTTGATGGGATTGATGTCCGAGGGGGCCGGTCAGCGAACACGCAAGCCCTGCCTCGCTCGCGTCTCCGCTGTGGGCCCGGCCGGGGTATTCGACTGTGCAGCGTTCTGTAGCGTATAATCTGTTATGCAGGCAGCGATCCCGAGGGTAAGCGGGGCAACGTTCCTCAAGGACCTGGAGGGGAACGAGCTCGTCCAGGTATTGCAGCGAGGAGCGGGCCGAAGAGCGAGCATGTGTGTCTTCCCGCGCCTGCTCGCCATCACCGAGGGAGACCGGTTGCGAATACCCTGATATCTGCAAACGGTTTTGTGTCTATCAAAACCCCGATCCGATATGCACAAGGTTCGTTGTGTATACCAGAGTATACACAAACCATACCAGGGGTTATGGGTCATCCGTGACCCACAACGGAATTTGTGGGACACCTATGACCCACAAAAAATGTTGTGCGACATGAAATGCACTTTGGTGTCGCACAAAAACAGTAGTGCGACACCGGCGACGCACAACGATCGGACCCGGCCGCCGGGCCTGCGGCGTGGGGGTGGCGGCATGAGCGCGGCGGAGGTCGATGGGTTTGCGATCGGCCGGGCATTGGTGCGGGCGTGGAAGCGGTACCCGGCGTATAAGGACTCCGGGGTGGAGTTCCCTTATTACGGCATCGAGTTTGTGGGGACCTCTGCGATGTACTATACCTCGCCGCAACGGCCGCAGATGAGTGCCGGTCACTCACCGGCGTGAATACTCCTTGTGGCCCCTCTCGATCGTCATAATCTTCTCGATCTTGACGGTATTCTCCTCGTGTTCAATGATGTAGAAGACGGTGAAGGATCTGCTGATATGGAGACGGTAGACTGCAGGGGGGTGGGGATACTCAAGTTTTTCCTTATTTCCTCCCGGGAACGGGTCCCTGGCGAGATCCTGGATCTTTTCGACGACGATGCGCCGGGTTTTGGGGGGGAGCCCCTTTAAGAACGCCCGTGCCTTCCTCTCGATCAGAATCGTGAACACGCTCTCCTGCTCCTCAACCCCTCAATCGTCCCGCAGGATCTCGTCCGGGTCGAAGGCTACGAACTCGCCGGCCTCCTCGATCTCGACAACCAT
The DNA here is from genome assembly GCA_002839575.1 of Methanomicrobiales archaeon HGW-Methanomicrobiales-6. Classification (GTDB taxonomy): domain Archaea; phylum Halobacteriota; class Methanomicrobia; order Methanomicrobiales; family Methanoculleaceae; genus Methanoculleus; species Methanoculleus nereidis. Next base: position 15,242 of record PGYH01000031.1, read on the forward strand.
CTTCCAGTCGCGATAGTCACGCTCGCGCCGGATCATCCGGGTAAGCAGCTCGTCGTAGCTCTCTCCGGCTTCTTTCAGGTCGTGCAGATCCTTCCAGGTGGGTTCTTTCACGGGAATGCGCTTGATCTGGCTGCCGGTATCGCTTGTGGCAGAAGACATGCATCTGTGTGGTTCATCATGGTATTTATTGGTGTGCACATTTGCCGCAATGAATAAATGTGCCATAATGATCACCCTGATGGGGCAGCACCTGTTCTGACCCGCCGCAACGTCGCTCCTATATCGACAGGGGAGTATGACACCACCTATGGCCCGGATACCTCACCCGGGATAATGGACATTTATCGGACATCTTCTGTTTTGGGGTGTGTCCGATATCTGGGTATTCATCTCACCCCCTTCCTCGCGTTTTCTTCCTGGACCCGGGTGAACGTCCTGGGGTACCCCGGCGAGCGGCCGGACACCGTTTGCAACATTTGCACCCGTGTTGCAAAGGGGTGTGCAAATAGGGGTGCAAACACTTTTCGCGCTCGAATTCCACGCTACGTTGAGGTTTTTTCGATTCATCGTTAAATTAGTATTTTCGATTTTTTCGTTTGCAACAAGTCCGGAAACACACGGCACCTTCCGTCCCTGCACACGATGCCGGCGTTCTTCCTGTGGAACCGGATCGGGTGGACTCTGTGATCTGGAATTTGTTGCAAACGACTTCTGATTGTCGTGATCGATATCTGCTGAAATCTCTTCGTTCGCCAATTCCGCTTCATGCCGTTGAGAATCCGCACCCTCGATCTCTTTGCACCTATGTTTGCACCCCCCTTTGCAACCGGATTGTAGATGGTGCAAACGATCATCCGAAAGGGACGGGGAGTCCCCTTCCTCCTTCCTCCTCCGGCCGGACCGCGAGTTCCGCCGCCCACTCCCGGCAGCGCCCGGCGTCGAACTGAAAACCCTGCAGGATCTGCCCGGCCTGGCGGTAGGATAGTCCCGCCGCCTGCCGCAGCATCCGGGCGGTGAACGTTTCCCGGCCCATCCGGGCGATGCCTGCCGATCCGGAAGCATCTCCTGAGACAGATGTGCCGTCCTCCTGAGGGTGAACAATTTCGTGACCACGTAGGCCCGGCAGCCTAGACGTGTGGGTGTATCGGGATACACCGGGGGCCGGCTCCTCCCCGACGCAAGTCGTGAGGCCCCCTGGCCCATGCTCCTGAATGTTGTCTCATATAATGCTTTCGAGTGATGAAGCTGGATAATATACGAAGATATAAGAATTGATGGGCCGACAATTTATCAATCGATAGATTAACTCCTCCTATGGTTTATCTGGGCGATGATTATGAGTTCACGACGACGAGGGCCGACGTCGAGGCCCCAACACGATCGGGCGGAAGAAGCCCGGTGCCAGCCGGAGCAGGGGGCGCTATCCTGCTTTTTGAACAGGAACCTTATCCCGGTGCTCATCTTCCTCTTCGCGCTCTTCTTCATCATAACGTTCTCGAACCCGGCGCTCTTCCTGAACGATGAGTGGATCACCGTCAACCAGCTGCACCAGCTTGGGGAAGGGCACCAGATCATCGTGAACGAGGGGAAGTACGGCACGTTCCTGAACGGGACGCCGGGGCCGTACATGCAGTCTCACCATAACCTCCTCGGCTATACCATGATGCTCCCTGTCCTCTCGCTCCCGGCGCTCTGGTTCTTCGGGCTCTTCGGCGACCAGTTCAGGATCGCGGTCGTCCTCCTCTGGTCGATGCTGCCGGTCGCGATGGCGGTGCTGGTCGATGCCTATCGTCCCGAGTATGCCCGGTGGCGGGGGATCCGGTGGACGTGGCTCGTGATCGGTGGTGCTTTTGTGGGATTCCTCGCAAACCTGCTCCTCTACTACCCCTGGCCGTTCACCGCGCCGGATGCGCCCGTGGAGGCCGCAGCGGTGGTCTTCACGAACCATCTCCTCTTTGCTGCATTCGCGGTGATGGTCTACCTCACCTGCAGAACCATCTTTGAGGATACCTGGCTCTCGCTCTTCGGGACGATCGCCTGCATCTCCTGTTCGTCCTACATCTTCTGGGCTGCAAACGCGAAGGACCACATGCTTGTGGCGGCGATGATGGCGGCAGTCCTCCTGTTCCTGGTGCGCTACATCCGGTACGGGGGTCTCCGGGAGGCTGCTATCGGATTTGGATTCATCGGGCTGCTCGCCTGGGCGCGGCCGGAGGTCGGGCTGGCGGTCTTCGTCTTTGCCGCGCTCTACTTCGTCGGGCTCCTGGTCTCCCGCGGCCTCCAGCGGGGGCCGGTACAGGAGACGGCAAAAGCGCTCTGCATCCCTCTTGCCACGCTTGCCGGGGCCGTGCCGCTCTTCATCAACAACATCTGCGTGACAGGAAACCCCCTTGTGCCCTCGTTCTACGTCTACCAGAGCAGGGTCTGGCGTGCCGGAACCGATGGGTCGTTCATCGGTTCGGCCGAGGCGGTTGGTGATGTCGTCCAGGCGGTCCAGGCGCCGTCAGGCGGGATTGGAAGTTTCCTCTCGATAGCCACCAGGCACTTCTCGTCGTCATGGTCGACCCTGCCCGGCGATATCTTCGGCATCCTCTTTGCCCCCGAATCCGGGAACATGAGCCTTGTGGCGGTCTCGCCGCTGATCATCATCGCGCTGGTTTTGCTGCCCATCCTGCTATGGAGGAGACCCGAACGGTTCAGTGCGTCGGACCGGCAGGTCATCCTGCTCCTTGCTGTTGTTGGCATCGCGGTCTGGGTGGCATACCTCCGGTCGATGCACGGGCTCAATACGAGCAACGGTATTGTTCCTGATATCCGGTATCTGACACCGTTCTATCTGCCGGTGGGGCTGCTCGGGGTCTACGCCGTATCGCGTCTGGGCAGTGCCGACCCGAAACGGCGGACGCTCTGGCAGATCGCTGCCATCGCGGTCTCCGCTCCGGTGCTGCTCGTCGCGATGATGCTCTTTCAGCCCTACGGCGGCCAGTACGCCGGCTACACGCTGTTCTTTACCCGGGTCACGTTCGTGCTGCTGGCTCTCGTCCTTGTCCTCATCGCGGCGGGAAAGCGGTTCGGTATACCGCAGAGGTGGGTCACGGCGGCCGTGCTCCTCCTCATCGCCGTCCCGTTCGCGTGGCAGTTGATGATGGTGTTCCTGTACTCGGTGGCGAAGTTCAACGGCTACCCGCTCTGGATCCCGGTTGTTGAGACGCTCTTCCAGTACTGCATCGGGGTTTCGGAACTACCCCCTCCCTGAATCTTTTTGCAGCGATCCCCGGGGTTCCAAAGTTGTAATATCGCTTGCATCCCCGTTGTGCTTACATGGCCCGAATTTGGTACGAGAAGAGAGGTAGAACTCATCCTGCCGGCAGGGATATCTTTTCCACAATGATGTTCAGGAATCTATCAAACTTCCGTTGCAGGAGGTTTGATAGAAAGCGGTCGACAGGGCAGTGGCCGCACCGTCAAACCAGGTACTACGAGCGGAGTAACGCGATCACGCCCTATACTCTCGCCCGGGCGGTTGGGGTGTGTGAAGGCTGCGGGGGCTTTCTTTCCTTTGTAAACTGCCGTTCTCACTCTTCAAAAGAGGGGAGTTCTCCCCTCTTCAGTCGAGCGACGTGACGTCGTCGGCCCAGGTTTCGACGGCGGCCTTGATGGCGTCGTCCTGGTAGGACGAGATCCGGACGGTCTTTCTGGTGAAGGTGACGTAGTAGTCGTCGCCGGAGGGGTCGTGGCACTTGAGCTGGGCGTAGTAGGTCTCGCGGGTGGTGTCGCGGACGGCAGCGGTTGCGCCCA
>PGYH01000032.1 GCA_002839575.1 Methanomicrobiales archaeon HGW-Methanomicrobiales-6
AACGGTGCTCAAGCTCGCTACGCTCGCACTCCGCACCCTTTGGGTGCTCGAGCTCCGCTCCTTCGGAGCATCGCACTCCCCGTCAGCCCCTCCCCCAATGGCGATACCCCCTTGAAATCCGTGCATTGGGTAAGTGATGCTCCGAAGAATGGCACGGGGGATATGACGGGTCGAAAGGCAGGAGCACAAAGACTGCCAGATGCGAGTGGCGACAAAGAAAGCGCGAAAAAAGCGAGGGAAAAGTCCCGGTGCAGTGGACCGTGGGAATATCGCCGTGACTGCCCCCGCCCCATGGGGCGGGGTGCGGCGGGTCGTAGAGCCGGAGCATGAGCACCGAAGGTGCGGAGGAGGAGGCCGAAGGCCGGGCGGGGTGGGGGCAACAATTCTCAGATCTAGATCTTGAGCACCCATGCTCCTGCGAGCGATGGTCTGAAGGACATCCAATGAGTCGCCCCTCAATGAGTTCCCGCAAGTCTACACTCTGAGATTTAAGCTCCGGAGCGCCAGCCCCCGCCGCCCGCAAAAAGAGTTAGTATTATCCGGCCCTTTCACAGGGCCTGGACGAGTGAGTTCCGGGTCACGACGCCCGCTATCTTGCCGCTCTGCCTGACCGGGACGGAGCTGATGTTCTTTTTGAGCATCAGGTCGATGACGTCGGAGACATCCGTATCCGCGTCCATCGAGATCAGGGGCGCGGTCATGATGTCGCGCACGAGGAGGTTCCTGATCCGGTAGTCCTGGTGAGTTTCTTCCACGAGATCCTTGAACGCATGGAGCGCCTTTGCGACGTCGGTCTCCGTGACGATACCGAGGATCCTATCGCCGTCCTCGACGATGAACCGGTCGATTTCGCCGTCAAGCATTCTGCGGCGGAGATGGACGGCCCGCTCCTCGCCCTGGATGGTGTGTGCCGGTTCCATGACCTCCAGGATGCCGCCTGCCGGCCGGAGCACCTTCAGGAGATCCCCTGCCGTCACCTGCCCGATGAGGCGGTGCTCGGCATCGAAGACCACGACCAGCTTGTAGTGCTGGAGCAGCGGCACCAGGATGTCGATGCTCTGGTCCGGGTACGCGGAGGTGAAGTTCTCCTCGACCGTGTTCGCGACATGGATGGATGTGGCCTTCAGCGCCTGGGTCTTTCTGCTCCCGAGCGTCTCGGCGATCGCCGCCCGGGATGTCGTGCCGATGACCGTGCCGTTGTTGGTCACGATAAGGGGATCGACGCCCTCACCGAGCATCTTTTCGAGCGCTTCGCTGACAAAGGCGGACTTCGCGATAGTGATCGGTTTTGCCATCACATCTTTGACGAGTACCTGAAATCTGTCGCTCATTTTGCCACTTCCTTGATAATATCATCTCTCTTGAGCATACCCCGGATATCTCCATCCTCCACGACCACGAGGCTGTTGATCTGGTGCTCCAGCATCAGCCCGACGGCATCCTGGAGGGATGCATCGGGGGTGACGGTGATGACCGGGCGGCTCATGATGTCCTCTGCAACTGCCGATACCTCGACAACGTATCTGAAGCGTTTCTGCCCTGCCGGCTCCTCTTTCCGAAGGTGGGTAACGTCTTTCCTGGGCAGGTTCATCCGCTCGTCCTGATACTCATAAAATGCGAGGTTACTCTCCGTAATGATGCCGGCAAGGCTTCCATTGTCGTTAACGACAATAAGTTTATCGTTTTTTCCTTTTATTGTGTCGATGACGTGGTCCAGCGAGTGGTACCGGTTGACCGTAGCCGCATCTTCCATAATATCGCCGACCCGGGCAGAAAGCCCCCGTACGCGGGTCGAACGCATAACATCCAGTTTGGTGACGATGCCGGTCATCTTCCCGTCATTGATCACGGGCAGCCCGGAGATATCCCGATCAAGCATTATGGCTGCAATATCGCGGATGTTGGTCTCCGGTTTTACGGTGATCGGGTCCGGCGCCATCAGGATACTGACCGGGATCCGGTCGATTGGGCGCCGCCGCCAGATCGGTTCCGTCTGCCTGAGCCGGTAGGCGATATCCTTCTTGGTAAGGATGCCCCGAAGATCATCGCCTTCCATGACCGGGAGTCTCGACACACGATGTTTGAGCATCAGGTTTCGCGCATAAGCGACGTTGTCGGCCGGTGCAACGACGTACACCGGCGCGGACATCACATCAATCGCACGCATGCTCCTTCACTCCTCAGCAAATGCCTTTACAAGATCGTATTCTGTTACCAGTCCAACAAGGCGTGAATCCTCTATAACAGGGAACGCCCCGACACGCCGCCGGATCATCTCGAGGGCGACGTCGTGGATGTTCCGGTCTGGCGTGGTGGTGTGCAGTTCCCCGGAGAGGAGTGACCGTACCGGCGCTCCCATAACCTCAGCGGAGTCTCCGGTCGTCGGTTGCTCGAAGGCTTTGCCTTTCCCAAGATAACTCATGATGTCGGTTGCGGTAACGATGCCGCAGAGTACATCGTCGACAACCACTGGAAGCCGCCTGAACCTGCACTTCACCATCTCCCGACAGACGTTGCCGATCGGTGTGTCGGGACTGGTGACGCGCACTGACGATTTCATGATATCCTCTGCCCTGCGGCCCGAGTGCTCGGTGGTGAGCACCTTCATTACGTCGCGCTCGGTCACAATACCCTTCAGCCCTCCTTCGGCGTCGGTGATGGGAATCCCACCAACATTTTTGTTGATGATGATATCGATCGCATCGCCGATGCTCCCGGTGATGGGCATGGTAACCAGGTGAGGGGTCATGATCTCGCGGAGTTCCTCGTTGATGGCCGCGAGGAAGTTCCCCCCGTGTTTCACCTGCACGAGGTTGAACTTGTCGCCGCCGCCCATGAAGTTGATGATATCGCTGACGGTCACGATCCCCCGGAGGTGGTGCGTTCCCGCGTCGACGATCGGCAGCCTGCGGAACCCTGCCCGGGTCATGATCTCGACCGCCTGCATGATCGTCGTGGTCCGCTGTGCCGTGACAACGTCCCTCGTGGCGATCGCCATTATCTCGCCTTCATATTCTGCGATTCTCGTCTTGAAGTCGATCGGTCCGCGATCACGTTTGCCCGGCATCTTCAGGAGTCTGTCGGCCGGTTTCTTATCTGAGTTATTGGAATTTGGTTGCATGGTCTCACTCCTCTGAAATAGTATCCGAAGACATCCTCACGGCGTGCGGCCAGCGAGGGCGTCATGGCGGTCGATAACGCCGACGAGCCTCTTTCTCTCGTCGATGACCGGAAGGATGCTGATGTCATGGTCGACCATCAGCCGACTCGCCGTTGCCAGAGAGTCATCAGGCGTCACCGAGATTACGGGTGTCGTCATCACCCGCTCTACGGTAGTATCTGCCTGATTCTTTACCGATATGCGGAAATTTCCGGCGCGCAGGAGATCCCGGCGGGAGACGATGCCGATGGTCTCCTTCTTCTGCACCACAGGGAACGCGGTAAAGCCGCTCGCAACGATCAGGCTGTAGATGCGGTGTATGGGGTCATCCGGTGCGCAGGTGACGGGTTCCCGCGACATGGCGTCATCGACTCTGCCGGGGATGTTACGACGGGAGATCAGGACGGGGAAGAGTTCGGAGAAGAGCACCCCTCCCTGGTAGGTGCCGTCTTCATTGACAACCGCAGCGCTGTTGGTACGGGCGTTCATTATAGCGAGGCCGACCTCAGCAAGGGGCGTACTCGGGGCGACCTGGGCAGCCTCCCTGATAAATCCTTTGATGGTGACGTTTGACTTGGTATCCATAACCCGCAGAACGTCGGATATGTCGAGATAGCCCATCAGGCGATTTTTTTCGTCCACAACGTAGAGTTCACGAAAGACGTCTTCCCGAAGCACGCTCCGTGCTTTCGTGACGTACTCGTCGTAGCGCAGGGTGGGAATTTCCACCATCAGGTTTGAGGCCACCTTCATAGCAACTGTTCCTCCTCCCGACAGGCGGGGCAGAGCATAAGGTTGTCGACCCGCGAGAGGTCATCGGACATATTCCCGCACCGGTCACAGACCCCTAGAGCGTACTCTTCCTCGCGGTTAATCTCGATAAGGTCCGCCAGCAGCTCATTCACTTCGGCCGCGACGGTGAGGATATCCCTGACCGTCACGATACCAATGACCATCTGATCCTCGACGACGGGAAGCCTGCGGACACGGTGCTTTACCATCATTGCTGCGGCATCCCCGACCAGTTTTTCGGCACTGATCGTGATCAGCGGTGTGCTCATGATCTCACTGACGGCAACGCTGCTTGGTTTTGAGTCCTTTGCCACAACCTTGCAGTTGATGTCCTCCTCCGTGACGATCCCAGTGGGCAGGTTATTTTGCAGCACAATGCAACTGCCGACTCCGTCGCGGCACATGGTCTGCGCCGCTCGGGCGACGGTCTCCCCTACATCGATGGTCGTTGGATGGCTCTGCATGACCTCCCGGACTGGTATGCGTGTCTCAAAACGGATGGCATCGCTATTATTCATCATGGGATTCTCCTGATCTGGGCGCTATTTGAGCCAATTCTCCAGGTGCAAGTCTATCTAGGTTTTAACAGTATAAAAGAATTCTCTCACCTCGGGATTGCGGTTTGTCCCCAAAATAGAGAGAATGCGCCGGACGGAACATATAATTATATTTATTTGTGAGTGCCACAACTCACTTAAGTATAGGGAAAATAGACCTACCTGAGGGAACTTAATGACGTTCTTAGTTCGTACGAAAAAAAAGATCTCGGGGTTCTTGAGGGCACTCTTTAAGAAGCGGACCTGCCGTATCGGGATATACGGCCCTCCCAATGCCGGCAAGACGACGCTTGCAAACAGGATTGTGCGTGATTGGGTTGGTGATGCGGTCGGGCCGGTCAGCGAGGTGCCTCATGAAACCCGCCGAGTGCGGCGCAAGGAGGACATCACCATCACGGGCCAGAACGGCAACTCAATAACCATCGACATCGTCGATACGCCGGGTGTGACGACAAAGATTGACTATAATGAGTTCGTCGAGTACGGCATCGAGAAGGAGGAAGCCGTCAAGCGGGCACGGGAGGCGACCGAGGGCGTGGCCGAGGCGATGCACTGGCTCCGTGAGGACATCGACGGCGTCATCTACATGCTTGATGCCACGCAAGACCCGTTCCAGCAGGTGAATATCATGCTGGTCGGGATCATCGAGAGCCGGAAGCTTCCGGTTCTTATCGTCGCAAACAAGAACGATCTTCCCGATGCGTCTCCTGCGCGGATCAAGAGCGCGTTTCCTCAACACCCTGTGATTGCCATATCCAGCCTTGAAGGGATCAACGTGGAAGAACTGTACGAGAATATGACGTCATATTTCGAGTGATTGAGATGATACAGGGTGTACAGATAGACCTTATCTCGGCGGAACGCCTGGATCGGCTCACTGCAATGGAGAAGATCCGCCTGATCCTCGACGACGTCATGGAAGGAAATATCGTTGTCCTGGAGAAGGGTCTCGCGCCGGACGAGCAGAGCAAACTCATTGAGATCACGATGCGGGAGATCGCGCCGGATGGATTTTCCGGGATCGAGATGGAGACCTACCCCGTCAAAGATTCTCAGAGCGGGTTTCTGGGGAGACTCTTCGGGGGGAAGCGCACCGAGACCCGCCTGACCGTGATCGGGCCTGCAAACCAGCTCAAGACGCTCAAGAAGGAGAAAGATCTTATCAGCGCATGGGTCTCCTCGTCGAGATGAACGGATATTACGGGTGATACATGCCTCACAAGTGTACGCAATGTGGCAGGGAGTTCGAGGACGGTTCGACAGTAATACTGAAAGGATGCCCGAGCTGCGGTGGGAAGAAGTTTCTCTACATCCGTGAGGCCGAACGGCACGACGACGTGCTGAAGGAGAAGACCATCGACGAGATTGCCCGGGATACGGGCGAAGATGTGCTTGAGGTCAAGCCGGATCGACGAAATGAGGAGATCGAGGTCTTCGAGCGGATTGAGAGCATACGTATCCTCAGTCCCGGTTCGTACGAGCTGAATATCGAGAAGCTGGCCCGATCGGACGAGGTCGTCGTGGGACTGGAAAAGGAAGGAAAATACGTAGTAGATATACTCTCCATGGCCAAGAAGAAGAAGTGATGCGCCGTTCACTCTATTGAGCGCCGGGGGAGCGAATCCCCTCTCGCGCTGTATCCCCAACCGAAATTATAAATATTCCAGGAACCCTTTTTCAGGTACAAACGTAATCCGACACTCAATGACGCACGTCGGAGCGATGGTTTCCTGTATGAGAGCGTGAAACTCTCATGAACCCTTTGCGCAGATCGGATCCCCTTCTTGATCTCCGCTTTCATGCAGCGGTCCCCGACGGTTGCGTATTGTCTCCTGCACTGGAGAGTGTCGACCTGGAGGTATCCGCATGAACACAACGTATATCCAAAATCCGATCGACGATACCGCGAACCCGATAAACGGCACGAAAAATCCTATCTATATATCATCGCTCGATGCAATCCCCGGTATCGATGCAGATGAGTGTGCCGACCTTGCACAGGTGATGGAACTCTTTGCGTTCCGCTCGAACGATTACTATCTCTCGCTGATCGACTGGGATGACCCGACCGATCCTATCCGGCGATTGATCGTACCGACTCTTGAAGAGCTCGAGCCCTGGGGGCACCTTGACCCGTCATCGGAGCACCGGTACACCCGGGCGCCGGGGCTGCAGCACAAGTACCGGGAGACCGCACTCCTGCTGGTCAGCGACCTCTGCGGCGGCCTCTGCCGCTACTGTTTCCGCAAGCGCCTCTTCATTGAGGATGCGCGCGAGGTGAATAAGGACATCTCCGAAGGGCTTGCCTACATCCGGGACCACCCCGAGATCACCAACGTCCTGCTCACGGGGGGCGATCCCCTGATCCTCGAGACCGGTCGGCTGCTCGATATCGTCCGGCAGCTTCGGGAGATCGAACACGTTGAGATCATCCGGATCGGCACGAAGATGCCGGCATACGACCCCTTCCGGATAACGAACGATCCCGCGCTGCTAGATATGATCCGGGACTACAGCCTGAACGAGAAGCGCATTTACATCATGGCGCAGTTCACCCATCCGAGGGAACTGACCGACGCCGCATGCCGGGCGGTCGCTCTCCTGCAGGAAGCCGGAGCGGTCGTCATGAACCAGACGCCCCTGATCCGCGGCATCAACGACGACCCGGAGGTGCTTGCGTCGCTCTTCGATAAACTCTCGTTCATCGGTGCGAGTCCCTACTATGTCTTCCAGTGCCGTCCTACGGTCGGCAACCGGACGTTTGCGGTGCCGGTGGAGGAGTCTTACCGGATCTTCGAGCAGGCCCGGACGATCTGTTCAGGACTTGCGAAGCGGGCCCGGTTCGTGATATCCCATGCGACGGGGAAGATCGAGGTTCTCGGGAAGACCGACAGATACACGTATTTCAAATTCAACCAGGCGGCAGACCCGGCGGACCGGGGGCGGTTCATGGTCTACAAAAGCAACCCGGAGGCTTACTGGTTCGACGACTACACGGAGTTGGTGGACGAGGGGAGGGTGAGGGGGCCGGACGGCCTGGTGTAGACCCGTTTTTGGGGCGACCGCGGAGTGTCTTGTCCCCACCTTTTCTATCCTGGCCATGTCTGCCCCTTTTGGAGGTCGGTGCCCATAAAGCACTGAACCGGTGCCCACCCTGACAATCTCTCCCACGGCGCGGCTGCGTACGATCGCCGGCACCTATAACCACGCGGTTCCAGGGCGGATGCCGGAACAGGGGGATCGGGCCTGTGTCCGGCCCTGTTGTTATCCTTCAGAACGGGTAGTCCGCAGGATCGGCGATATACTCCTCAAGGTTCCTGAAGGTGACCGTCGTTCCGCCGCTCTCGACGAAGAACCCGTCGCGGGCGATGGCGACTCCCTCAAGTGCGGCACCGCTAAACGTTATCTTCCCGTTGGGGGCGAAGAAGACGCCGGTTACACTGCTCCCTCCCATCCCTGTTATGGTTATATCGCCGGTGCGTGCGATGATGACGACATCGGTTGCGGTGGGCCTCCAGGGTGTGGAGGCGTAACTGTCGGCAAATACCTTCAGGTTGCTCGTCAGTTCTCCGCCTGAGACATACCCTTTTGATGCATACCAGTCAGCGGGTTTCGTGGTGGGTAGCTCCTGGTCTGGCATGGTGAATCCCGGCACCGTTGCCTGATGGATGCACTTGTCCAGAATCGTCTGGCTCATCGTTGGGGGATGTGTGAACGTACCTGTGTAGTAAATGCGTGCATCGTCTGCAAGCCCGGGGGTCCAGTCCAGCGTGAGATCTCCGTCGACGTAGACATCATCGTGGATCCGTGCGTCTTTCAGGTCGAAGTTGCCGGCGACGTAGACGTCGCCGTAGATGTCCCTTGTTCCCACCCATAATTCGAGGTTCCCGTTGACGTAGATGGACCCGGGATCTTCTGGCGACCCGAGGCCGGCGCTCCCGCCATCGAGGGTAACGTCGCCATCGATGTAGATGTCCGATACGGCGATGGAGGCACCTTCGTTGAAGTCGCTCGTATCCAGCCCTTCGGTGATTACAATCGTTGCGCCCGGGCCGTCGACACTATCACCCTTGAATGTGAGAGCGTTGCCGTAGATGACGACGTTCTCGTCGATGATGAAGTTGATGAAGGACTTCGTAACCCGGATATAGTCCGGTTTCGTAAGGGTGCTCGTCCCGAAGGCGTTGCTCACGGTCAACGTCACGGAGTAGTTGCCGGGGCTCTCGTAGGTGTGGACCGGGTTCTGCACGGTCGACGTGTTGCCGTCCCCGAAGTCCCAGAGCCATGAGGTCGGCCCTCCTGTGGATGTATCGGTGAACGCGACGGTGAGCGGTGCGGGGCCGGAGGTGACGTTAGCGGTGAAGTCCGCGACAAGGGGCACCGGTGTAGGCGTTGGGGTCAGTGTTGGTGTAGGCGTTGGGGTCAGTGTTGGTGTGGGCGTTGGGGTCAGTGTTGGTGTGGGCGTTGGGGTCAGTGTTGGTGTAGGCGTTGGGGTCTGTGTTGGTGTAGGCGTTGGGGTCAGTGTTGGTGTAGGCGTTGGGGTCAGTGTTGGTGTAGGCGTTGGGGTCTGTGTTGGTGTAGGCGTACCCTCTCCTATATCGTGGAGGAGCCAGTCGCTCCCGGTGCGGCCCACGCCCTCTCCGATGATCTGGATCCAGGGATTATCAGCATCAAACATGCCATCATCGAGCACGAGGGCCTCCCCGGTTTTCCACGTTGTCCAGGTACCGGGCGCGTATTCGATGCCTGATGCATTGATGAGGATGACGTCATCCGTTCGGTCGACACCGTCGACGCGGATCGCGAAGCGCTCCCGTTCGAGAGGGTCGCCGCCGTCGTGGTAGAGGTAGACGGTCCCATCAGGATCGGTCTCGTTGCGGATGAGCATCGCGGGCGCCGCGTCTCCCGGCGGGTAGGAGAGGAGCGTCACCCCGGCTATCGCTGCCGCCGTCACGAAGACGGCGATGAGCGCCATGACGGCGACGAGGTCGGAGGTGGCGGCGTCGGATCTCATACTGGTTGTGTCCGGGTTTCGTATCTACTCAGAACGGGTAGTCGCCGGGGTCACTGATGTACTCCTTGATATTTCTGAAGGTGACCGTCGATCCAACGCGTGGGGCAAAGAACCCGTCGCGGGCGATGACGACTCCCTCAAGGGTACCCCCATCGAAGGTCACCTTCCCTTTGGGGGCAAAGAAGACGCCGGTTATGGGGCTCCACCCGGCCGTGATTGAGATGTCGCCGTCACTTGCGATAATGATGACATTATTTGCGGAGTTCCCGGTTGTGGAGGTGTAACTGTCTGCAAATATCTTCACGCCGTCTGCTAGGATCCCATCCGAGACATAGCCTCTTACTGCATACCAGTCAGCGGACTTCACAGAGGGGATTTCCAGGTCCGGCATGGTGAATCCCGGCACAGTTGGCTGGTGAATACACTTTGCGAGTGTACTATCGTTGACGTTGTTGAGCGCGGTGAGCGTGCCGGTGTAATAGATGCGTGCATCGTCCACAATACCGGTATCTTCCCTCCGTAGCGTAAGATCCCCGTTGACATACACATTATTGTACATGTTGACACCCTCCAAGTCACAACTACCGTTAACGTATACATTGCCATAGATGTCTCTGCGGCCTGTATGGATCGTCAGGTTTCCATTGATGTATATGTACCCGGGATCGGTTGATGACCCCAGAGTTGCACTCCCCGGGCCGAGAGTAACATCACCGTCAATGTAGATCTGTGATACGGCGATGGAAGCACCCTCGTTGAAGGTGGTCAAGTTCAGATTTCCGGTAATGATAACCGTTGCCCCTGGGCCGGTGACAGTATCTCCGCTGTATTTGAGAGCGGTACCATAGACAAAGACGCTCCCATTGATGACATAATCAATGAAGGAGATCTCCTCTGGATCCGGCTCCAGTTCAGGATCCGCTCCCAACCCCGACCCTCCCGTATCCACGTACCCTCCGGCATCCACCATATCGGCCACATGTGCCAGCTCGGCGATCATCGTCTCCCCGCCGTCCAAGCTGATGGCTGAGATGACGACCCTTTGGGGCGTGCCCGTACCTGTATATGTGAGATTCTTACCTATCGACCATACGTTGCCGCCGGTGAGGATGAACTCGTCGGTCCTGTCCTCAAGCCCGCTCCCGTTGTCCACGTAGATCCGGTAACTCCCTTTAGCAAGGGCATCGCCGCCCTCGTGGGAGAGGACGAAGGTGGTGTTCGTCGCCCCCGCCACCACGCTCACATGCGGGATCTCGGAGGGCGCTGGCTGGGAGAGGAATGTCACTGCCACGATCGCCACTCCAAGCACCGTCACTGATATTAGGAGGACGACCCCGATCACCTCGGAGACTGCTTTTTCGTCTATCGCTCTCATCATTTTTGCCTCACTCGATCAACGATGCCGCGGACGTGATGCTCACCCGATAGTCCGCCCGGATGGTACTGAGGCTGACGTCCGGTGTGGTGTTGGTGACATCGGGATATGGGCCTTTGATGTTCAGGTATGCCGTTTTTGAGGCCCCGCCGACATCATACCACGACGAGTTGATCCCGTCGCGCCGTACTGCCTCCCTGAACGCTCTCTCCCACGCCCGTGCATGCCCCTCATCATCCGCTTCGATCGAGATGTTTACCCCGGTAAATTCTCCTGTGAGGCCCGGATAGGCCGTCATGTTACGCAGCCTTGTTTCGATCCGCACCGGCCCGGAACCGGAGAGGGAGGCCGATCCCGTGATGTTCACGGGTGTGATGGAGACCGAGGCTGTGCCGTTGTTGTTATAGATCGATAGAGGTGGCCCGACCCGCACCGTCGCCCCCTCCTCCTGGGAGAGGAAGACCGCGCCCATCTGGTAGGTCCAGGTCTGGTCCACCCAGTAGTTGTTCGAGGACCGGTAGGTGAGGTTGCCGAGGGGGATGGTCACCGGTGTTTCCCCTGCGGGCTCAATCGTCAGACTGGCCCCGCCGCTCTTCACCGAGACCGTTCCCCCCGACCCCGCGGGGTTGAGGATGGGAAGCGAGAAGGCGCTGCCTGCGGTCGCCGGCGCACCCGTGCCGAGGTCGAAGGCCGTCGAGAGGAGCACCCCGTGCCTATTGTTCACCCACAGCGAGTCGAGAGCGATCTTATAATCCACGAACCGGTCCTTCACCTGGTTCATGTGCGCGATCTCGTTCTCGCGCCCGACCGCCGGCACGCCGTAGACCTGGTACAGCGAGAGCGCTACAACGATCACGGCGAGGAGCAGAACGAAACCAACAACCTCCGAGAGGCCGTCGTCACGTGCGGAGGACGGCATAGTTAAGATAATTCTCTGTGCAGTGGCTATATGTACCTATTGTTCTCCATCATCGGCGTTCCGCCGGGAAAACCCAAAACCGGTGGATATCTGCCGCCCTCCTGTCCGTGCTGAGCCTCTTTGCCTCTCTTCTCCGCACCATCAAACCTTTTCACCTCTGCCTGCCCATATATACTACAATATGCCACAGGAGTCGGGGATACCCTCCGGCGGGCGGTTCCTCTCTCCGGGATGCGTCCTCTGCCAACAGGGAGCAAAGATGGTCCTCTTCGTGACCGGCCGGTGTCATCGCGCCTGCTGGTACTGCCCGCTCTCGCGCGAGCGGAAAGGCCGGGACGTAGTGTTTGCAAATGAACGGAAAGTCTCGTCGCCGTTCGAGGCCATCGAAGTGGCGGAGAGCATGAGCGCTCTCGGGACCGGCATCACCGGCGGCGAGCCGCTGCTCGAACCCGACCGGGTGGTGGAGTACGCGACTGCTCTCAAGGAGCACTTCGGCCCGGACCACCAGATCCACCTCTACACCGGCCTTGCGCCGGACGAACCCATGCTCCGGCGCCTGCAGGGGCTGGTCGACGAGATCCGGCTGCACCCTCCTCACGAGTCCTGGCCATGCATCCTCGAGACCGACTTCGCCCGCTCTGCCGTCCTCGCCCGGAACATGGGCTTTCTGATAGGCATCGAGGTGCCGGCGCTCCCGGGAATCGAGAACCTTGCCGCAGCCCTCCCGCTTCTCGATTTCCTCAACATCAACGAGCTGGAGTGGGGGGAGACCTGTGCCGATGCCATGCGCAAACGCGGGCTCGAGCCCGAGGACGGGGTGCATAACGCCGTGCTGGGCGCCCGTCAGTGGGCGGAGAAACTCTCTCTCGATCCTAAAGTGCACTTCTGCTCGTCGGCCTTCAAGGACTCGGTCCAGCTACGGGAACGATTAAAACGGATCGCTGCCAATACTGCGCGTCCGTTCGAAGAGGTGACGGATGACGGGACGGTCGTGTATGGGGTGCTTGAGGCGGCGGGCCCTGTCGATGCGTTCCTGGAGGGGTTTGACGAGGATGAGTATGCGGTCTGTGACGGAAGGATCGAGATGGCGTGGTGGGTGCTTGCCGAGCACGGCACCGGGCTGCCGGGTAAGAAGTATGTCGTCGAACGCTACCCGAACGGTGGCATGGTGGTCGAGGTGACGCCACTCTGATGCTGCGATCGAGGATTGAGCCTCTCTACGAGCGTTACCTGCAGTGGCAGGTGAAGCACATCCCCCGGCACGTTGCGGTGATCCAGGATGGAAACCGCCGGTTTGCCCGGAACCAGGGGCTCGAAACAGCGTTCGGGCACCGGCGCGGGGCGGACACCACAGAGGAGTTCCTCGACTGGGCGTGCGATCTCGGCGTGCGATACACCACGCTCTACACCTTCTCCACCGAGAACTTCCGGAGGGATAGGGAGGAGCTCACGTCGCTTTTTGCGCTCTTCCAGGAGAAGTTCCGCGCGATCCTCAAAGACGAGCGGGTGCACCGGAACCATATCCGGGTGCAGATGATCGGTGACCGGTCTCTCCTCCCCGACGACCTCCTCGCGACGATCGATGCGGCGGAGAAGGCGACGCAGGAGTATGCTGATTACTACATCAACGTCGCGCTCGCCTACGGCGGTCGGAACGAGATCGTGCACGCCGCCCGTTCCATCCTCGAAGGGGTCAAGCGGGGGGCCATCAATCCCGCGGCGATCGACCCCGCGACCGTTGAAGCCCACCTTCACCGGGGAGCGCCCATACCTCCCGTCGACCTGATCATCCGCACCGGCAACGACTACCGGACGTCCAACTTCCTCCCCTGGCTCGCGAACGGCCACGAGTCAGCCGTCTACTTCTGCGCCCCCTACTGGCCGGCGTTCAGGAAGATCGATCTTTTGCGGGCAATGCGGGTCTACGACCAGCGCATGCTGCTTAAGGAGCGTACGGACCGGCGGGCGTGAGGGTTACCTCCACGCCGACGTGGCTTCACGCGAAGTGCGACTGGCCGAAGGGCAGGAGCATGAGCACTACAGGTCCGAATCGCGAAGCGTTACCGTCCGAACCGGCGCGCCCTTGACTGGAAGTCCCGGAGCGCTCGCAGAAAATCCACTTTCCGGAGCAGGGCCCAGTTGACGTCGAGGAAGAAGAGTTCGGAGTAGACCGACTGCCAGATGAGGAAGTCGGTCAGGTGGTCGCCGCCCGTCTTGATGACGAGGTCCGGCTCGTAGTTGAAGGTGAGGTACGACTCTAGCAGATCTTCGTCGACCGATTCCGGGTTCACGCCGTCCTCAGCCATCCTTCTCACGCAGCCGGCGATCTCCTCCCGGCCGCTTTTGCCGATCGCCACCGTCACGTCCATGCCTTCGCCGCTGACCTCCTTTTCGTCCCGGTAGTGCAGGGTCAGGCGCGCGATCGAGGAGACCGTGCGGATCATCGGGAGGCACCGTTCCAGCCGGGCCGGATCGGCGGTGCTGATGTGGAACATGGCACTGCCGATCCCGAGTTCATGGCACCACTGGGCGGTAAGGAAGAGGTTGTCCGGGGCATCGAGCATATCCTGCTCGGTGATCATGAAGCAGATGTGCTCGGGGAGCGTGCGGAGGTCGCGGAGGAGGATCTTCTCGTAGAGCCGGTAGATCATGACGCCCACTCCAGCAGCGCGGATAGGGAGAGGGTATTTATGATGTCATCCGGGGTACACCAGCCCCGGCGTGCCAGTAAAATACCGTAACGCATATTTGCAAATTCGCCACTTCTGTGGGCATCAGTTCCTGCGGCCAGTTTCACTCCTTCTTTTTTCGCGTGCCAGATATAAATATCCTCAAGGTCGAGGCGGTGGGGCGACGCGTTGATCTCAAGGGCGGTCCCCGTCTCAGCTGCATGCTTCATGACGCGGAGAAGGTCGACGGCATACGCCGGTCTGCGGCCGATCAGGCGTCCGGTGGGGTGGCCGACGATATCGACGTGCTCGTTCTCCATTGCGGTGAGGATGCGCCGTGTCAGGACATCCTGGTCCTGGGAGAACCCCGAGTGGACCGATGCGATCACCAGGTCGAGGTCGGCAAGGACCCTGTTTTCATACCCGAGCGTGCCGTCGCTTTTGATATCCACCTCGCTTCCGGCAAGGAGCCTGCAGGTGTGCCGCCGGTTAACGCGCTCGATCTCGGCCTGCTGCTTTGCAAGGGCTTCAGGTCTCACCCTTGAAGAGTGGTCGGTGATCACGATGTACTCGTAGCCACAGGCGTCTCCTGCCGCTGCTACGTCATCGAGCGACTGGCGGCCGTCGCTCCAGGTGGTATGGGTGTGGAGGTCTCCCCGCACGTCGGATAGATCGACAAGGTCGGGGAGAGCGTTCTGGAGGGCGAGGTCGATCTCGCCCCGGTCTTCACGCAACTCCGGCGGAATTGCCGCCATCCCGAGGAACGAAAAGACCTCCTCCTCGCTCGAAAACGTGTGCAGCCGGCCGTTTGAAGTGTCCTGGAGACCATCGGGCCCGAGACGGTAACCCCGTGCGAGCGCCACCTCGTCGAGCCGGGCCAGGAACCCGCGAGAGCCGGTGGCGCAGAGGAGCGCGGTGCCGCACCGGCCGGTTTCGGTGAACCGGACGTTCACTTCGGCGCCGGCAACCGAGAGCGAGATCCGTTCAGCGCTCTCGCGGGTGACTGCACCGGCGGAGGATAGGTGGTCTGCGAGGGCGTCCCGGTCCCCGGCGGCGACGATCTCAAGCCTGCCGATGGTACTCGACCCCCGTCGGTAACTCCCTGCGGCCACGCATTCTCCGTCCATAAAGAGCGCTGCAACGCTCGCGAGCACACCGTCAGCCTGTGGGCGGGTCATCCGGTCCGACCTCTGGCGGAACTGCCTGATGCCCCTGCTGATCGCCGTCTCCTTCTTTGCGCCGAACCCGGGAAGCGCCCTGATCCGGTGGCCCTTCACTGCCTGCTCCAGGTCATCCAGAGACTGGATGCCGAGCCTCTTATAGAGGACGTGCAGGGTCCGGGGGCCCATCCCGGGTACATCGAGCAGTTCGACGACCGATCCGGGGATGGCTGCCTGCAGGTCTTTTAGTTCCCCGAACGTCCCGGTGGCGGCGATCTCGTGGATCTGTCCGGCAATCCGTTCTCCTATCCCCGGGATGCGGGTAAGTTCCTCTTTACCGAGTCCGGCGACCGGGAAGGAGAGGCGGTCGATCTGCCGCGCCGCCCGCTCGTAGGCGGCGATCCGGTACCGGTCCGCCCCCGTGATCCCGAGCAGACGGCTCATGAACGCGAGCCGTCCGGCAATATCCCTGTTCGTGGCCTGCCTTCCCGGGGTCTCCATGATCACCGATCAGCCTCAAAAGCATATAGGCCTTGATGCTTGTCGGGTGCATCTGCAGGATGCCCACCGCTCGCGACGCCGGCAGGAATCTCAGTCCCTGCCACGACATGGCACACCTCTCCCCGTATCGCGCTCTGATCCCGATAGCACTACCCAAATTCATAAACTTGTAGAAGTAAAAGAAATTGTAGCATGCTTCCTTCCACGCTTGAGGATTATCTTGAAGCAATCCTCACGATCACGGAAAACGGCGAGCGGTCGGCGACACTGGATGAAATAGCGGCGGCCCTCGATTCCGGGAAGGAGGTCGCCGGGACGACCATCGCCTCCCTGGTCGAAGAAGGCTACCTGGAGCGGACAGATGGCGACGCCGTCCGGCTGACCGGGAAGGGTTTGTCGGTGGCGTCACAGGTGGCCCGGAAACACCATGTCCTGCAGTGTTTTTTGACGGAGATGCTCGGCGTCGATGCGGATGCGGCGAACAAGGAGGCCTGCACGCTCGAGCACGGGATATCCGACGAGACCATTGACCGGCTCTCCTCCTACATGGACGGCGCCCGGTCCCCGCCGGGGCGGTTGGGACGCTGCCGGGGGTGGGACTGCACGCTGCTCGACTGCAAGGAAGGCGATACCGTCCGGGTGGCGATGATGCGCGGCCCCCGGCGGCACCGGAGACTGCTCGATCTCGGCATCTTCCCCGGCGAGATCGTGCAGATCCGGCGCAAACTCCCGAACCAGTCGGTCGTCGTCAGGGTGAAGGGGTGTGATATCGCCATCAGCCCCGAGATCGCGAGATCGATCATCGTGGAGTCGTGTCCATGAAGGTTGCGCTGATCGGCAACCCCACTGTGGGTAAATCTCTGATCTTCAACCAGCTCACCGGCCTCGGGGTGGAGGTGAGCAACTACCCCGGAACCACCGTCGAGTTGCAACGGGGCAACACCTGTTTCCAGCGCGAGATCATCGAACTCGTGGACCTGCCCGGCGTCTACTCGCTGGAAGGACATTCAGACGAAGAAACCCTGGTTCGCCGGTTCCTGGAGCAGCAAGACGTCGATGCGGTCATCGTGGTGGTGAACGTCACGCGCCTGGAACGCAACCTCTACCTGCTCCTCCAGGTGGCGGAGTACGGCCTCCCGATGGTTGTTGTGCTCAACATGGCCGACGAGGCCGCAAAACGGGGACTTGAGATCGATCCCAGCCCGATCCAGGACCTTCTCGGTGTCGAGGTGATCCTGACGGCGGCGTCGCAGGGGAAGAACATCGACCGGATCATCCCGGCTGCTCTTGCTGCCTCGAGCCCGTCGATGGTCGAGATCCCGTACGACCACCACATCGAGGCGGCCGTCCGGAGCCTCGGGAAGATGTTCGATGCCGACCGGAAGGAGAGCGTCCGTGCGCTTCTCGGGTTCGGCGATAACCCGGAACAGCTCGAGGCGGCGCGGACGATCTCCGATGAGATCGAGTCCCGGCACCGGATGACGGTCGCCCAGATCATCGCGGCCAACCGGCACAACTTCGCCCACAAAATCGCCGATCTCACCATAAAAGAGGAGACAGAGCCCCCCCAGACCGACCCGGACAGCATCCTGACACGGATGATTCCGGGAATGCCGATCCTGCTCGGTATCCTGATCGGGATGCTCCTCTTTGTCTTTATCGCAGGCTCGTTCCTCGAGGGGCTGATCGTGGAGTTCTTCGAGGTATACGCGATGCAGCCGTTCATCGCGCTCGGGCTCCCTCCGCTCGCCGAAGAACTGGGGAGAGCCATCCTGCTCGCGCTCCAGGCAGGCCTCGGGATAGCGTTCCCGTACGTCTTCCTCTTCTATATCATCATCTCCGTCCTCGAAGACTCCGGGTACATGACCCGGGCGGCCTTCCTCGCCGACAACGCGATGCACCGGGTCGGGATGCACGGCGGGGCGGTCATCCCCCTCACCCTTGCGTTCGGGTGCAACGTGCCGGCTATCATGAGCATCCGGCTCCTGCGCTCCCGGCGGGAGCGGATCATTGCCTCGTTCCTGGTCACGATGGTCCCCTGCTCGGCCCGGACCGTCATCATCGCCGGGATTGTGGCCAGTTTCGTCGGTATCGGGGCGGCGTTCAGCGTGTACGCCATCGTCTTTATCCTGATCCTCGCGACCGGGC